>JBILMW010000126.1:0-7874 GCA_044375335.1 Terrimicrobiaceae bacterium | reverse complement strand
TTGGTCAAAACTTTGATGAAACATGGAAAAAACTCAAAACCATCAACGCCAAGCAACAACTCAAGGCCAGACGCTGGGAAAATCCAGACATCAAATTAGCCGCCTAACTTTTTTGTCCTACACCCTTCTCAGACTGGTTGGAGGACATTCTGCTGTTGGCGAGGGTGGAAGTGAAGGAGTTCTGGCATTAATTATTCTGGGTGGCTGATTGACTCCAGTGGCAACAATCCATAGTGCCGAAACCGAGAAATATGCGGCGGTAAACCACAATCTGTAGGCATGACTTCATTCAATCAGCCACCCAGATTAATTATTGATATTTAATAATCTCCGAGTCGCTTTTGGTATAAAAAGACGCGCATTATTTTGCATTGGATTTTAGATTCAGAAATCATTTTTTTGAAATGATTTACATAATTAACAGGATGAAAAATCCTCCTACGCGCTTCGCGACTACGGCGTGATAAGGTGGTGTTGAATGCATTTATCATGTTTTTTCCTTGGTGTTTTTCGCTTCGGTTTTAATGGCAGGGGGAGTGTAGCGGTGTCTGCTGGCGGGGTGCAGAGTTGGTAAAACTCGTGGAGTTTGGCGCGAAGGAGGACCTTATCTGGGAGCATGGTCTGCTACTCTGCGATCAAGGTTGGGGAGAGGGTCCGACTGAGCGCATACTCGACGACTTCTTCATCCTTGATGGCGCAGAGGAGTAAACCGATGGAAGGGTTTTCATGGGGTTTGCGATGATCCCGGTCGAGGGCTTCGAGGTAGAAGTTGAGCTTGCCAAGGTCTTCTGGTCGGAATGCGCGGACTTTGAGTTCGATGGCGATGAGGCAATTCAGGCCGCGATGAAAAATGAGCAGATCGAGGGCAAAATCCTGTCCGCCGACTTGGAGGGGATGCTCGGAACCGATGAAGCAGAAATCGCGGCCCAACTCGGTGATGAAGCGGCCCAGGTTCCGCAGCAGACTGCGGTGGAGGTCGGCTTCGTCGTGTTCGGCAGGAAGACCGAGAAATTCAAGCGAGTAGATGTCTTTGAAAAAATCTGCTGCCTGCGGGTGCAATTCTCTCAACACGGTTGAGAGTTTTGGCGGGTGGTCAAGACTGATGTTCTCTTCCGGACGAGCCGTATCCCGTTTTTCATGAAACTGTAAAGCTGGAGACAGCTCGTGCTAACAGATCGACCAGTGAGGTTGTCTCCCAGGCTACGCAATGCCGCGCGGGAGCGCGAGAGAGGGGGATATGGTCGTCTCGACCGTGCAAGAGCTACCAGCGATGCACTCCTAAACGCCCCGCGACTGCACAGGCGAAAAGACTGCGTTTCCTCCGCCTGCAATGATTCGGCTGTCAAAGATTTGCCAAGCGTTCCGTGTTTGAATTTGGGTCAGGCGAGGATGCTGACCCTCCCATGCTACGCGATCACGCATGGGAGATCAGCCTGCAGCTTGTAGACTGCGACTTCGGAATGCGAAGACGCCCGCGCCACATTTCAAAGTTTAAAAGCAAGCTGAAGAGGCCTTACACCGTCATCCCGGCCATTTCCTTCATCGAGGCAGCGGTGAATTCGCGGTTCATGCGACCGATGAAGGCGGCGGGGACGCTGGCGGGGCATACGGCTTCGCAGGCGTAGTAATTTGAGCAGTTGCCGAAGCCTTCCTTGTCCATTTGGCGAACCATGCCGAGGACGCGGCGGTCGGCTTCGGGCTTGCCTTGGGGTAGGAGTCCGAGGTGGGTGACCTTGGCGCTCACGAAGAGCATGGCGGAGCCGTTCGGGCAGGCGGCGGCGCAGGCGCCGCAGCCGATGCAGGCGGCGGCATCCATTGCTTTATCGGCAATGGTTTTTGAAATCGGAACGGAGTTGGCATCCGGCGCGGACCCGCTGCGCTCGCTGATATAGCCGCCGGCTTGGATGATGCGGTCGAACGCGGAGCGGTCCACCACCACATCGCGCCGCACAGGGAAGGCGTCGGCGCGGAAGGGCTCGATGGTGATGGTGTCGCCATCGCGGAAATTGCGCATGTAGAGCTGGCAGGTCGTTCCACGGCCCGGGCCATGAGGAACGCCGTTGATTGTGAGCGAGCAACTGCCGCAGATGCCTTCCCGGCAGTCGGACTCGAACTGGATGGGGGGGATATCTTTTCCCGTGAGGCTATTGTTTACGATGTCGAGCATCTCGAGGAACGAGGCGTCGGCCGGGATGTTGTCAGCCGTGTAATCCTCGAGGGTTCCTTCGGAGTTGGAATCTTTTTGCCGCCAGACTTTGAGGTGGAATTTCATGGTTGCGGATTATTTGTAGCTGCGTGTGGAGGGTTTGACCTGTTCGTAAACGAGGGGTTCTTTGATGAGCGTGGAGGTATTTCCCTCGCCTTCGTATTTCCAGGCGGAAACGAAGGAGTATTGCTCGTCGTTGCGGAGCGCCTCGCCGTCGGGCGTTTGATGCTCGGTGCGGAAGTGTCCGCCGCAGGATTCGTCGCGCGTGAGGGCGTCGAGACACATGAGTTCGCCGAACTCGAGGAAATCGGCAACGCGTCCGGCGCGCTCGAGTTCCATATTGATACCATCGGCGCCGCCAATGAGCTTGAGGTCGCTCCAGAACTCCTTGCGAAGTTTTTGAATTTTTCCAATCGCCTCGGTGAGACCTTCTGCCGAGCGGGCCATGCCACAGTAGTCCCAAATGATGAGGCCCAACTCGCGGTGGAAGCTATCGACCGGGCGCGTGCCTTTGATGTCGATGAGGCGCTGGACATGGGCCTTGGTTTCTTTGAGTGCCTGCTCAAACGCAGGGTGGTTGGTATCGACTTTCTTGCCGAACTGCGTGGTGAGGTAGTTGCCGAGGGTGTAGGGAATCACGAAATAACCATCGGCGAGGCCCTGCATGAGGGCGCTGGCTCCGAGGCGGTTTGCACCGTGATCTGAGAAATTCGCCTCCCCGAGCACATGCAGACCGGGGATGTTGCTCATGAGGTTGTAGTCCACCCAGAGACCGCCCATCGTGTAGTGGACGGCAGGGTAAATGCGCATGGGACGCTCGTATGCATTTTCTCCGGTGATGTTTTGATACATCTCGAAGAGGTTGCCGTAGCGTTCCTCGATAGTTTTTTGACCAAGACGCTTGATGGCATCGGCGAAATCCAGATAGACGCCGAGTCCACCGGGACCGACTCCCCTACCCTCGTCGCAGGCTTCCTTGGCCGAGCGGGACGAGATGTCGCGTGGAGCGAGGTTGCCGTAGCTCGGGTATTTGCGCTCGAGGAAATAATCACGGTCTGCCTCAGGGATGGACGAGGGTTCTTTTCCGCAATCCTCCTTGCGCTTCGGAACCCAGATGCGGCCGTCGTTGCGGAGCGACTCGCTCATGAGCGTGAGCTTGGACTGGTAGTCGCCGCTCACAGGGATGCAGGTCGGGTGGATCTGGGTGAAGCAGGGGTTGGCGAACAGCGCGCCACGCTTGTGGGCGCGGAAGGTGGCTGTGACATTGCAGCCACGGGCGTTCGTCGAGAGGTAGAAAACATTTCCGTAACCGCCGGTGCAGAGCAGGACGGCATCGGCCGAGTGGCTGGTGATTTCGCCCGTATTCAGATCGCGGACGATGATTCCCTTCGCATGGCCATCGACCAATACGAGATCGAGCATTTCCGTGCGGGGAAACATTTTCACAGAGCCAAGGGCAATCTGGTGGCTGAGGCCGGCGTAGGCCCCGAGAAGAAGCTGCTGGCCGGTCTGACCGCGCGCGTAGAAGGTGCGCGAAACTTGAGCACCGCCGAAGGAGCGGTTGTCGAGCAAGCCGCCATACTCGCGGGCGAAGGGAACTCCTTGAGCGACGCACTGGTCGATGATCGAGCTGCTCACTTCGGCAAGGCGATGCACATTGGCCTCGCGGGCGCGGAAATCGCCGCCTTTGATCGTGTCGTAGAAGAGGCGGTAAACGCTGTCGCCGTCATTCTGGTAATTTTTTGCGGCGTTGATGCCACCCTGCGCGGCGATCGAGTGGGCGCGGCGGGGACTGTCCTGATAGCAGAAGCATTTCACTTTGTAGCCCTGCTCGGCGAGCGTCGCTGCGGCGGAAGCCCCGGCGAGGCCTGATCCGACAATGATGAGCTCGAATTTCCGCTTGTTGGCGGGACTGACGAGCTTCGCGTTGTTTTTGTAATTGGTCCACTTCTTGTCGAGAGGACCGGCGGGGATGTTGGGGTCGAGTGTCATTGTGCGGCTCCTTTTCCAAGTCCAAAGGCGAGGATGCCTATTGGGATCGAGACATAACCGATGAACAAAAGCCAGGCGATGGTGCGACCGGCGAGTTCATAGTTTTTGCGAATGCGGATATTGGTGATACCCAGCGTCTGGAAGAGGCTGCTGAGTCCATGGCTCAGGTGAGAAGTGAGGAGGAAGAGACCGACCACATAGATGGCTACCACGGGCACATTGCTGAAGCCTTTCACGACCATCCCATACACATTGTGGACCTGGCGTCCGTCGAGTGTGGTGGTCATGGTCTGGAACGAGGGATCCACCACCCGCGCTGTGAAATGGGCGAGATGGAACACCACAAAGGCCAGAACGATGATTCCGCTCAAGCGCATCGTGCGGGCGAAGACGGTCGTTCCGACGGGATTCGAAGCGATGTATTTTTTTGGACGGGCTTTTTGATTTTCCTTCCAGAGAAGCATCGTGAAATAGATGTGCAGTCCCACGACCACCAGCAAACCAAGGCGCACCACCCAAAGAATCGGGCCAAGGCTGTGGAGCTTCTCGGCATAGGCATTCAAGGCATCCGGGCCGAGGAAGACAGCGAGGTTTCCAATGAGGTGGCCGATCACAAAAAGCACCAGCAAAATGCCGGTCACAGCGACGATGGTTTTTTTTCCGATGGATGAGAAAATCCACAGATGAGCCGGACATGGTCCGGAACGCGTGGAAGAGGCGGATGATTTAATCATGGGTTGAGAGCAACAAATTTTTAATACGCCCGCCACCGCAAAGTCGATGCAAACCTCGTGCAAATGGAATGGGTTAATCACCCACTTCAAGAAAAGCATCGAGCGCCAACCCGCTGTGGACGAGGCCCCGGAATGAAAAGTGCGGTTGATGGCTCCCCTTGTGAGCCGCATACAATCGAGACGGCAATATGGGGCCACCACCAACCGCATCCAGACTCTAACCGCCCGCAGGAAGATCTGCGATGAGGCGAAATACCCATGCACCCAGATGAAAACACACTACCAGAACAGGGCGTAGAGGCAGAGGGTCAGGACGACGATACCGATGCCAATGATTTTTGCGGAGCGCGAGGATTCGAGTTGAATCAAATCCGTCGTCGGGAGGACGACTGGCTTTGCCATGGGCTTGAGGAAAGTAATTGCTCCAAGAACGAGGACCACCACGCCGAAGCAGACGGCCATGCGGTTGAGGAACGCCATCTCGGGCGCCAGAAACCATTTCAACCCGCCATAGAGCGCGACATTGATCACAATACCAAGCCAACCGAGGTAGCGAGGTGCCCGGGGAACGAGAAACCCGAAGAGGTAGACGGCGAGGATGCCCGGGCTGATGAATCCTTGAAACTCTTGGATGAAATTAAAAATGCCGCCGAATGCGGGGTTCGACAGGCTCGGGGCGATGAGGCAGGCGATCAGAACAAAGAGCAGAGTGAAGCCACGCCCGGCGAGCACCAGAGCAGATTGCGAGGCGTTTTTGTGGACTTTATTGTAGAGGTCCATCGTCGCAATGGTCGCGGCGGAGTTCAGCATCGAAGCGAGCGATGAGACGACTGCTCCGAAGATGGCCGCGAGCACAAACCATGTGATGCCCGGCTTGAGCAATTCGCGGAGGAGCGTGGGGAAGGCGGCATCGTAATCGTAGCCGATCAGCTTGGTGCCCTGCGGAGCGCCTGTGGAGAGCAGGGCGTTGTTGGCGGCGAAGAGTTCAGGTGCTCCGGCGCCCGCAGGAAGGTCGATATTTTTGCCAATGACCGAGGCGTTGTGGCGAAGAACATCCGCCGCTTTCGCTGGCTCAGTGAGCGCGAAGTTTTCCGTGAAGGGATAAACGAGGCGACTGCCGGACTGGACGGCCGAGAGGGCGCTTTCATTTTTGCGCGCAGCCTCGCTACGGAGTTCGCCGCTGAAGAGGTTGAAACAAAGGATGCCCGGGATCACCACGATGAAGGGTATGAGAAGTTTCAGCGCAGCCGCGAAGACGATGCCCCGCTGGCCCTCGGCGAGGGATTTTGAGCCCAGCGTGCGTTGGACGATGTATTGGTTCAGGCCCCAGTAGAAAAAGTTTGGGATCCAGAGCCCGATGAGAAGCGCGGTCCATGGAATGCTGGGATCGCTGGCTGGACGGATCATGTGGAGTTTGCCGCCGGAGAGGTTTTCGCCCGGCATGGCCTTCGCCTCGCCGTCCTTGCCGGCATTGAGGAGCTGGAACCTCTCCCAGGCTCCGGCGTTTTCGAGGTCCTGCACGGTTGCCGAGGAGTTTGCGACCTTGGTGGCAATGAGTGCGGAGGGGTCGGCTTTTTCCAGGGCTGCAAAAGCGAGCCACATCACGACCGCCCCGCCAAGAATGAGCGAGGCGCCCCAGACGAGGTCCGTCCAAGCGCAGGCCTTCAGGCCGCCCACGAGCACATAGATGGCGGCAGAGATGCCGATGACCCAGCAACCGACCGTGACCGAACCAAAATCGAGGCCGAGGAGCGATTGGCCTTGGAAGAAAACCGAAACGACCTTGGCGCCGGAGTAGATGACGGATGCGGTCGGCACACCCACCAGGATGACCAAACTTGCGAGCGCCATGACGAGGCGCGAGAATGGACCGTAGCGATACTCAAGAAACTCGGGAATGGTGTAGATGCCGCAGCGCAGGAGCTTCGGCAGGAAGACGAATGCCACCACGACAAGAGTGATGGCGGCCATCCATTCATACGAGGCGATCGCCATTCCAAGCCAATCCGCGGCCGCCCCCGACATTCCAACAAATTGCTCGGTCGAGATGTTTGCCGCGATGAGCGAGAAGCCAACGAGCCACCAGGTGAGTCCCCTCCCCGCGAGGAAATATCCGGCTGCTCCGCCGGAGTCTTGGTTATCGGCCGTTGATTTTTCGCCTTGGTAGATGCCGAGGGCCACCACGCCGATGACGAATGCGAGAAAGAGAACGATGTCCAATGTGGACATGGGATTTGGAGAGGCGCTTGAGGCCAGGAGGGGAAGGATGGGGTTGATCATGAGCTTGGGCAGATTTTGCGGGTGACCGAGCCTCCAGACCAGCCTTCTTTGTAGGTGGTGAGGATTCCAATACTGAGACTGCGCCGTCTTTTATCGGTGGGAGGCCGACTGGAAGTCGAGGGCGAGATCAATGACTGGCGCGGAGTGAGTGATCGAACCAACAGAGATCAGGTGGACGCCTGTTTCGGCGATCTGGCGGACGCTTGCGAGGTTCACGCCACCACTGGCTTCGAGTTGGATGTTTTCGGGGCAGAGGCGGACGGCTTCACGCATGTCTTCGAGACCCATGTTATCGAGGAGGATGACATCGACTCCTTGGAGGCGGAAAAAGCTTTGCACCTGCTGAAGGGTGTCGGCCTCGAGCTCGACGCGCACGCCGGGGTTGGCGGCGCGGGCGACGGTTATCATTTTCTGGAGGGTTTCCACATCGAGTCCCGCTGCGAGGTGGTTGTCTTTCACCATGAACATGTCGTGGAGACCAATTCTGTGATTGCGGGCTCCTCCGGCGACGACGGCGGCTTTTTCCAAGAGACGGAGTCCCGGAGTGGTTTTGCGGGTGTCGAGTATCACAGCCCTTGTGCCACGGACAGCGTCGACATAACGGCGGGCCATGGTGGCAACGCCACTGAGGCGCTGGACGAAATTCAGCGCGGTGCGTTCGG
>JBILMW010000125.1:0-8018 GCA_044375335.1 Terrimicrobiaceae bacterium | reverse complement strand
CGCTCGATCCCTCCCAGATAAGAGAAGCCCTCGCCGAGGTCGAGGCCATGAAGGATGAGCAATTCCAGACGCGACTGCGGAATATGCTCCTCTCCCGATGGGGGGAGAGCGATCCCAAGGCGGCTCTCGCCTACATACAGGGCCTTAATCTAGATGGAGGGTCGTTCCCTTTTGATGTAGTCACATCCGTGATCAGCTCTTGGGCAGAGAAGGATTTTACTGCGGCAAAAGCATGGGTGGAGGGGCTTCCTCTCGGGACTTATCGTCGTCGTTCCGCCATGGTAGACTTTGCTTTTGCTCTGGCTCAGAAGGATCCGGCCGCCGCATTGAGCCTGGCTAGTTCGCTTCCCGGCGACGATGGTCAGCGTTTTCTCAGTGGGGCGCTCAATGGATGGTGCCTGAAGGACGCCGAGGCGGCGATCGCTTATGCCGTCCAACTCCCTGATGTCGGCAACTGGACACTTGTCTTGATGTTCGATAAAATAGCCTCGAAGGATCCGGACAAGGCGATTAAAATGCTTGAGAAGATTCCCAGCGAGAATCAGCAAAACGAAGCCCTCAGAAAAATCGGCCTTCGTTGGGCGATATCGGATCCGAATGCCGCTCTCGACTGGGCGAACCAGCAGACCGATCCCAAAGTAAAGTCCGAGATTTTACAAGGAGTGATCGGAGGGATGGCTCAGAAAGATCCCGAGAGGGCACTCGAGCTGGCTCAGTCGCTTCCCGCAAATGAACGAGAGGGACGCGTCGACTATATTCTTGGAGTCTTGTCCGAGAGCGATCCCGAGGGGGCGGTTGGCTACGCGATGAATCTACCATCAAATAAGTTCACGAACATGACGATCAGCCGTCTGGCGGGTCAGTGGATCAGCAGTGATCCTCAGGGAGCTCTTGGCTTTTATGGTTCCCTCACCGATCCGAAACTTAAGGAGCAGGTCGCCGGCGCGATGATCGACAATCTCTCCAAGGAAGATCTAGCCAAGTCGCTTGATCTGCTCGACACGATGCCCCCCGGTTTTTTTCAAAACCAAGCTCTCTCCAGAATCGGTCGAAATTGGGCCCAAACCGATCAGAAGGCCGCCCTCGACTGGGCGAACGTGCAGACCGATCCGGAGGTCAAGTCCGAGATTTTAGGAGGAGTAATCCAAGGAATGTCTGTGAAAGATCCGAACAGCGCATTCCAGCTTGTCCAGTCGCTCCCAGCGGGAAATTCCCGGAATCGCATCATCATTACTTCCCTCGGCTCAATGGCCCAAAGCGACCCCCAGTCCGCCATTGCCCTGGCCTCGGGGATCGCGGAAGCCCACGATCGTCTCATGGCCCAGGCAAACGTTGTCAGGAGCTGGAAGCGCCGCGATCCAACCGCCGCAAACCAATGGGTTAATTCCTCCTCCCTGCCACAGGATGAGAAGGCGATGATGCTCCGGGAGGAGTAGGGAATAAGAATAGGACAACGATGAACCCCGTTAAGAAGCACCCGCCGATGCTGAAAAGAAAACGCTAAAACCCTGAGAAAACACATGAAAAAAACGCTCCCATTGCTACTCGCAGTGCTCTGCCTCGCGAAATCCGATGCCTGAACGCATTGCTATCCAGAACCACATACCGCGACGGGACGTCCGCTGCGATTCGAGGAAGACGAGACAATGAACCAATTGACCTTCACTAAAGAGTTTGAACTCGTGCTTTCGTAATTTGAGGAAGCTCTGATCAAATTCAATCAATGAAAAAATGCCCCCCTTAAAAGCCAATAAGAGCCAACTCCAATGAACATTCCATTGTATCCCACACCCCGCAGTCTTTCTGTCCAAGACGGTTTTGTCACAGTCCCGAAATCGTTGATGGTTTCCGGCGCGCCCCGAGGCCTGTTGCCCACCATTCCGGGATTGGCGGCCGTGGATGCCGAGTCTGGCTGGATCCAGCTAACCATCGACGAGCAGGGGCCGCGCGAGGCGGGCGGGGAGGCCTATCGGTTGGCGGTCACGGCGACCGGTGTGGAGATTACCGCCCGCACGGCGACGGGATTGCGCTGGGGACTTGCGACGCTCGTTCAACTGCTGCGCGCTTTTCCGGCGCAGATGCCCTGCCTACTGGTCGAGGATGCGCCGGCCTTTGCGGAGCGCGGGTTCATGCTTGATATTTCGCGCGACCGGGTGCCGACCATGGCGACATTGCACGATTTGGTGGACCGGATGGCGGGGCTCAAGCTCAACCATCTTCAGTTATATACCGAGCACACATTCGCCTATGTCGGGCACGAGGAGGTGTGGCGCAATGCCGATCCGTTGACGCCCTCGGAAATGCGCTCCCTGGATTCCTATGCCGCCGCGCGCGGCGTGGTGTTGACCGCAAATCAGAATAGTTTCGGACACTTCGAAAGGTGGCTCTGCCATCCGCATTACGCCCCGCTCGGCGAGGTGGCAGCCCCCTGGCTTTATCCGGCCTGGGGCTATAACTGGCAGGAACCCAGCACGCTCTGTCCGCTTGATCCGGGAAGTCTTTCGCTGGTCGAGGATTTATTTAGCCAGCTTTTCCCGTGTTGCTCCGGGCCGTATGCCAACATCGGCGGTGACGAACCGCTGGATCTCGGTGAGGGCCGCAGTCGCGAGGCCTGCAACGAGCGTGGCCGCGGGCGGGTGTTCAGCGAGTATCTCGGCAAGGTGCTGCACGCGGCGCAGAGGTTGGGCAAGCGCCCTCAGTTCTGGTGCGATCCGCATCCGAATGAGGACGACAGCCTGCCGAGCGATCTGACAGTGCTGGTGTGGGGCTATGGACAGGAGGAGGACTTCGCCACCCGTCTGACCGCACACGCCGCCGCCGGACGCGAGGTCTGGGTGGCTCCGGGAACGGGCAACTGGCAGAGCTACACCGGTCGCACTGCGGTGCGTTATGGAAATCTCTCGCGTGCCGCCACCCAAGGGGTTGTCGCCGGTGCAGTCGGCTATCTCAATACGGAGTGGGGCGATCTCGGCCATCGCCAACAATGGCCGCTGGCCCTCTTGGGAATGGCCGATGGCGCGCAGGCGGCTTGGAGCGGGGGCGGGGCGTTTGATGCCGAAGCCGCCGGCCTGCACGCACTCGGTTCGGCCGCATTGGGAACCTGGCTGGCTGAACTCGGTCGGCCTGACGAGCTGATTCCGGGCGGCATTGGCTCGGTGATTTTTTTGGATGGCAATATCGCATGGAGCAATGAGGCAGACCCCACCGCGATCCCCGCCTGGCGGGAGGTCGCAGAGAAATTGGCCGGTCTGGAGGCGTCGCTGCCTGCCGTTGGCGGCCTGTTCGAGGAGGAATGTCGCCTGGCTGCTGGTCTGGCGCGGTTTGCCGCGGATCGCGCGGTGGCCCGCCGGGAGGGTGCCGCCTGGGAAACCCAACACGCCTTCAAGGCCCGCCTCGCCCCATTATGCGCCGACTACCGGCGCCTATGGCTGGCGCGCAGCCGCTACGGCGGTCTGCAAGACAGCTACCAGAAGCTTAAGTCGCTGGCGGGCTAACCAAGACGGGCCACGATTATGAAACCTATCAACAAAACCAAATGAACATAAAACAAGTGATCGTGTCGGGAAAACTTCAGGTTGAATTGCAGACCGTGGAGTTGGACGAGCACCTGGCTGCTGATGAGTTTTTGATCCGCACGGAGCGGACGTTCATTAGTGCCGGAACCGAATTGGCCATCTACACGGGCAAGGAGGCGGGCGTTGACCAGAAAGGCTCGTGGTGCGCCTATCCCTTTTGTTCAGGCTACGCCAATGTGGGGATCGTCGAGGAGGTGGGAGCCGCCGTGACTCGGGTGTCAAAAGGTCAGCGGGTGTTCACGCTGGGTGCCCACGCCTCAAAAGTGAAATACAACCAGAACGATCTGGTGGTGGCCGTGCCGGAGGGGATAGATCCCGGCATTGCCGCAGCTTCCCGGATGGCGGGGGTGGCCACCTCGGCCATGGTAGTGGCAGATCGTTCCCTGTATCAGCCCGTGGTCATGGTTTTCGGTCTTGGTCTGGTGGGTAACTTTGCGGCGCAGTCATTCCGCATCCTCGGAGCCAAGGTGGTCGGCGTGGATCCCATTCCGGCTCGGCGCCAACTGGCAGAAAATTGCGGGATCACCCATACGCTGCCGGGCGGTGAAACCTCCGAACTCAAGCAGGGCCTCAAGCGGCTTTTAGGAGTGGAGCAGGCCGATCTCTGCATCGATGCGAGCGGAGTGACGCCGGTCGTGCTTCAGGCACTGGCACTGACAGCGGATGTGGGGCAATTGATCCTGCTGGGTTCGCCAAGAGTGCCGGCGGAAGGAAATCTCACCGCGCTTTTCTCTGAGATTCATCGCCGGAATATCGTGGTCCGCGGCGCGATGGAGTGGTGCCTGCCCGCCTACACGGCAAAAGCCTTTTGGGGTGACAAGACACCGCCACTGCTCTCGCTGTGCGAGAAACAGCAAATGATCTTTGACTGGATTTCCGACGGTCGCCTGAAAGTCGAGCCGATCCTCTCGCACCAGCTTGCGCCCGGAAAGATCCAGCAGGCCTATGAAGGACTGCTCAACTCGCCCGAGAAATTCACCGGCGTGGTCCTCGACTGGAGTGGCGATGTTTGATGGCAACTTACGCAAATCAGCGCATTCGACCTACCCAGTAACGAATGGCAACGACTCTATGGAAAGTTGATTTGCGGGAAACAAAATCCCTGCGACGACCTGCCCCCGCTGCAATCTCTCAACCACCAATGTAAACCCGCATGAAAATCACCGACATCAAAGCCTACAGCATCGAGTCGCCAGTCACCGACTGGACCTATGTCAAAATCGAAACCGACGAGCCCGGCCTGCATGGATGGGGCGAGGCCACGCTGCCTACGAAACCGCGCGGCGTGCTCGGCGCGGTGGGTGACCTCAAGAAGCTCCTTGTTGGACGCAATCCGCTCGAAATCCGCAAGAATTGGGAAATCTGCTACCGCCACAGCTACTGGCGAGGCGGGCCGATTGTGACCAGTGCCCTCTCGGGCGTGGATGTCGCGCTGTGGGACATCTTTGGAAAAGTGCAGGGACGCTCGGTCTGCGATCTGCTCGGCGGCGCGGTGCGCGACAGAATTCCGCTCTACGCGAATCTCGGCCTCTCGAATGATCCGAAAGTTTTTCGCCAACGCGCCAGCGAAGCCAAGGCGCTGGGCTACCGCTTGGTGAAGATTTACCCGCTGCCTGCGATTCATGCCATCGAGTCGAGCTCAACGATGCGCGGGATCGTGGCATGCTGCGAAGCGGTGCGCGAAGTGATGGGCGAGGAAGGCGACTTCGCACTAGATTTCCACGGGCGCTGCTCGGCAGCCTTTGCCATCCAGGTCGAGGAAGCCGTCCGCCCGACGCGACCCATGTGGATCGAGGAACCGCTCTTACCGGAAATCACGCAAGATCTGGCCTTGCTGCGAGCTCACTACAAAACACCGCTGGCCACCGGCGAACGGCTCTTCACCCGTTGGGGCTTCCGCACCATTTGCGAACAAAAGCTCGCCGACATCATCCAACCGGATGTCTCCAACGCGGGCGGCATTTCGGAAATGGTGCGAATCGGATCACTCGCAGAGACCTTTGGCATCACCCTCAATCCGCACAATCCGAACAGCGCGCTTCAAGGAGCCACCAGCCTGCACCTCGCCATGCACATGCCCAACACGACCGCGTTGGAACACCGCCATGAGCACCACGACTTCATGCGCAAGTATTGCTCGATCGTTCCGGCCGTCGGCGCGGACGGTTGTTCTTCGGCACCGATCGGCCCCGGCATCGGAGTGGAACTCGACGAGGAATTTCTCCGCAAAAAT
Organism: Terrimicrobiaceae bacterium; assembly: GCA_044375335.1. GTDB lineage: Bacteria > Verrucomicrobiota > Verrucomicrobiia > Chthoniobacterales > Terrimicrobiaceae > UBA967. The sequence continues at coordinate 2,210 of JBILMW010000125.1, read as the reverse complement.
CCCTTCACCGACTGGATCCCCGAAAGCTGGCGCAACGACGGCTCGGTCGGCGATTGGTAGACCCATCAACCCCAAAAAATACAACCCATCATGAACATCGACTACTCCCTCAAGACAGCACTCGTCACCGGATCAAGCAAAGGCATTGGCTACTCCTGCGCCGAGGTCCTCGCCCGCTGCGGCGCCACGGTTTACCTCAATAGCCGAAACGAAAAGGAAGGCCTGCAGGCACTCGCAAAACTTGAAGCGGAGGGGCTCAAAGTGCGCTACCTGCAAGGCGATATCGCCTCGGCTACTGACATTCAAAGGATGCAAGACACCATCGCGTCCGAATCCGGAAGCCTCGACCTCCTCGTCAACAACGCGGGCGTCAATCTCTTCAAGGGATTGGAAGACACGACCATGGAAGAATTCGACAAAATCATCGGTGTCGATCAACGCGGGCTCTTTGCCATCAGTCAGGCCATGCTGCCACTGCTCAAGAAAGCGGCCGACTCATCGATCATCCACATCGCCAGCGTGCATGCCACGCAGACGATTCCCGGCATCACCGCCTACGCAGGTGCCAAAGGCGCGGTCGTGGCGATGACCCGCTCGATGGCCCAGGAACTCGGCGCCTACGGCATCCGCGTCAACACCATCAGTCCCGGCTTCACCGAGACGCCGATGCTCGACGATTGGCTCGCCTCGACTCCTGACCCTGAAGCCACGATGGCACGCGTCAACGCGCTCCACCCGCTCAACCGCATCGCCTCCGGTGAGGACATCGGCAATGTGGTGGCCTTTCTCGCAAGTCCCCTCGCCCGCGCGATCACCGGCACCAACCTCGTTGTGGATTGCGGCCTGACGACCCGGCTCATGCATTAAACCGAGAATTTCCCGTGGCTTTCACCATCAGATCCAGGCATCCGATTTGGGACGATTTGCGGAAAGGCGAATCGCGAACCATCGCGCTTTACGGCACCAGCCTGACCATTGCGGAAGAACCCGACGCATCGGGAGCATGGGTGCTTGAGTTCCGCCGCTGGGCCAGCGAACGCTTCGGTGAAAGGCTCAGAATCATAAACAGTGCCGAGAGCGGAAAAAACTCGCAGTGGGGTTTGGAAAACCTCGACGAACGCATCCTCTCCAAGCGACCGGATTTCGTTTTCATCGAATTCGGGATGAATGATTCCTACACGCCTTACGACTGCACGCTCAAGCAGGTCGAGGGACAGATCGAGGAACTCATCCGTCGAATCCAGACAACCGCACCCGACACCGGAATCGCCCTGATGAGCATGAATCCGAAAATCGAAGATGCGCTCGAGCCTGTCGCACCGGGCAAACACAATCTGCTGCCTGCTTTTTACGACCTCTACGCTGAAGCAGCCCGGCGGCATGACCTCGATTTCATCGACCATTACTCGGAATGGATCGCCCGCGAACTCCGAGAACCCGGCTACCTCAAAAACAACATCAGGGACGGCGTGCACCCACAGGGGTCGGCCGTCGTTCAAGTCACTTGGTCAAACATGGAAACCTACCTCAACGAAGTCTCATCAACATGAAAATAACCGCCGTCAAAACTGTCGTCGTTAACGCAAAAATGCGAAACTGGGTGTTCGTCAAAATCGAAACCGACCAACCGGGCCTCGTCGGCTGGGGCGAGGCGTCGATCGAATGGAAGACACGCGCGGTCGTCGGATGCGTCGAGGATCTTTCGGTCCTTCTGATCGGCCAAGATCCGGAACGCATCGAACACCTTTGCCAAGTCATGATCCGCCATTCCTTCTGGCGATACGAGATGGGCCTCATCGGCATGAGCGCGATCTCGGGAATCGAAATGGCACTCTGGGACATTCTCGGCAAATCGCTCGATGTGCCCGTTTACAAATTGCTTGGCGGCAGGGTCCGCGACCGGGTGCGCATGTATACCCACCTCGGCGGCGGCAACACCGGCTCGGTCTATGAAACCTTCAGCGCCGAAGTAGCGATCGACCTCGCGCAACAATCGATCGCAAAAGGATACACGGCGGTCAAAGTGGTCTTCGTGCCTTTCTCCGAGGCGCTCACCAACATCCCGGCGGTGAAGAAATTCGCGGGCATGGTCGGCCAACTCCGCGCCGCCATTGGCGACGAGATCGACCTGATGATCGATTTCCACGGCCGCACCTCACCCGGCTCCGCCGTTTATCTATTGAAAGCCATCGAGGAATTCCGCCCCTATT
>JBILMW010000124.1:0-8091 GCA_044375335.1 Terrimicrobiaceae bacterium | reverse complement strand
GCCATGGATTTGGATAACACGCCGCTCTTCTACAGCATGGACGAAGATGCGCTCGTTGTCTCCATGCCAGAAGATCTGAGTGAGATCGGGTCGCTCGACCTCGTTCGCTATTCCCGCGCCAGACTTTCCGGCCTTGTCAATTCGGGACACAACAAACTCATCATGGATCTGACTGGGGTCAAAAAGTTTGAAATCCCATTGCTCCGAGCCATCGCATGCATCCTTGTCGAAGCAAAGGCCTTGGATATCGCGTGGCGCATCGTGGGATCGGATGATGACATCTTCACCCTGCCCACACTCGTTGCAAGCAACCAAAAAGTTGCTGCATTCAAAGATATCAAGAATCCATTTGAGGGCCAGACCACGCTGGATATTTACCCAAATCGAGACGCCGCTAAAAAGGCGTTTTAACGATCAACCCTCACCATACCTTAAGTGAATCTTAGCCTCGCAAAAGCAGGACCCTTATCCAGAGAATCGCAATGGCTGGGATTCACTTCCTGCGGCCGGCAATACGCTTGTGACCTCCTCTGGGTCAAAGAAGTCCTGCGCTGCCCATCCGTGACTCCTGTCAAACTGGCTTCCTCCTATGTGCGCGGCGTAGTGCACTTGAGAGGCCAGATTTTAACGGCTCTCGACTTGGAGGAACGCCTCGGCCACCCCATCCCTGAAAACCGCCCCTCGAGCCGCTGCATCGTTTTCAAGACCACAAACGACCTGGTGCGCCTTCCGCACCCACCCGAAGACCATGAGCTGGCGGACGCCGACCCCACCGGCCTGCTCGTCGATGCCATTGGAGACATCCTACCGCCTGAAACAAAGGTTCTGCCACCTCCTCCAGAGGCACTCAGCGGCTTGGATACCCGGTTCATCGCCGGAGTTATCAGCTCTCAAGACACCCTCACCACCGTGCTGCAAATCGGCAACCTTGTGTCCATGTCGGAGCTTAAGAAAAATCACTCGGCATGAAAACGAAGAACCAAAAAGGCATCTTCAAGATCACGCCTGGTCTTGAGTTGAACGCCTCGACCGCCGTCAAAGCCGCCCCACAGTTCCAGAAGGCACTCGAAAAGGCGGATGGCGCCAAGTCTGTCGAGATTGACCTTTCAGAGACCGCCAGCTTCGACTCGGGAACCATCAAGCTGCTCCTAGCCCTCGCTCAAGACTGCCAGAACCTGAGACTTACCCTTAAAATACAAGCCTCGCAGGAGGCGAAACAATTTCTGAGTTTATTCAACCTTCAACGCCGCATGTCCATCATCACCCAGGAGGATTCTGAATGAGTGCCGATCAGGAAATGCTCGACCTGTTTGTGCAAGAGTCCAGCGAGCACTTGCAGACCCTTGAAACGGATTTGATGGCCCTGGAGTCAAATCCAACAGACAATGCCTTACTGAACAGCATCTTCCGTTCTGTTCACAGCCTCAAGGGCGGCGCCGGCTTCTTTGGCTTCGACCCCATCGTCAAGCTCGCCCACGTAATGGAGAGCGTGATGTCGCTCCTGCGGGATGCCGTTCTTAAGGCCGACCAGCCTATGGTCAGCCTCCTCATCTCCACTTCGGATAAACTGAACCTCATGCTCGTCAATCCGGAGCGGGCCATCGAAATCGCCTGCGAAGGCGAGATTGCAGGCCTCCAAGCCATTCTCGACGGCACTTCCTCGGGGGCCTCGCTGACTGCTGCAAATGTCGCCGAAACACCGGCCCCGAAACTTCCGGAAAAAAAATCGGATTCCGTCCTTGATAGGGAACTTGCGAGATTTGATTTTCATCCGAATGATCTTTTGGATGGGCTGAAGCACGGCCAAAACTTCTACATCGTGCAAGCGGGATTGGAAAAAGAGATCGAATCTCAAGCACAGACCCTTGAGCACTTTGTATCAGAGCTAAAATCCCTCGGCACGCTCATAGGCACGGAGGCCTCACTGCCGGATCATGTCACTCTCTCCAACTGTGCAGAGGCCGATGTCTCTTGCCGCTTCTTTTTTGTAACGGCCTTGGAGCCATTTATCCTCTGTGGCGCACTCGGCCTAGCCGATGAAAACATCCACCAGATCGACTCTTCGAAACTGGGAGAATGGGTAAAAACTGCTCCAACTGAAAAAACTGCTCCTATCGTGGACGAGCCGCAAGAGATTGAGGAAACGACTCCAGAGGTTGTCGTATCTCAAAGCATCGTGCCGACCTCGCCGACAGTCCCAGCCATCGCGCCCCAACCTGCGGCTCCTGCAGCCACACCGATTGATCCCAAGCCGGTTGCTGGTTCCAGACGCAAAGCGGAGGAAACCATTCGCATCAGTGTCGGCCTTCTCGACTCGCTCATGAATCTAGCGGGCGAAATGGTTCTCGGCCGAAACCGCCTCCTGCGCATAGCAAGCCGCTCCGATAATGGCCCTGACGATTCCCAGATGCAATCCGTGGTCCAAGAGATCAGCTCGGTCACTTCCAATCTCCAAGATACGATCATGCGAGCCCGCCTGCAGCCAGTAGGTGGTCTTTTTGGGAAATTCACACGCATCGTCAGAGATCTCAGCCACAAGCTGAATAAGGAAATCCAGCTTGAGATTTTCGGCGACGATGTGGAACTCGACCGCACCCTTCTGGAAGGCCTTTCCGACCCCCTCACCCACCTTGTGAGGAACAGCGTCGATCATGGCATCGAGGCCCCGGCAAATCGTATCGCCAAAGGCAAAAGCTCCTGCGGAACCATTCGTCTCTCGGCTGCGCACCTTGCTGGGCGCGTCCAAATCGAGGTCCTCGACGATGGCGGGGGAATGGATCCCGAGCGCCTCAAATCAAAAGCTATCGAAAAAGGCATTCTCACCGTCGATCAAGCCGCCCGCATGACGGACTCCGACGCTCTCCAACTGATCTTCGCCGCCGGTTTTTCCACGGCTGCGGCCGTGAGCGACATCTCAGGCCGAGGCGTCGGCATGGATGTGGTGAAAACCAACATCGAGAAACTCGGTGGCCATGTGGAACTTGACAGCCGCTTAGGCCAGGGCACCCGCATCATTATTCGTCTCCCTCTCACACTGGCGATCGTTCCAGCCCTGATCGTCGGCTGCCGAGGCACAAACTACGCACTGCCTCAGATCAATGTCGATGAAATCGTGCACCCTGGAGACGAATACCCGCTCAAATCCATGGGCGGTGCACGGGTGCTTGAGCTGCGAGGACAACTCCTTCCCGTCGTGAATCTCTTGGACCTTTTGGGCCACCCTCCCAAGGAGAATAGCAAGCAGGAAAACTTCGTGGTCGTTCTGAGATTGGACCATGTCTCCTACGGCCTGATAGTTAATGAAATCATCAGCAACGAGGAAATCGTGGTGAAACCTCTCGGCCGCCATCTTCGCTCCGTTCCTTATTATACAGGAGCCACGATACTAGGTCAGGGTGAAATCGCCATGATTCTGGACCCGAATTCGATGGCCCAAGGCAGGATTTCAGCCTCTCAATTGGCTCTCAACGCCTCGAAATCAAGCGAAGCCGCTCTTTCCGACTCCACTTCCGAGCGAGTGCTTATTTTTCAAGAGACCGATGGCGAATTCCTCGCCATCCACCTCAAAAAAGTCATGCGCGTCGAGTCCGTCAAGGCCTCCGATATCGAGCGCATCGGCTCGATGGATTGCCTCCGCAAAAACCACGACTCCACGCTGCGATTGGTCCAACTCTCGGATCTTATTCCCATCAAGCCACAGACCCAACGTGCTGAGGAATTCTTCCTCATTGTGCCACGGCCGCCATTCGATGGATTAAGCCTCGTCGCCTCCCGCATCGTCGACTCAGCCGACCTCTCGGATGACCAGATCGACAGAGCTACCTTCAAGGCCAGAGGGCTTCAAGGTAGCGCCGTCCTCTCAGATCGCCTCTCCCTCGTGCTCGACTTCGACGCCATCGCCGAAATGCTCAACGCTGGCGGAGACGAGACATCCGTATTCGCACAAGGCCATTTCATGCTCACGGCGAATTCGCAGCAGCAGCCAGGCCACCCCCAGCACCACATGACCCAGCTACCAAACACCAAAGAAGCAGCAACTCTCACCAATTAAAATACCATGAAAATCAACCTCTCAACACGGCTCATCATCAGCATGGCCATAGGTGGCCTGATTCCAGTGATGGCACTGACCATCTTCGGCCTGAATTCCGCAAACCGCATCGCTGACTTTTCAAAGAAACAACTTCTTGCCCATGCGGATGCCTCGATCGAAGTCATCGAAAGAAATCTCTTCGAACGCTATGGTGATGTGCAAGCCTTTGCTTCCAACCCGGTGGCAAGAAATTTTCTAGGCGGTGAGGAAAAAGACCCTTCTTCTCTTACAGAGGCCATCAATACCTATGTGAGACTCTACGGGTGCTACCCGATCAGCCTCATCGTTGACGCAAATGGCAAGGTTGTTGCCGTCAATTCATTGGATGCCTTAGGAAAACCAATAGAGTCCAACTACCTCTTAGGCAAAGACTTTTCCGGCGCAGACTGGTTTGTCAATGCCAAACAAGGCCGTTTCACGGCATCGGATACCTTGACTGGCACCGTTGTAGGCCAGCCGGCTCGAGACCTGGATGTCAATAAACTCCTCGGCATCGATTTCGAAACCATTGGGTTCGCTGCGCCCATCACGGGGAAAAACGGAGAATTCTTGGGCGTCTGGAAGAATTTTGCAGATATGGCATTCGTCGAAAATATTTTACACAAACCCTACAAGCAAATGAAGGAAAGTGGAATTTTATCCACTGAGATATCACTTTTGAACGAGCATGGCCTTGTGCTCGGAAAACTGGACCCATCTGCCACAGGAAGCGAAGATTTTATCAAAGATTCCAAAGTCATTCTTACCGAAAACATTGTTGCCGAAGGAAGAGAAGCCGCCAAAGACATTCTTTCCAAAACCTCCTCGATCGGCAGGGAATTTGATCCCATCCACAAAGAGTGGACGGTTTATGGCGCAGCCAGAAGCAAGGGCGCTTTAGGATATCCGAACGCCAATTGGCATGTCCTTGTGAGCGTTCACGAGCAGGACTTGCTTAAGCGCGTAGTGGAAATCACATGGATCATATCGGCCTGTGCCGTTATTTTCATGTTTGGCGCTGCGGTGCTCATCGGGCGCTCTATCAGCAAACCAATCGTGGTATGCGCCCAAGCAGTCAAAAAACTGGCTGACGGCGACCTGAGTGGCAGCGTCAAACTCAAGCGCGGTGATGAGGTTGGCGTTCTGGCCAACTCGGTGGATACCTGTATCGAGAACCTTCGCAAGATGGTGCAGGAAATCACGCATACATCCGAAGCGCTGACCGAATCCGCCTCGATCCTTACCGAGACCGCCAATTCGCAAGCGGCCGGTGCGGAGCAAACGAATGTGCAGGCTCATACCGTTGCAGCTGCAGGAGAAGAGCTTGCAATCAATTCCAAATCCATGACAGCATCCGCCGGCGAGATCAGCCAAGCCGCTACGACCGTGGCTGCTGCCGTCGAAGAAATGTCCTCATCCATCCAAGAGGTCGCTCGCAACTGCACCCAGGAATCTGAAATCGCTCGCAAGGCGGATACGCAAGCCCGCCAAACACGCGAGCTTATGCTCAAGCTCGACGAGTCGGCACGCCAGATCGGAAAAATCGTGGAACTCATCAATCAAATCGCCGAGCAGACAAACCTCTTGGCGCTCAACGCGACCATCGAAGCCGCCAGCGCTGGTGAAGCCGGCCGTGGATTCGCCGTCGTGGCCAATGAGGTTAAGGAACTCGCCCGCCAATCCGCAGCAGCGACTCAAGACATCCGACTCCAAGTCAGCCTCATCCAGGAAAATACCTCGAATTCCATGGAGGCGATTGATGATGTGGCCAAGGTCATCGAGCAAGTCAGCCAGATCGCCTCAAGCATCGCGGCAGCTGTCGAAGAACAATCCGCGACTACCTCGGAAATCGTTCGTTCGCTTCATAATGTCACATCCTCCACGAAGAGCCTGTCCGAAAATGTGAAAAACGCCTCTTCCGGCGCGGATGAAGTGTCACGCAACATCAACGGCGTCTCCCAAGCCGCCAGCGAATCCGCCAAAGGAGCCTCGCGTATCAGCTCCAGCGCAGGTGAGCTCAGCCACCTTGCCAGTTCGCTCGGAGAACTCGTTAATCGCTTCAAGTTATAACCCTGCCGTTGTTTCATGCGAATTCTCGTCGTTGACGATTCAGCACTTTATCGGAAACTCCTCTCGGACGCTGCTTCAAGCGTTCCGGGAGCAGAAACCGTAGCTGTCTCGGGCGGCGAGCTGGCGCTCAAGCGTCTCGAATCCGAAAAATTCGACCTTGTTCTGCTGGATGTTTTCATGGATCAGATGAGCGGACCGCAAACGCTCGACAAAATTAAGGAATCCCACCCCAGTTTGCCGGTGGTCATGGTTAGCGGAGCCACTGGCCGGGATGCGGACATCACGATCGGCTGCCTCGCTCACGGAGCGATGGATTTCATTCCGAAACCCACAGGCTCTTCATTTGAGTCTGGAATGGAGGCTCTTAAAGCAGAGATTCGCAAAGTCGCCACATTGGCGCGTCTTCGCGGCGCATCGGCTTCTGCCGTGCATGCCGCTCCCGAGCCAAGCACTCCAACGGCAGCGGCACCGATCAAGCGCCTCCAACCACCGCCATTTCCTGATTTGGTCCTCATAGGCGTCTCAACAGGCGGGCCGAATGCTCTTTCTGTTGTTTTACCAAGTATTTCGGCCAAACTCCCCGTTCCAATCCTGCTTGTGCAGCATATGCCTGCCACTTTCACCAAGTCCTTGGCCGAGCAGTTGGACAAAATCAGCGCAATTTCCATCAAAGAGGCGGCAAATGGCGATATCCCCAAGCCAGGAGAGGTGCTCGTCGCCCCGGGAGGTTTCCATCTGGAAATCTTTCGAAACGATGCAGAAAAAATCGAAACCCGCATCACCAGCAACCCGCCCGTGCAATCGTGCCGTCCTTCGGTGGATGTTCTTTTTAATTCCGCCGCCAAATGCAACCTGCGCGGCGCTATTGCCATTATTCTCACAGGGATGGGATCTGACGGAGCCGATGGCGTGGCAACCTTGCAACACGCATTGCCCACATGGTGCATCGCTCAGGACGCAGCGACATCCACAGTTTATGGAATGCCTCAAGCCGTTGCTCAGAGAAATCTAAGCAACGAAATCTTGCCACTTCAAGAAATCGGGCCCCGCATTAATAAGCTTTTCAGACTTTAACCAAGAAGGCCGATAAATCTCAGGGCATATGTTTGATTTCTCTAAAAACCCAAACCATTTGGGATTTCTCTCGGAATATGTTGCACAAGCGTGCTGCATTCATTTGGGAGAAGAGAAGCGCTATCTTTTTGAGGCTCGGCTCGGCAAAATCATCGCCGAAAGTGGAGCCGTGGATATCCCGGATTTCATACGCATGGCAAAAGCGGATGCCACAGGCCGCCTGCGCGACAAAATCATCGACTCCATGACAACTCACGAGACCTACTGGTTTCGCGACACGCGCCCATGGGAAGCCCTTGAAAATTCGATCCTTCCGGAGTTGGGGAAACTGCTTCAAAGTGGAAAAAAATCTCGCATTCGCATCCTAAGCGCTGCCTGTTCCACCGGCCAAGAGCCCTATTCCATCGCCCTCCTCCTCCATAAACTGAAGGCCTCTGGCATGTTGGGCGGCGTGAACCTCTCATCGTTTGAAATTACTGGCTTCGACATCTCCCCAGGAACGCTTTTTTTGGCATCCGCCGGCCGTTACAGCCAACTCGAAATCTCACGCGGCCTCCCGGATTATTGGAAGAACAACTTCTTTGAATCCACTCCCGGAAATACTTGGACATTAAAGCCCCAAATTCGATCGATGGTGACATTCAAAAAAAGAAACCTCCAAGATGATCTGACGAATCTCGGCCTGTTTGATTTAGTGCTCTGCAGGAATGTCGCCATCTACTTCGAGGAGGATTTTAAAAAAGACCTCTTCACCCGACTTGCGCAGATCATTTTACCGAATGGACACCTCATGCTTGGTGGAACAGAATCCCTCTTCACGCATCAGCATCTCTTTGCAGCAGAAAATATAGCCGGATCCTTCTTTTACAGAAGAA
>JBILMW010000123.1:0-8102 GCA_044375335.1 Terrimicrobiaceae bacterium | reverse complement strand
AAACCTCCATCGAAACGGCAAGCATCGCCGTGGATAGTCCGTATCGCCGAGTGGCGCGGAAATTCTTTTCCGACCGGCTCGCAGTTGTCGCGCTGGTTTTCATCCTTTGCTTCTTCGCAGTCGCCATCGCGGCCGGAATTCTGAAAGGGCTGGGATTGCCCATGCCGATGGACCCGAACGCCACAAATCTCGAAGCCAAGTTGCTGCCTCCGAGCGCTGCGAATTGGCTCGGCACTGACAACCTCGGCAGGGATGTCCTCTCGCGCATGGTGGCTGGGTCCACGATTTCCCTCACGGTGGGCTTCGTAGCCATGGCGGTATCGCTCGGCATCGGCATATTCGTTGGCGCGGTGAGCGGGTATTTTGGCGGCTGGATCGATAATCTGCTCATGCGGATCGTCGATGCCCTGCTCTGCTTCCCGTCGTTTTTTCTCATCCTCACAGCCATAGCCATTCTCGGGCCCAACATCTGGATCATCATCGCCGTGATCGGCCTTGTGAGCTGGACCGGCACGGCCAGGCTCGTTCGAGCCGAGTTTTTGACGCTACGCGAAAGCGAATATGTGCGTGCCGCCCGCTCGATGGGGCAGAGCGGATGGAATATCATTTTCCGACACATCATGCCGAATGCGGCCGCCCCGATTTTTGTCACTGCCATCGTCAGTATTCCCGATGCCATCCTCGTGGAATCCGGCCTCAGCTTTCTCAGCTTTGGTGTCCCACCACCACAGGCAACATGGGGAAACATCATTGCCGATGGAAAAACCTACATCCTCGATGCCTGGTGGCTCATCGTTTTTCCTGGCCTTGCCATCTTCACCGCCTCACTGGCCTTTTACATAGTCGGCGACGCTCTTCGCCGCGCCTCGGAAACCCGCCCTCAATGAAATCACCACTGCTCGAAGTCGAAAACCTCTCGATCCATTTTAAAACGGAAAATGGAGTGGTCGAAGCCGTGAAGAAGGTGGGCTTTTCCATTCCCCACGGTGGTTCGCTGGCAATCGTTGGCGAGAGTGGCAGCGGAAAAAGTGTCACCGCGCTGTCGCTGGCGAGGCTCTTGCCATCACCGCCCGCTCAATTCGCAGGCGGCGCGATCCGTTTCGATGGCCAGGATATTTTAGCCATGTCGGAGCCTCAACTCCGCAAAGTCCGGGGTGGGGGCATTGCCTATGTTTTTCAAGAGCCTGCGACATCGCTGAATCCCGTTTACACCATTCGCAGCCAAATTGCGGAGGGAATCCGATTGCATCGTCCGGAGGTGACGGATGTCGATGCTGAGGTGGTGAAATGGCTCTCGACTGTAGGAATCGTGGACCCCGAAAAGCGCATGCGGGATTATCCTCACCAGCTCAGCGGCGGCATGCAGCAGCGCGCCATGATAGCCATGGCTCTGAGTTGCCGTCCCAAGCTTCTCATCGCTGACGAACCCACCACAGCGCTGGATGTGACGATCCAAGCGCAGATTCTCGCCGAGTTGCGCCGACTCCGAGCGGAATTCGGCATGGCGCTCATTCTCATCACGCACAATTTTGGAATCATTCGCGGCCTCTGCGACCGCGTTGCGGTGATGTTCCGTGGTGAAATTGTGGAGTCGGGAGAAACGGAATCCGTCCTTCAAAACCCTGTCCACCCTTACACCAAAGCCCTCATCGCCTGCGTGCCTCGTCTGGGCTCGAAACAAAAACGGCTTCGCACCATCGACTATAACTGGGAGTCTGCTGCTCAATGAAAATCGAACGCGTCAAATATATCATCTGGGCAAAAAACACGCCACGCGCCGTTGCCTTCTACCGGGATGTTTTCGGCGGCAAAGTGACCCGCCAAAACGAGCACATCGCCGAACTCGATATCTGCGGCGCGATTCTCGGCATCCACAGCGGAGGTGAAGATGAAACCACTTGGACAGGCCTCAGTTTTCAAGTGGAGGATGTCATAGCCGGTGCCGCTGAAATCGTGGCCGCTGGCGGGTTGTTGCGACATGAACCGATGTCCGATAACCCTGGCGAACCTCCCCACCTTGCCATGTGTGCGGACCCAGAGGGCAATCAGATCATGCTTTTCCGCAAGCGCTGACCAAGAGGATAAATTCTCATGTCCTCACTCGCCCATCGCGCCGCCCGGGGCCGTGCCATTTTGCTCGCGGGTGTCTTGATAAACCTCCTGCTGGCCGTGGTAAAAATGACTGCGGGGTGGCTGGGACATTCGGATGCATTGATCGCTGATGGACTCGAATCCACGCTGGATGTCCTGAGTTCAGCGCTCATCTGGCTGGCGCTTAAGTATGCCGAGCGTCCCCCGGATTCCGATCACCCTTACGGCCATGGAAAAATGGAGTCCCTCGCTGGCGTCGGCGGGGCCCTGATTCTGCTGGCGGCAGGTGCGATGGTCGCCATCAACAGCCTGCGTGAGATCATCTACGGTGCGCCGGACCGGCCGGTTCCAGCCATCTTCACTTTGGGCGTTTTGGTTTTTGTGGTCATGGTGAAGGAAGTCCTCTTCCGCATAACCAACGCCCGCAATCGCGAAGTGGAGAGCCGGGCGCTGGAATCAGACGCATGGCATCACCGCTCCGACGCCCTGACTTCGCTTGCCGCTGCGGTCGGCATCCTCATTGCCTTGATTGGCGGACCTCGTTTCGTCAGCGCAGACGATTGGGCGGCACTTTTCTCCTGCGGAATCATCGCCCTCAATGGTCTTCGGATGCTTCGAGGATCCCTTGGGGAACTGCTCGACGAACAGGCGCCGGACGAAACGATCCAAAAAATCATGACCTGCGCGCAGTCGGTTCCAGGGGTGAAAAATGTGGAAAAATGCCGCGTTCGAAAGAGCGGGCTCACACTCCTCGCCGACCTTCATGTGCGGGTGCGCGGCGATGTGACTGTCTCCGCAGGCCACCACATTTCCCACCTGGTCAAGGATGCCCTCATGGACGGGGGATATCATCTCAGCGATGTCACCGTTCATATTGAACCGGCGGAGGAAGCAGTAATCGCCACTGCGTAGCAACAAAGTCCCCGCTTGCAACGGGGAAAAACCCGCGTTTATTTCACCAGTAATGGTTCCCAACACACAGGCCTTGATCAGGCTCCTCCGCGATGACGATCCCGAAACCGTCCGCCTTGTGAAACAGCAACTCTTCTCAATGGCCGAAGATAATCCCAACTGTCTCGATGGCCTCTCCGAAGCGGATGATGAACAGGTCTCGCAACACGCCCGCGACATCATCAATGACATCGAAGGCCAAAATGCCGCGCGCGAATTTGAACTGCTCTGCCACTTGGGAGGCGAAAATTTTTCGATCGAACAAGCTGCCTGGATGCTTGCCCGTGCCGTCGAACCGAAAAAATGCACCTCGCCATTCGAAGAGCAAATCAACGAATGGGGCAGGGAATTCCTCTCCCGTGTTCCACGCGCCTCCGACAGCGGCGAGCGCGTGCTTTTGCTTACAGAATTCCTCTCCGATGAACTCGGCTTTCGCGGAAACTCCTCCTGCTACTATTGTGAGGAAAATTCACTCCTGCCGCATCTGGTTTCCTCGCGTGTTGGCATACCGATCAGCTTGGCCCTTGTTTACATGATGGTCGGCTCGCGCGCAGGCATGCGCATCGAAGGAATCAATCTCCCCGGACACTTCATCGCCCGCCACTCGGGCGTTTTTTTCGATCCATTCCACGCAGGTCGTATTTTGACACTCCCGGATGTGAAACAACTTCTCGTCCGGCAAAATATCGAATTCAAGGAGACTCACCTCCTGCCGGCCACGCCCCGCCAGTTCCTACTCCGCATGCTTGCCAACCTTCTCTATGTCTATGATCTCGATGAAGAGGATGAGAAAAGAGATCGCGTCAAAAGCTGGATGGATGTCATTTCATTCTGTGCCGTCGTGCCATGACGGTGGAACTCATTAACAGCGGCACCGAACTCCTCCTCGGTGAAGTCATCAATACCCATGCAGCGTGGATTGCAAAGCGGGTGTTTCCACTCGGCCTGCGCATCTCGCGGCAAACAACCGTCCCTGATGGACCAGCTATTCGCGACGCCGTTTGCGAAACATTCAACCGTGCCGAAATCGTTTTCATAACCGGTGGCTTGGGGCCAACGACGGATGACATAACACGCGAAGTCGTCGCCGAGATTCTTGGATTGAAGCTGGTCGCCAGCGAAACCATTAGAGCAGCCATCGAAGCGCGTCTGGCGGCGAGGGGATACAAACTTCTTGACCGCATGCTGCGTCAAACCATGGTTCCCGAAGGCGCCGTCGTCCTACCCAACAAAAATGGAACCGCTCCCGGACTTTATATTCCGAGAGCATCCACGCCGTCGTCCGCATCACCGCATTTCTTCCTCCTGCCAGGTCCGCCGCGTGAATTGAAGCCGATGTTTGACGAATCCGTCATGCCTCTCCTACGCGGCTTGCTGGGCGACATACCCGAGAAGGAATGCCGCATCTATCGAGTCGTCGGTCTTGGAGAAAGCACCGTGGAGGAAATGATCGGCCTCGAGCTTTCAAAAAACAAAGACCTCGAAGTCGGTTACTGCGCCCGCCCGAACGAGGTGGATTTTCGACTGATCGGTTCAAAACCACTCCTCGACTCCCTCGAGCCACGCATCCTTCAAACCCTCGGGAAAAACCTCGTCTCCGCAAAAGGCGAGGGGATTGAAGAGTGGATCGTCCATCGCCTCGCCGCCATGGGACGCAGCGTTTCAACTGCCGAATCCTGCACCGGTGGTCTTCTGGCAAGCCGCCTCACAGATGTTCCCAGTTCCTCGAAAGTCTTCAACCGGGGTTTCGTGACTTACTCGAATGAATCCAAGATCGACCTGCTCGCCGTAAACGAATCGATCCTGTCCGAGTATGGCGCTGTGAGCGAGCCCGTGGCCCGCGCCATGGCCGAGGGCGCCTTGCTTCACGCGAAATCAGATTTCAGCCTCGCACTCACTGGTATCGCAGGCCCTGACGGTGGCAGTGCTGAAAAACCTGTCGGCACCCTTTTCATTGCCATGGCTCAAGCCTTAAAGCCCACGCATTGCCAAAAATTCTCGTTTCCGGTGGACCGCGCCACCTTCAAGCAGCTCGCGACTCAAGCCGCCTTGGACATGCTTCGCCGAGCCATCGTGGATTAAATTTCAGCCAGCAGCAGTGGATTTCGTATTGCCAGAAATCCACATTTCACTAATCTGTTCATCAGTAGCCGGCGTGGCGGAATTGGCAGACGCGCGCGACTCAAAATCGCGTTCCGCAAGGAGTGTCGGTTCGATCCCGACCGCCGGTAGTTTTCTTTCTCCCCAAGAGAAAAATTTTGCTGCTGTTTTAGTCAGACGATATGAGGGGCCCGGTTTCCCGAGGCTTCGCTTCAGCTAATCAAGAGCAGCCTTGGAGAATCCGTTCTTGGAGCGCGATGGATGCATGGGGGAACCGGGCATCCAGGATGTTCAACAGCAATGCGCCAGAGATTTCCTATGCCGAAAGAGTAGGGTTTCGCATTCGGAACGGCGGTGTAGTGCAAATTATAGCAATTTTCGATTAAAAACTCGGAGAAACATTCATCATCATGCCCGCCATAGAGTTCCAGAAGCGCGGCTCGTGTTGCTGGAATATCCACATGCCTCATAGCATCTTCATTTCGAATCGCCTCGCTGGAGGCTCCAAAATAGGTGCAAAGCCAAGTTTCCGCATGAACTGGAGCGCTATCTGCATGAAATGAAAAAACATCCGTCGAAACCGGACCCGCGTCCTCATCACTCGGATAGCCATGAATACAATTCAAAACGGGATCCAAGCCGAGCTCACTCAGTAAGCGTTCATCCTCAAGCATCTTACCGATCGCGAAACGGCCGGCCTGGCTGACTTGCAGGGTCTGCAATAAACTTTCGTCGAGAATAGTAATGCTATCACCAGAACCGATCTTTTCGACAACTTCCGCAAAATTTCCTTCGAGCTCACGCGGCCAACACAGCGCATTGACTCCATCACCGAATGGCGTCGAAGCCAACTCCTCAAAGGAAGCGACCACCTTGATACAATCGAAATCCGAGGGAAGGCTTGGGAGTTTGTCGGCGTATATGGGCATGCTCAAACAGCCTAAAATTCCGTAACCGAAAGAAAAGGGAAACTTTGGAATCTCGAAAAATCCAAATGCTCGAAGTTTGAATCTATCGGTCCCTGTGAATAACCAAGCCCCCGAATTCACCAGCCAGAGGGAGCTATAACTTATTCAAGACTTATTCACACACTCGGGGAATCATGGGCCCAAGGGACATATCTATAACTTCTGATAATATACGTAATAGGTAATAGTCAATAGAGACGCTATGCTTTTCCTGCTATATCACTCTGCTTTGCAACATTATCCTAAATTCAAACTGCCGATGATTCTTGCGATAAACCATGTTTGCCGATCACTGAGATTCCGCTACCAAAACCCGCGCGGCAGCGCGCCAAAATCCTTGGAGGGTCGACCTCCGGCTTGACCCAAATACCACCTCGAAAACCTACAAACCACTCCCGAAAACCACCTCGCCAAAAAATCGCACAAACCACAAAGCTTGCCCGCGCGTCCTGCACGCCGAACGAACCACAATGATAGAGAAATTTCGACCAAAAATTTGGACGATCGTCCAAATTTTTGGTCTTTTACTTTTGCAAAGGATTCCAGCAATTTGATCTGCAAAAAGCCACCCGCCTCACTCAGGACCTCGTGTGGGTATTTGCTGCTGGGAAATTTACTTCCGATGCAGAGATTTATTGACTCTGCGCATCGAAACACAGCGGGGGTTATCCTTTGAAGAGCAAACTGCTGTAGATGCGCCAAATTTGATCGCTTAGTATTGAAATGTCCGGCAGGTTCATTGTGGATTCTATTTTTATTTCAAAGATATCTCATAAAAAGAAACATAGGCTATATTTTTACACATTAGTTTTTTAAAACTGCTCAATGATCTAATCCAGGATTCAATGCCTCAATCTGGATCTTATAAACTGTTGTTTTAATATCTATTGCACCGGATTCATTGGTCATATTCCCCTCGCCGGTTTTATCATTTGTAAATCCCAAAGAAATCAGGCCATTTTCAAATGATTCAGCACCATTATTCGGCTCTACCTTGACAATCCAAGAGTCCGCAGCGTCTTCTCCAGTTTCTACGAATGGAATACCCGACCGTTTGAACAACTCTAATACCTCATTGCGCTTTTGCTCGCGTTGCGCGGCATCTTCATAGCGGAGCCTAAAAATACGCATTGGCGATTCTACGAGACCGACCGGTAAGTTTGCGTCGGCGATGGATTCCAAGGATTGACGCAACCCTGGAACCTCGGCAGCGGCCTCTGACACTTGGACCTCCGCCACCACGGTGGATTGTCTGTCCTTTCGGATACCATTTAGTCCAAGGATGAGGACTGTGATTGGCAAAGCCAGAGCCACCCCCAGCAGGCCCAGAATTTGTAACACCTGGGCATTCACTCGGAATTTCGGCAAGGGCTCCTCGGGTCTCTGAGCGGGATCGGTTTCTGACATGCCTCTACGAAATAGCTCAGCGGCTTGCCACCTGGCGAATCGAAAACATTCTTCATTTTTATTCGCAAGAGCAGCTTCAGATTGACCCGCGGCTCTGAGTGCCCGATAGTCCCCGCCTTTTCATGGCTATAGAAAACACGCGCAACTTTTGTATCATCGCCCACATCGACCACGGTAAAACGACTCTCTCCGACCGCCTTTTGGAGGTCACGGGAACGATCCAAAAGCGCGAGTCCCAAGAGCAGCTCCTCGATGCCATGGACCTCGAGCGCGAGCGTGGCATCACGATCAAGGCCCACCCGATCGCCATGGAATACACTTCCAAAAGCGGCAAGCCCTATAAACTCAATCTCTCCGACACACCGGGCCATGTGGATTTTTCCTACGAAGTCTCCCGCTCCCTGGCCGCCTGCGAAGGTGCTCTTCTGATTATCGACGCAGCTCAAGGCGTGGAGGCCCAGACGGTCGCAAATGTCCATCTTGCCGAGAAGCAGGGCCTCAAGCTCATTCCAGTCATCAATAAAATCGACCTCCCGAATGCGGATGTCGAAAATGCCAAGCGCCAACTGGAGGACATCCTCGCCA
>JBILMW010000122.1:0-8110 GCA_044375335.1 Terrimicrobiaceae bacterium | reverse complement strand
GGCCGGCGCGGAGGCGTCGTCTTTGAGCGTCATGACTCCGACTTTGGTGATTCCGACGCGCTGGAGAATATCCATGACGGAAATAAATTTCTGGATCGGCAATTCGAAGTGGGGGCGCACGACGACGGCGGTGTCCGGCTTTTCGGCCTTCAAAGTGGCGAGGCGGGCCTCGAGATCGGCGGGAGTGACGAGCGCATTGTCGATTTTGAGGACATTGTTTTTATCGATCGAGATGTTGAAGGTCTGCGAGGGATTCGATGCTCCGGCGGCTGTGGAGCTTTTCGGAACGACCAGGTCCATGCTGTTTTCGATGAGGGGTGTTGTGATCATGAAAATAATCAACAACACAAAAACCAAATCGAGCATGGGCGTGATATTCAGCTCCGTGAGCGAGTGCAGGCCGTTTTTCGAAGAGTAGCGTCGCATGCGGGATCAAAGGAGCGATCGACGGCTTTCGCGGTTGCCGAACTCGACATAGCGGTGCTCGATTTCGGAAGAGAACTCGGCGGCGAAATTGTCGGCCTGCACGAGGAGCGAGCGCAGCGTGGTGACCAAGAAATTGTAGCCGAACATGGCTGGAATGGCCACGAGGAGGCTGATGATGGTGGTGATGAGCGAGCCTGAAATGCCAGGGGCCATGGCGGCGAGGTTGGCATTTCCCGAAACAGCAATGCCCGCAAAGGCATCCATGACGCCCCAGACAGTTCCAAGCAGGCCGAGGAAGGGCGCACCGCTCACGGCGGTCGAGAGCACGATCATTTTCGACTCAAGTTTCAGAGCGGATTCCCCGACGGCGCGCTCCATGGCGGCTTGGACGGCGCGCATCTGGGCGGGGGTGATTTTTTCAGCGGTCTTGAGACGCGAGGAGAAACTCTCATCGACCTCGACGGATCCCAGCATTTGAAAGCACAGCTCGTTTGCTCCGGCTTCGTAGATTTCAAAAATATTCGACCCCTCGAAGGCGATGCCCGACTCGTAGATGCGGAGCGGTTGGCGGTCTTGGTGGAAGAGGTTTTGAAAGCGGTCGTTCTGGCGCTTGCAAAAGCTCAGGAAGCGGATCTTGGTCACCATGACGGCCCAGCTGAAAATCGAGGCCAGAAAAAGCACGAGGAGGATCAGCTTTCCCTCGAGCGTGCTTTCCGTGAAAGCATAGATAATACCTGCGGCGATCATCATTTGTTTTCAATGCCCCGAATTCGGGGACTTGCTGCCATGTTGCCTTCCATAACGGACACATAAAGACACCCGACTGGGTTGAAATGCAAAACGATTCTTTTGCCAGAGCGGAAGGACGAGGATTAAATGAAACCATGCGCCTGTTTTTTCCTTTGCTGACCTTGATGTTTCTCCTCGCCACGCGCGTTGGGGCGCACCAGCCGGCACCCCGCGAAAACCCATACGATGTGATTGCAAAAATCTTCCAACCGCTCTTGGGGGTGCTTCTCACGGAGTCGAATGGAGCGAACCGTGCGGCCTCGATCCAGCTTGAGGTGGCCGATGTCGGCGGGCGGCTTCCGCAGGAAATGAAAGGCGCCACTCTGCAGGCGGAGGTGCAATTTCCCGATAAGGTCAAAGTCGCCGCGCCCGTGCTGGGAGAGACTTTTACGGTCTGCCGCAACGGCGATGAGGTGTGGGTCACTCCGGGTTCGAAAGTGGAATACCTCCTCTCGCAATTCCAAGTCGTGCCAAGAAAAGGCCCGAAATTGAAAACACCCATTGCCCTGCCGATCACTCCCCAGCAGGCCATTTTTCTGCCCGCGCTTTTTTCCGTGAGTCGGCCGGATGTGGCGGAGGTCGTGGAACTCAACGGCGAGAGCTGCAGAGTTCTTACGGCGGGGCTGATGCCGGAGTTGGCCAAGGCGACGAGAGCCGAGGATTTTCAAGCCCGCGTCTGGGTTGCAGCCGGGCATAAAATCAAGCGGCTTGAGGTCAAGAGACGCGATTTTTCGACGGTTGTGGATGTGAGGGAATTGATGTTCTCCCCCACCCTGCCTGCTTCCACTTGGGAGCCTCCTGCGGGATCAACTGACATCTACCGCACCACTCCGGAGATGCTGGAGGGTCTGCTTTACATCGTGATGAACTCGCTCAAGGCCGATGCGCAGGGCAGGCCGCGGGTTTCGACGCAATAGACGGCAAAACACCCTCAGAGCGGCTTCAATGCAGCCTGATGAGGGCTTTGACCACGATTGCGGAATGTTTTTTCAAACGCGGTCAGCACGGTTTCGCGTCCATCGTCCCAAGGGATTTCCGCCCAACCTTCGCGGGTGAGTTCGCGCATTTCCCCGAAGTAGGGGGCATCGTCCGTCATGAGGCGGAGCACGCCTTGTGGACGCAAGACGCGGCGAATCTCGGCAAGGAAGTTTTTTTGAAACACACGGCGGTTCGAGTGACGGCGTTTCGGCCAGGGATCGGGGAAATACAAATGAAAAATCGACACACTTGCTGGCGGCAAGGTCTGCAGCGCCTCGACGCCCAGGCCTTGAATCGCGGCGGCATTCGGCAGTCCCAGGCGCACAGCACGGGCGTTGCATTTATTCACGCGGTCGGACTGTTTTTCGATGCCGAGAAAATTCGATCCGGGATGCAAAGCCGCCATGCCGATGAGAAACGCGCCGCGATGGCAGCCGAAGTCGATCTCCAGCGGCGGAGCGGCGGGTTCAAGCCATGCGAGCGGAATGGACGGAAGGTTTTCTGTTGTGGTCATGAAGAATGTTTTTAAGAAGACACGGCGCTAACAAGGGCGGGCTTGAGCGAGGGCGGAAGGGTTCCATTAAGAAGAACGGATGCCGCGCTGCGCCCAAGACGCCGGAAATCATATCTCAAGCGGCTGACAGGTGCCGAGAGGATGCCGGTGCCTTGCGTAGCGATGAGCGGAAATACCTCGCCGGACTTGTGGAGGGGAGCGATTTTTTCGGCCAGGGCGCGGGACACATGGTCCTCGGGACAAAGAAATGCAAAGCCCTTCGCACAAAGCGAAGCAACCTCCTTCACAGCCGCTGCATAATCCATCCGCTTCACGATTCGCCCCTCCAATTCCTCCTCGAGAAATGCCATCGACTCGTCGATCACGGCATCACCCCTGAAGGGCACCACCAGCACCACTCCGGCAAACGCGCTGCGGTCAATCATTCCACGCACAAGACGCGCCCCGTGTTTCTGGTCAATGCCAACCGGAGCGCTTCGCAGCAGTTGCAAACGCATTCCATCCGGGCAGGAAGAAGCATCAATCACCTCCGGAGCCCACAGATGATCGAAAAGAAAACCGCAGCAACCTCGGGGGGCATTTTTGAGGATGGAATCCAGTTCGCGCCGCTGGATGTCGAGGGATGCGAATCGGGGCGGTTGAAGCGAATCCGCCTGCTTGAGCAACGACGGAGCCGAACAGAGCACCAAACTGCCCGCATTCGCCGAACTCGCCTCAGACACGCCTGAGAGGATTTCTTGATAGAGGCGGCTCCAGTGGCACATCTCGCGACCGATGAAGCACAGCGGCTTTCCCCTCACCTGCCCGGCGCGGGCGGCGGCTGGGTAAAACCTTCCGCTCGGGCTTTGCCAAACCACGCCCTCCACCGCCAGGTCCTGCAGGATTCGAAAGATGGTGGAGGCGTGAAGCTTCAACTCGCCGGACAATAGAGCCAGGGTCGGAAGGCACCGACTGGCTTCGGTGGAAGCGGCTATTTCGGCAAGACGCTCCCTCGCATTCCTCGCAAGGAGTGTGGGCTTTCGAGGCATAGCGACATCATGGAAAAAGCGAATCTATTTGCAATAAAAATTATGTTTGCGAATAAAAACCAGCCCATTTAGAAGAGATAAATAGCCCCTGCGGTTGCAGGTTTTTATACCCTGTTTTCAGAACACATTTCCCATGACAACATCACACCCAGTAGCAGATATTATCAAAGGATTTCGAATCCAAGGATCCTTCCTCGAGAGCACCCCTTATGGAGGCGGCCACATCAATGACACCTTCGCCGCCGCTTTCAGCCAGGCGGGCACGCGTGTGCGTTACATTTTTCAACGAATCAACGAGCGCATTTTCACCAACCCCGTGGCGTTAATGGAAAACATCCAGCGGGTCACCGAGGAGGCCCACAGACAACTTGAGATCGCAGGAGTCCCGGACGCCTCGCGTCGCGCATTGACGGTTCTTTTGAGCAAGGACGGACTCCCTTACCATCGCGATGCGGAAGGCAAATACTGGCGCGGCTATTTGTTCATCGAAGGGGCCCGCTCGTATGACATCATCAAAAACGACCGCCAGGCCTACGAGGCGGCGAAGGCTTTTGGCGGATTCCAAGGCCTCGTGGCGGCACTTCCCGGCGGACGACTCCACGAGACAATCCCGAATTTCCACAACACCCGCTCGCGTCTGGAACGCCTGAAACAAGCCGTCGCGGCGGATGCCAAAGGTCGGCTTGCCGAGGTTAAAGCCGAGTGGGATTTCATCCAACGCCGCGACGACATCGTTGACCGCCTGCTCGACCTCTGCGCCAAGGGAGAAATTCCCGAACGGGTCACCCACAACGATACGAAGCTTAACAATGTGATGATCGACGATGCCACTGAGACGGGAGTCTGTGTTGTCGATCTCGACACGGTCATGCCCGGCCTCGCGCTCTACGACTTCGGCGATATGGTGCGCACAGCCACCAGTCCCGCGCTGGAGGACGAGCCCGATGTCTCCAAGGTTCGTATGCAGATGCCCATGTTCGAAGCACTCGTCAGCGGCTACCTCTCCTCCGCGAGCTCGTTCCTCAACGAGGCCGAAATCGCCCACCTCGCCTTCTCCGGCAAGCTCATCACACTCGAAATCGGCATTCGCTTCCTCACCGATTACCTCGAGGGCGATGTGTATTTCAAAATCAAGCATCCCACGCACAACCTCGACCGCCTTCGCACCCAGCTTGCGCTCGTGAAGAGCATCGAAGATCAAGAAGAAGCCATGAACGACTTCGTTAGAAAGGCCTCGAAATGAAAATTCTGATCACCGGCGGAAGCGGCTTCATCGGCAGTCATGTCGTGGAGCATTACCAAGACATCGCGGAGGTGGTCGTTTTGGACAACCTGCGCAGTGGACACCGCAAGAACCTCGACGGCCTGAAGTGCCGGTTCGTGGAGGGATCCATCATGGACAAACCGCTCCTCGACGAAGTCATGCAAGGGGTTGATTACATCTTCCATCTCGCCGCACTCATCAGTGTGCCGGAATCCATGCAACGACCAGACGAAACCGTGGAACTCAATGTGCGCGGGCTTCTGAACGTGCTCGAGGCGGGCCGCAAGCACGGCGTGAAGAAACTCTGCTTCGCCAGCTCCGCCGCCGTGTATGGCGAGAATCCCATCCAGCCCAAAGTGGAAAGCATGACGCCCGATCCACGGAGTCCCTACGCCATCACCAAGCTCGACGGGGAATACTACTGCAGCCTCTATGCCCGCGAAGGCTGGCTGCAAACAGCGTGTATCCGTTTCTTCAATGTCTTTGGTCCACGCCAAGACCCGCGCAGCGCCTATGCCGCCGCCGTGCCAATCTTCCTCCACCGCGCGCTCAGCGGGGAGCCCATCACGGTCTATGGTGATGGTGGCCAGACGAGGGATTTCATTTTCGTAAAGGACATCGTCGGCGCGCTCGCATTTGCCGCCGAAACCTCGCACGCCACGGGAGTCTTCAATGCGGGCTACGGCAAATCCATTACCATCCTCGAACTCGTTCAGGAAATCCTGCAGCTCACCGGCTCCAAGTCTGAGATTCGCTTTGAACCCGTGCGAGCAGGCGATATCCGCCACTCGACATCGGATCCCTCGAAGCTCATGGCCGCTGGTTGGAAGCCCCGCTTCGATGTCCCAGCCGGGTTGCGAGCCTGTCAGGAAGTCAAATAAAACGGCGAACACTTGCAAGCCAACGGGGCTTTTCCTCTCGAACCAAAATAACGATCTGCTAATCGCAATTAAATGACTTCCCTCAATGCTCTCCTGATTGGAATGCCAAACTACTTGCCGAAGGCCTATCCCGAAGCCTTGCGCGCGGAAATTGGCAAAAAAGTTCGTCTTCTTCCTGAAACCGTCAGCGGATCAGAGTGGAAAAATCATACTGCGGCCCTTGCCGAAGCGGATGTGATTTTTGCGACCTGGGGAATGCCAAAGCTCGACGCGGAATTTCTCGCCGCTGCACCACGATTGAAAGCGGTCTTCTACGCGGCCGGCTCGGTGAAATGCTTTGCAACGCCCGAGTCCTACAAGCGCGGGATCCTTATCTCCAGCGCCTGGCAGGCGAATGCCATTCCTGTGGCCGAGTATTCACACGCCACAATTCTTCTCGGGCTCACGGGATTCTGGTCGAGCCAACGCCTCGCGCGGGATGGCAAATTCAGCCACCAGCATTTTCCTGTCGCCGGCGGATTTCATTCGAATGTCGGTCTCGTTTCCTTGGGCGCCATCGGGCGCCTTGTGGCCGGGCATCTGGCAAAACACGAAATCAACATCCTCGCCTACGACCCCTACGCAACGCCTGCCGCTGCGGCATCGGTGGGGGTGACGCTGGTTTCGCTCGAGGAGCTTTTTGCAAAAAGCCATGTAGTGAGCATCCACACACCTTGGCTGCCAGAAACCGAGAAAATGATCAATGCCCCGCTGCTCCGCTCCATGCCCGAGGCGGCGACGCTCATCAACACCTCGCGAGGAGCGGTGATCGATGAGGCTGATCTCTGCGAGGTGCTCGCCGAGCGGCAAGACATCACCGCCATTCTGGATGTGACCCACCCCGAGCCACCACTGCCGGACTCGCCATTGCGGACTCTGGAAAATGTCGTCCTAACCCCACACATCGCCGGCAGCATTGGCGGAGAGATCGCTCGCATGGGTTATTGGATGAACGGCGAACTTGACCTCTATCTGACTGGGAAACCGCTTCGCCACGGAGTCTCAGAAGACATGCTCGCCCGCATGGCCTGACATATTTTTTATGCTTCCCGGCCTCGTATCCATCACCTTCCGTCAACTTACCCCGCAACAAATCGTCGAGCTGTGCTGCAAAAACCAACTCCAAGTCATCGAGTGGGGCGGCGATGTGCATGTGCCGCATGGCGACACGGAAATAGCCTCGCAAGTGGGTCGATTGACGCGCCTGCACGGGCTTGATGTCGCCGCCTATGGTTCCTACTACCGCCTCGCGGCGAGTCCTGCCGATGGACTCCATTTTTCCTCCGTGCTGGCTTCCGCCGTTGCGCTGGAGACCAAGGTGATTCGCGTGTGGGCAGGCAATCAAGGTTCGGCAGATTCCGATGCAGCATGGCGCGACGAGGTGATCCAAGATGCCCTGCGCTGCGCCGATATGGCAGCTGAAAAAGGCATCACCATTTGCTACGAGTTCCACGGCGGCACGCTCACCGACACGCTAGAGTCCACCTGCGACCTGCTTGCCGCCACAGAACACCCCTTCATCAAAACGCTCTGGCAGCCACCGCATGGCCGTCCGCTGGAGGAATGCCTTCACGGGCTACGCACTCTCGCGCCGAGGCTCCAGCATGTGCACGGATTCCATTGGTGGCCGGATCCCTCACACCGCCTGCCTTTGCGGGCGGGCAAGGATCGCTGGACCGCTTATGTCTCAGAACTCCGCGCCCTCGGCGTGGATGCCAACATCCTTCTCGAATTCGTCGCCGGAGACTCACCCGAGGCCCTGACTGACGATGCCACATTCCTTAACGAAATGCTCCGCGAGTCCGAACAGCCCGTGTGACATTTTTGTAACGAAGGGGATTTTTCTTGGACTCGCATCCCGTTGCGGGCACTTGAGCAAAGATTGCCATGAACACCTGTGATACCGCCCTGAAAGATTTGCTGGCCCAAGTCCAGTCCGAGCCCGTTTTTTCCAAGATCGCAAACCAGTTTCTGGATCTTGCCGAGAGCACAGACCTCAACTCTCACTGCCGCCCTAAGAGCAACGATCTTCTGGAAAAGGCCATTGCTTCGGCCTTGCGCAACCGTCTCGGGATTCAATCGCCACCGTCCGGCATCAGGATTTTGCACTACCCTCGCTTCGATTTTTTTCACGGAAGCGGCATGGTCGAGAACCGCTTTTTCACGGTTTTTTTCTTCCGCCGGGAGAGGG
>JBILMW010000121.1:0-8121 GCA_044375335.1 Terrimicrobiaceae bacterium | reverse complement strand
CCTGATGTTTGGCAGACTCTCGGATAAACTTCAGGATGTTTTCAAAAACCTCCGCGGCCAGGGCAAGATCACCGAATCGAATGTCACGGACGCCCTCCGCGAGGTTCGACTCGCTCTGCTCGATGCCGATGTCCACTTCCAGGTTGCGAAGGATTTCATAGCCAAAGTCAAGGAGAAGGCCCTCGGCGAAGCCGTTCTTCGCAGCGTGACCCCTGGACAGCAGATCGTAAAAATCTTCCACGAGGAACTCTGTGCACTCCTCGGAGGCAATGCCGCCGAGCTCAATCTCGACAAGCCAGCCCGCATCCTCATCGTTGGCCTCAACGGCGCGGGAAAAACCACCTCATCCGCCAAGCTGGCCCGCCTGTTGAAATCCCAAGGCCGCTCGCCACTTCTCATCGCTTGCGATCTCCACCGCCCCGCCGCCATCGACCAACTCGCCGTCCTCGGTGGGCAAATCGATGTCCCTGTTTTCCGCCCAGAAAAAGGTGAGAGCGATGTGCTCAAGGTCGCCAAGCAGGCGCTCGACTGGTGCGCCGCGACAGGCGGCAACGTGCAGATCTTCGATACTGCAGGACGCCAGGAACTCGACGAGCCACTCATCGAGGAACTCAAGCAGCTCCGTGATTTTCTCCAGCCACAGGAAATCCTCATCGTCTGCGATGCAGCTACCGGACAGCAGGCCGTAAGCGTCGCCGAGCGCTTCCACGCCGCCCTCGGTCTTACCGGCATCATACTCACCAAGCTCGACGGCGATGCCCGTGGCGGCGCCGCCCTCTCGCTCCGATCGGTCACCGGCCAACCAATCAAGTTCGCAGGCACGGGCGAAAAACTTGAGCAGTTCGAAGTCTTCCATCCCGACCGACTCGCAGGCCGCATCCTCGGCATGGGCGATGTCGTGAGCCTTGTCGAAAAAGCCGCTGAGGCCATTTCCGAGGACGATGCCCGCCGCATGGAGCAGAAACTGCGCACCGCCTCGTTCGACCTCACCGATTTCCTCCAGCAATTCAAAATGCTCAAACGAATGGGCCCCCTCGAAAATATCCTTGGCATGATCCCCGGAATGGATAAGATCAAAGATTCCTCGGTTGATGAAAACCAACTGAAACGGGTCGAGGCGATTATCCTCTCAATGACTCTGCAGGAGCGCACGCGTCCGGATATTCTGAATGCACGCCGTCGCCAGCGGATCGCCCGGGGCAGCGGAGTTTCCGTCAGCGAGGTAAATAATTTGATCCTGCGTTTCAACCAGATGCGCAAGATGATGAAAAATATGGGCGCCATGAAAAAACTCATGGGCCGCGCCGGTGCCGGACTACCCTTCTGAGCCTCCGATAGGCAGCCCGACCACCAAAAACGAATTTCCAACAACACAAACACACTATGGCAGTAGCAATCCGACTCCGCCGCGAAGGCGGTAAAAACCACCCGTATTACAGCATCGTCGTCGCCGACCAGCGCAGCCCGCGCGATGGCAAATTTATCGAAATCATCGGTAAATACGATCCCAAGCAAGAGGGTGAAAATTTCAACATCAAGCTGGACCGCGCCGAATATTGGATCCAGTGCGGCGCCCGCCCGAGCCAGACTGTCGGCAGCATGGTCAACAAGGCCCGCAAAAAAGTCGCGGCCTAAGCAAGCCCCGTCATGGAGGAGTTCCTGCGCTACGTCATCGGATCGCTGGTGGAATTTCCCGAGGACGTCGTCATTAAGAAGACAGAGACGCCCTCGACAGTGAGCTTCCTCGTCGCAGCAAGGGAATCCGACATTCCGAAAATTATCGGCAAGAGCGGCCACACGATCCGTGCCCTGCGCACTCTCCTCAATGCCTCCGCCGACAAGCGCAATATGACAGCAACACTCGAAATTATCGAACCATGAAATCCCTAGCCACCACACTCCTTGTTGCTTTCGCCCTCGTTGCCATCCAGTCCGGATGCGAGCGCCATCCCGCATCGGAGACCGTTCCCGGTTACGCCGAGAAGATGGAAAAAAAAGAGGCGCAGGCTGAGAAAAAAGCCACCCACAGCGAAAAAGCGGATCCTCAGGCGCCATCCTACTTCCCGCCGAAAAACTGATCTCGGTCCGTCCTGGTGGGAGCATACATGCGGAATTGGTCTCACTTCACTCCTTCGGCGTCAGCACGCCCCGCTTCGCGATCCACCAATCTCTACTCGGTCACGCCGGAGTCGCCCACCTCGTAGGCTGATCAGCCCATCCCACACGCCACTCTCCAGTTAGGATTTCATGTCCTCCACCGAAACACTGTCCGCTCCAAATCCTGCCCCGATTGTGATGAACGAGCTGCAAAAGCTCCCGCTCACTGCATTGATCGAGCTCTCCGTAGAGGCCGGACTCCGCATCCGAACCGACCTCACCCGGCGCCATCTGGTTGTGGATCAGGTCCGACACAGCCTGCATAAGGGGGGAACCGTGACCGCCACAGGCCTTCTCGAGCGCGCTCAGGAGGGCTCCACCCTGCGTTTCACAGCCTACGACCTGCGTCCGGGAGTCGATGATCTTCTCGTCCCCCACGCCCTCATCAAAAAAATTTCCCTCCAGTCTGGCCTCATGCTGCAGGTCAAGGTCCGCCTGCCCCGCGACCGCGAACATGGCCTCGTCGTGGATGAAATTTTATCCATCGAAGACATCCCCGCCAGCGAGTGGCAGCCCCCGCTGGAGTTCGACAAACTCACGCCTCTTTTTCCCAACCGCCGCGTCTTCTTGGAAACACCAAGGGACTCCGAACTCGCTGCGCGCGCCGTGGACCTCGTCGCCCCGCTCGGCATGGGCCAGCGAGGTCTCATCGCCGCACCGCCCCGTGCCGGAAAGACGATTCTTCTTCAGACCCTCGCCCGCAGCATCCGCATCAACCATCCCAAAGCTGCCCTCATCCTGCTCCTCGTCGACGAGCGCCCCGAGGAAGTCACCGATATGCGGCGGGCCCTCGATTGCGAAATTTACGCATCCACATTCGATGAACCCGTGGCCCGCCATGTCCAGATCTGCGAAAGCGTAGCCAACCGCGCCCAGCGCCTCGTCGAACTCGGCCGTGATGTCATCATCCTCCTCGACTCCATCACCCGCATGGCTCGCGCCTACAACAACCTCCAGCCCGGAAAAGGCCGCACCATGAGCGGCGGCGTCGATGCCAAGGCCCTCGCCAAACCCCGCAAATTCTTCGGAGCTGCCCGCAACACCGAAGAAGGCGGTAGCCTCACCATCCTCGGCACCGCCCTCATCGAAACCAAAAGCCGCATGGACGACCTCATCTTCGAGGAGTTCAAAGGCACCGGCAACATGGAACTCCACCTCGACCGCTCCATTGCCGAAATGCGGATCTTTCCAGCCATCCAAATCGTCAAATCCGGCACCCGCCGCGACGAACTCCTCCTCCACCCCGACGAATACGAGCGCATCCTCCTCCTCCGCCGCCAACTCTCAGAACTCCCCGCCGCCGAGGCCATGGAAATCCTCGTCAGCAACCTCCAGCACACCCGCTCCAACGCCGAACTCCTCCTCACTGGCCTCCGCGGCGTTTAAGCCCGATCTACATTTCGGTCTTGGACCTGTTGATCAGAAATTTTTACAGCCTGTCGCCCTATGATTTCGCACCTTGCGGATGTTCCATTTTTTCGCGATGAGCTGGCTGCTTTGCATGCTGCGGAGTGGAAACATCTTTACGCGGATTGGGATGAACACGCTGCGCTTGCTGAGTTTTTAAATCAAAAAGCGGATGGCTCCCTGCCTGCGACGCTTGTTCTGCATGAGGGGATGGAGTTGGTGGGGTCGGTGAGTGTAGTTTTCGGTGACTGTCCGGTGCGGTTGGATTTGGATCCATGGCTTGCCAGTCTGTATGTGGTTCCGCAGAGGCGCGGGCGCGGACACAGCTTGGAGCTTGTGCGATCTGCTATCGAGTTCGCGGCTGCTGCGGGAGCAAAGCAATTGCATGTTTTCACGGAGTCCGCAGGAAAGCTCTTCCAGCGCTGCGGTTTTGAAATCCTGGAGCGCACAATGCTGCAGGATGCGCGAATCAGTGTGCTGTTCAGGACACTGCCTCAGCCTGACCTGCCGACAGGGCGCCCTTAAAGTGGATGATTCTTCACCGCACTTCGGCGCAGCCAATGGGAGTTTTTCGTCATGCGAGAGCCCGCACGAACCATCCGATTGAAGTTGCAGCACGAATGGTAGCCAAGAAGAAGATTGGCTATCGGGGAAGCTCGCGCAGATGGTCCTAGCTACCCGAGAAGCTTGGCGCGGGCGTCTTTCTCGCTCAAGCCGCCAGCGACAAGCAGCGAAATGGCTTTCTCGATCACCGCGTCTTTTTCTGTGAGAGCAGCGTCTTTCTCGGCAAGGGCAGCGTCCTTTTTTGTGAGCGCGGCGTTTGTTTCTGTTAGAACAGCGTCTTTCTCAGCAAGGGCGGCACTTTTTTCCGCGAGGGCTGCATTTGTTTCCGCGACTAGGCGTTCCATGTCCTCGAGGTCTTCTAGGTAGTCGTCCTCGACCTCCATCGTTTCGCGCACATCGGGTTCGCTGATGGCTTTGATCAGGCGGCGGATGACTCCGTGGAATTTCTCTGGGTAATCTTCCTCTCGAATGCTGAGCGTGTGGGCGTCGGCGGGATCTTTTTGGCTTTGGTCGAAGATGCCGAGTAGGGATTCCAGATCATTTTGGCGGCGCTGCTTTAGGTGAGGAATCTGCACGATGATGCTGTCGTGGGTGAGGCTTTCGATGAAGTCCTCTTGGCGTGCAATTTGTTCGCGGCCGGTGGCGTCAAGATACTGACGGACGACTCGGATCACCGGTGATTCGGTATGCTCGAGCGAGTGTCCGAGCAGATAGATGCTCAGGATCGGCATGGCGCGTAGTTCGCCATTGACCATGTAGGAATTCTCTTTCGAAAGGTATTGCCGACCGAGATATTTTCGAAAGCGCATGATGTCGGACGCAAATTTCGCCTTCTGGATTTCAATGATGACGAGCTTTTCTCCCCCGTTGGGGAGTGCGATACGGGCCGAGAAATCGATCCGGAACACCGTGACATTGCGTTGCTCGACATCGGTGCGGTGCTCGGTCGGACGAAACGTCAACTCCACAATCTCCTCACCGATCATCGTCGAGAGAAAAAGCCGCGCGACCCGGTTGTCGTCCAGTAGGTATTTGAACGCTCCGTCGTAAATTGGATTGGCGATGCGCGTTAAGCCCATATAGCTAACTTCGTCTTCAAAACACGGGCAGGTCAAGTCCAAGGACTTTCCAAAGAAAGAGTCGAGAGGTCTCCCGCAGACAAGCAGACCTTATTTGGGATTCTTCAGCTCGCTTGTGGGCGGCACGAGTGGGATGCGGGTATGCGGCGGCGGGTAGTTTTTGAGGGTTTCGAAGACGGCTTGCATGTCCTGTTTTCGGAAACCCCGGCCATACATTTTGTAGAGGGCGTTAACGGACTGGTGCACCTCGGCGCCGCTGACAAAATCCTCATGCTCCTTGCCGATGCGACGCAGCATAAGGCATAGGGGGATGGGTTGCGGGCCGTTTTCTTGGTCGATGATTCGCGGATTGCGGAAGTCCGGTTGCAGGTAGTCCACAAGCTCGGGGGACACCATTTTGTATCCGGCCTTCTGATAAGCGGTGAGGCGGATTTCTGTTGCGGAGTTGCTCGGGTTGAAATGCTCCATCTCGCCGACCAACGTGACCGGAGCATCAATCGGACGGCCTGCCGCTGCGAGGGTCTCGCGCGCGGTTGAGACGGGCAGGGCGCGCATCCAACCCGCAATCCCGCTGCGCCTCCATGCTGGGGCAACCAGATTATGCGAGAGGTGCACGACGGCGCCGGGTTCGTTTTCGAGGAGGATGGCCGTGTGGTCCCTCACTGCGACAAACTCGCCGTTGCGGGTGATGAGTTGCATGGCATAAAGCAGGGCGGCTTCGTCGTGCATTTGCGAGGGGTGCCATTTCATTCGCTCGGCAATGACGTCCTCCTGCTCCATTTCGCCTGCCGCAGCGAATTCCTCCCAGAGTGCTCCGAAAGCGGCTTCGAAAAATGGATCGGCTGTTGAGCGGATCGTGTGCAATTCCAGTCCGCTCCAATCGCCATGCAGGCTTTTGGTGTCGCCCGGAGCGAGGTGCTCCGGTCGCATCCATGGCTGGAGGTTCATTACACGGTGAGTGAAGGCACAGAGCCTTCGCTGTGGTGGAATTGGAGTTCGTAGAGGCTGCGGTAGAGGTCGGATTTCGCGAGGAGTTCCTCATGGCGGCCGGTGGCTGCGATGCGGCCGTGATCCATCACGACGATGCAGTCGGATTTCAGAATGGTCGAGAGGCGGTGGGCGATGGCGACGACGGTGCGGCCTTCGGAGAGGCGCTCCAGCGCGGCTTGGACCATGCGCTCGCTTTCGGAGTCGAGCGCTGAGGTGGCCTCATCGAGAAGCAGGACGGGGGCGTTTTTTAGCAGGGCGCGGGCGATGGCGAGGCGTTGCTGTTGCCCGCCGCTCAGCATGCAGCCCTTGTCGCCAACCACGGTTTCGTAGCCGTCCGGTTGAGCCATTATGAAGTCGTGGGCAAAGGCGGATTTGGCGGCGGCGATGACTTCCTCCTTGGTCGCATCAAGCCTGCCGTAGCGGATGTTCTCAAAAATCGTGTCGTGGAACAAAAAGGTCTCCTGCGTGACCATGCCGACCTGCTCGCGGAGGGAGTGCTGAGCGAGATCGCGCAGGTCAGTGCCGTCGAGGCGCACCACGCCGCGTTGGGGATCGTAGAATCGCATGATGAGCGAGAGGATCGTGCTCTTGCCCGCGCCGCTCGCGCCAACCAGTGCGTATTTTTTCCCCTGCTCGATATGCAGGCTCACATTTTGAACGGCGGCCTTGTCGGTGCCGTAGTCGAAACTCACATCTTCCAAGTCGATGCGGCCGCTGCAGCGCTCGAGCACCTTGGCATCTGCCTTGTCCGTGATGCTCGGCTTCATTTCCATGAGTGCAAAAACATTTTCCGCCGAGACCATGGACTTCTGCATGAGCATCGGGATGCGGCTGAGATTTTTTACGGGGTTGTAGAGCATGAAAATCCCGCCGCAGAGGGCTGCGAATTTTATGAAGCTGATGTCGTTGTAATAAACATAGATCATTGCCAGGACGACTCCAAAGGCTGCAACGGACTCAATGAGAGGCTGAACGATGTCGGAACTCCGGCGCACGCGGAGGCTGTTGCGGCACTGGGTGTCGCTGGACTTCGCAAATTGCGCGGTCTGGTAGTCCTCGCGGGCAAAGCTTTTGATGACCCTGACGCCTGCAAAAGTTTCTTGGAGGATGATCGACATTTGCGCCGCTTCTTTTTCCTCGGCCTTGCCCGCCAAGCGAACTTTGCGTCCAAAGAAAACGACGGGAACAATACAGAGCGGAAAAAGCACCAGCGTGGTCAGGCTGAACTTCCAATCGATCGCCACAAGCACGCCAACTTGCGTGAGGATAGCAATCGGATCCTTGATGATATCACCCGAAATCGAGGTCAGGGCGTTCTGCGTGACGCGTGTGTCACTCATGACCCGCGACATGAGCTTGCCGGCCTTTTCCCGATTAAAAAAATCGAGCGACTGCGACATCAGATGAGAGAAAAGCTGGGTGCGGATGTCGCGCAGAACACGCAGGCTGACCCACGCAAGATAATAGACATTCAGATAGGAAAAAAGCCCGCGCAGAACCATAACCAGCGGGATGAGCAGGCTTATCCAGATCACCCCCTCCATACCAGGGCCGTCGTTCGAGATCGCCCCCGGCACAAGGGCTGATTTGTCGACTTTGACGCCGATGGATTCCCCGGCCTTCAGGATGACCAGTGTCAACGATCCACTCACGATGCCAGCAAGCACGCCAAAGAGAATACCCAGAAAAAACCGCTTCCTGTAGGGCTTCATGTATCCGAGCAAACGCAGATACGGACTCCAGAAGGCCCGCACCAGTTGCGGGAAGGGAAGCTTGGCAGGTTTAGACATGATTATTTTTAAAAACTAACGCAACAGCGTGGCGATGCGCCACCCTGATCATCGGGATGCGAAAAAGGCAGGGCATCGCTGCCCTGCCTTTTCGGGTTGGGATTTTTCCTTGGGATTAACGCAGGAACGCTTCG
>JBILMW010000120.1:0-8210 GCA_044375335.1 Terrimicrobiaceae bacterium | reverse complement strand
CGGAGGTTTTCCATGCAGGAACGAAGGCCGTGAATGGCGAAATCGTGACCAACGGCGGCCGCGTGCTTGGCGTCACCGCAAAAGCGGAAACCCTCGAAGCCGCCCGCAGCCTGGCATACAAGGCGGCTGATAAAATTTCGTTCGCAGGTATCCAGCGCCGGAACGACATTGGCGCCACGCCGACCCACTAATGAAACTCCTCCCCCTCGTTCTCTTCGCCTGCCTCACGGCAACCGCTCTGGCAGAGGATGCACCCAACGCTGCAAAGCCATCCCCGACACCAACTCCCACTTTGAGGGAAGCGGTGGATTCCTTGGACGAATCACAAATCCAAAAAGCCATCGACGCCTTGGAAGCGAACTACCTGTCCCCCGAGGCGCTCGACAATGTTTCGCGTCAGAGAGCACTTCTGGAAGGCCTGCTCCTTCGTCTCGGTGCTGGAGCAGATTTGAATCAAGCAGGGAATGCCACTTCAACGCCCTTTCCCTTTCTCGCCGAAATTCTGGATGGCCGCATCGGTTACATTCGTCCCGGAGCCATGAGCGCCGCCGCCCTCAAGCAGACGGACTCCGCCCTCGGCAACTTCGTCGACAAATCGATCCCCGCAGTGATCCTCGACCTCCGGGGCATACCGGACGGCACGGAATTCGACATCGCCGCCGATTTCGCCCGGCGCTTTTGTCCCAAGGGAAAAATCCTTTTCACCATCGAAAAACCGAACGCCAAACAGGAACGAATCTTGACCGCCGACCGCGAGTCCGTTTTTCAAGGCATACTTGTCGTGCTGACCGATACCGACACCACGGGAGCCGCCGAGGCGCTTGCCGCCACGCTGCGCGCAAATTCCAGCGGCATGATCGTGGGCGCCAAGACCGCAGGCGGCGCGGTAGAATTTTCCGAATTTCCCATTGGCGGAGGCAAAACAATCCGCCTCGCAATCTCCCGCGTCTCGCTTCCCGGCTCAGGTCCAATTTTTCCAGATGGTGTAAAGCCCGACATCGAAATCAGCCTTCCCGTCGAAACACAGAAAAAAATCTTCGACCTCACCAAGGAAAAAGGCGTCAGCCAATTCGTCTTCGACACCGAACGCCCCCGCATGAACGAAGCTGCCTTGGTCGCCAACACCAACCCGGAAATCTCAAGCACCGCCGAGTCCGACGACGACAGCGACCCCCTCCGCGACACCGTCCTGCAACGCGCCGTCGATCTCGTGACGGCGATTTCCTTCTACAAGAAGTAGGTCGCCTGCCGCGCTTGGGCGGTATCAAAGCACTTTTTCATGGTGAGAAATTATTGTTTTTCATTTTGTAAAACATAGGCGAACTTCACCCAATGAAGACAATGACCGTCCGTGAAATGAAGGCCCACTGGTCGCAGGTCGAAAAATTGGTGGCCAATGGCGAGATCATAGAAGTCTTGAACAGGGGAAAGCCCAGGGTTCGGTTGGTTCCGGCGGGCGGGCGTCAGCGTGTGATTTGGGACGATCATTTGGCAACGGCGATTCCCAACAAGGGGGCCTCCGCAACGGAGACGGTTGATCGCGACCGGGGGGCCGCTGGTAAGGTATGCTCTACCTGGATACCAGCGCACTCCTGAAACTCTACCTCCGCGAGCAGGGTTCCAAGTGGGTGCAGGAGCAAGTCGAAGCCCAGAGCGACCCGCTACCGATTTGGGAACTGCAGGAGGCGGAACTGACAAACGCTCTGCGGTTGAAAGTATTTTGGCGCGATATAACAGCGGCACAAGCTGATGGGCAGCTGGCTCATTTCCGTTCCCGCAAAGAGCGAGGCCAGTATGTCTTCCCTCACCTCGATCGTGCAGCCCTCATGGAGCGCTTCCGCCAACTCTCCCGTCACAGCATGAAAATCGGCACCCGCACCTTGGATGTGATGCATGTGGCGTGCGCCTGTGAAATTCAGGCGGACACATTTATTTCCTTCGACGAGCGGCAATGCGCCTTGGCCAAACTCGCTAAACTAAAAGTGCTCGAATCGATGGTTGACTGACTTGCGCACAAGCCCTGATGAACTCAGCGGCGTTTTTTCGTCGTGTGCGAAGCGGTAACAGTCAAAGCCAAGCCACCCCGTGCGGCGAAGGCGCCAGTGACCGTCATGCTCTCCGGCGCACACACGGCGACGAGGTCGTCGAGGATGCGGTTCACGATTTGCTCGTTGAAGGATGGCGTGTTCCGGAAGGCGGCGAGGTAATACTTGAGCGACTTTGTCTCCACGCAGCGGGCTGCGGGCACATACTCGATGACGATCTCCGCGTAATCCGGCTGGCCGGTCACGGGACACACTGATGAGAAGTCCGCTGTGTCTACGCGCACCACATAGCCTCGACTGGGATGGCTGTTCGCAAAGGTTTCGAGAATCTCGACAGAAGGTTCTTGGGGCAGTGCGGAAGCGCTTCCGAGAAGACGAAGGGACTTGTTGGCTTTGGCGGATTTTTTGCTCATGGCGTGAGCTTGGCAGGGCAACATCCCGGATTCCAGAAACAATCCACCGCATACAACGCAGAGCTCAACTTTTGCTTCAAGAGGCCGAGGGAAACATCCATCATTCGACCACAAACTTAGATTCAGCAGGAGTTCAAAAATGAAACTGATCGTTCAACCCGACGAGGGAGCCACACCCGTCATCGAATTCATCCGCTCAGCGCGGACGAGCCTTATTCTCAAACAATTCACCTTCACGCATCCCGAAATCCTGCAAGCCTTGCTGGATTCTCATGCAGCTGGCGTTGCCGTGCGCGTGATGTTGAACGCCAAGCGCTCGGGTGGCGACCGGGCGAATGATGAAACCTTCGCCGCCTTGGAAAAAGCGGGCGTGCCTGTGCACTGGTCGAATCCGGATTTCTATGTGACTCACGAAAAGTCCATGGTCGCCGATGGATCGCGGGCCATGGTCGCCACCTACAATCTTTGCGAAAAGTATTTCACCCGCACCAGGGACTACGGGCTCGTTTTCGAAAACACGGCGCAGGCAGCGCAGATCACAGAATGCTTCGATGCCGATTGGAATAGGACCGCCTGGACACCTTCAGCGGATACCGGCCTCGTCTGGAGCAATAGCGGCTCCCGAATTGCCGTGGCGCACTTCATCGACGCCGCGAAGGAATCCCTGCTCGTGCAGCACCCGAAATTCGTCGACGCCGCCGTGCTCGACCGCATCGTGGACGCCGCCTCGCGCGGCGTGAAGGTGCGGGTGCTCTGCGGGGGACGCCACGGCATCAGCGAATGCGACATCCTCGATACATTTGCCTCGCTGCGCATCATGCGCCGGGCAGGGGCAAAGATTCACAAACAAAAAAAACTCCGCGTCCACGCGAAGCTCCTTGTGGCTGATGGCAAGCGCGCCTTCCTGGGCTCGATGAACCTCGACCGCTCCGCCTTCGATCTCCGGCGCGAACTGGGAATCACCCTCAGCCAGCGCGAGGTCGTCTCCAAACTGATCGAAACTTTCCACCACGACTGGGAGGAATCGCACCACTACGACGCACCGGATCCGCTGGACCCCACCCAACACCACGAGGGTGACTTCCCACACGATCCCGAGCTGAATCATGAGTGACGCTGCAAAGGCGCGCCCCTCGCTTGCGGAGTTGGCGCTCACTTTCAACCACATCTCGCTGGCATCCTTCGGCGGAGGGCTCTCGGCCTGGTCTCGAGAGGTTGTGGTCGTGGAGAAGAAATGGATGAGCGAAGAGGAGTTTTTGAGCATCCTCACGATGTGCCGGATTCTGCCGGGTGCGAATCAAGTGAATGTGGCCATTTTTGTCGGAGCGAAATTCCTCGGTATGCCAGGCGCCATCGCTGCTGTCTTCGGTCTCACATTTTTGCCGGCCGTTCTGATCCTCCTGCTCGGAGCCGCCTATTTCCAATACAGCCATGAGCCAGCACTCCAGAACGCATTGAAAGGGGCGGCAGCCGGAGCGATCGCGCTCACTCTCTCGATGGCCTTCAAAACAGGACGCAAGTGCCTCCTCAGCGCCGTTCCCTGGATTCTTTTCGCGGCCACATTTTTCCTGAACGGCATCCTGCGCTGGCCGCTCTTTGGCGTCCTCGCAATCACTGCACCGCTCGCCCTGCTCTGGGCCTGGCCCAAGGCCAAATGAAGGACGAAGGCCTCAACCTCATCCATGTGCTGATCCTCTTCAGCTCGCTGTCGCTTCTTTCCATCGGCGGCGGCAATACCGTCATCCCGGAAATGCACCGCAAGGCGGTGGATGCCTATTCCTGGATGAACGGAAAACAATTCGCCGACCTCTTCGCGATCTCGCAAGCCGCCCCTGGTCCCAGCGTTCTGCTCGTCACACTCATCGGCTACAAAGCGGCAGGCATCACCGGAGCCGTCCTTGCCACCGTGGCCATGATCCTGCCGGCAGGCATTCTCGTGTATCTCGTGAGCCGCCTCTGGAGCCGCTCGGCGGATTCCCCCCTCCGCTCCGCCATCGAGCGCGGCTTCGCCCCTCTCACCGTCGGACTCGTCCTCGCCAGCGGTTGGGTCATGAGCAAATCCGCCGACCACGACTGGCGCGCCTGGCTTCTCACCGGCGCTTGCACCCTCCTCTGCACCACCACAAAAACCAACCCCATCCTCATCGTCGGCGGCGCCGCTTTCATCGGCTGGCTCGGATGGGTTTGATCTTCCGATCGAACCAAAAATTTGGACGATCGTCCAAATTTTTGGTTCGCGAGCTCTCTGATGGCGGCCAATTTGGATAGCAATTCCAATCGGAGAATTTTTCCACCTTTCCTGGGGGCCTCTGTTTAAGGCAACCTGCGGGAAATGCTGAATTACATCTGGCTTGGCTTGATTTTGCTGGCGATGCTGCTTGGAGGCTTCGAGGGGAAGCTGCAAGAGGTGACGGCCGCCGCATTTGAAGCCTGCAAGACGGCTGTTATGACGCTTGCCCTGCCACTTGCCGGAGTTATGGCCCTCTGGCTCGGCTTGATGAAAATCGCTGAGAAATCGGGCTTGGTGAATCTCCTCGCCCGCGCTCTCCGCCCCATCCTGTGCCGGATTTTTCCTGATGTTCCTTCGAACCACCCGGCCATGGGGTCCATGGTCATGAACATGGCCGCCAACATGCTGGGTCTCAGCAACGCGGCAACCCCGCTCGGCCTGCGCGCCATGCAGGACCTTGAAAAGCTGAACCACCGCCCCGGCACGGCCACGAATGCCATGTGCACATTTTTGGCGATCAACACGAGTTCGATTCAGCTTATACCGGCCACCACGGTGGCGATCTTGGCTGCGGCGGGATCCGTAAGCCCCACCGCCATCATCGGAACCACATTTTTTGCCACCTGCTGCTCGACCATTGCCGCCATCCTTGCCGTGAAATTTTTCGAGCGGCTACCCATGTATGCCCTGCCAAAAGTAGAGAATCCGACGGCTGCGACGGAGTTGGAGTCGATTGAAAATGCCGAGTCCTTCCAGAAACCAAAATGGTGGGGAACGCTCATCCTTTTGGCATTTGCAGGATGCTTCCTGATTTTTGGCTGGCAATTCATCCAGGCCCAAGGCGCGACACGCGGCCCTTTGGTGAATCTTGTCGATGCCGTCTCCTACCTCGCGATTCCCTTACTACTCGCCTTCTTTCCACTCTACGGCTCACTCAGCGGCGTGAAGGTGTATGAAGAATTCGTGGAGGGTGCCAAAGAAGGGTTTCAGGTCGCAATCCGCATCATTCCCTATCTCGTGGCCATCATCTCCTCCGTGGCCATGTTCCGCGCTGCAGGCGGTATCGATGTCATAACACGATTCATCGGCCCTGCTTTGAATGCGGTTCAGTTCCCGACCGAGCTCCTCCCGCTCGTCCTCATACGCCCCCTGAGCGGCAGCGGAGCGAATGGTCTCTTCGCCGAGCTTGTCCAGACCCACGGCCCGGACAGCCTCATCACCCGCATGGGTGCGACCGTGCTCGGCAGCAGCGAGACCACATTCTATGTCCTCGCAGTTTACTTCGGCTCCGTAGCCATCCGCCGCACGCGCCACGCCGTCCCCGCCGGCCTCGTGGCAGACCTCTTCGGCGTCGCTGCCTCAGTCATTATCTGTCGCCTGGTCTTCGGGGCTTGAGTTTTTCACAGATTAACGCGCCAAAAATCCGCGATTAAAATTTGTATAAACCTAAATTCGGCAGTTGGGATTGGTAAACTGGTTTTAAAAAGTTGAAATCTAAAGTGAAGTAGATGAGAACCCTCTATCCCAAATGGTGAACTGCGGAGCAGTTGGATTGCTTTCAAAAATAGGCTCTTTCACTCAAATTTGCCCCTTCAACTGCCGGATTAAGGATGATTACACTGAGTCCGAATCCTCAAAGACGCCGCACTTGGTCATGGTTCATGACATCAAAGAGAACAATCTCTTCCTCAGTGACTTTGAAAATCAAGCGCCATCGCAAATCCAATCGAGCCTCATAGAAATGAGTCCCGTGAAGTTGCCGAAGTCCATACCCTGTGTGCAGGTGCGGGTCGGCGCGCAATTCTGGCAAATTAATCAAAATCTCTTCGATTCTTTGCTTTTGAGAAGCAGAAAGACTCCGCCAAGTTTTTAAGAAACGCCGGGCCGCCCAGATTGGGATATGCTTGGGCATCAGTCGCGTTTGAGAGCATCCACCGCTTGCGATCCCGTATCACCAAGATAAACCAAAGCTCCTTCTCTCCGATCCCTTTCGATTTCTGAATCGAATTCCTCCAACCCCTTCATCGAGATTTCCGGATGAAAATGCAAATCG
Source organism: Terrimicrobiaceae bacterium (assembly GCA_044375335.1). Lineage (GTDB taxonomy): Bacteria > Verrucomicrobiota > Verrucomicrobiia > Chthoniobacterales > Terrimicrobiaceae > UBA967. The sequence goes on along the minus strand of JBILMW010000120.1, from coordinate 1,469 downwards.
GCTTCCGTGACTTTCAGTAATGTCACAGCCGGGCGCGAACCGCGAAGGATCATCACCTCTTCGCCCTGCTCCGCCGCCTCAATGAGAGAACTCAAATGTGTTTTAGCTTGTGAAATATTGACCAGTTTCATAGACCAAATATGAGGTTGGGTTTTACTCTGTCAAGTTTCTACTCCCATGATTTATTCAGCCACCCGCAAGCTCGCTACAGCACCCATGGCTCTTATAAACAAACTAAATATCAATTATTATTGATAGAACTCTTTGACGCACAACATGCTAATACGTAAAGCGCTTTCACTGATCACTGACATTGATAGAGGTAGGAACGAGACATTGGTTTGTCTCGCTCCCCCCTCCGAACCGGACTTGCGGATCTCCCGCATCCGGCACTCCGGTTGCGAATTTGCCGACTCCTCTGTTACCAGAGTTTCGTCGGACGCCGGACCAGAGGCTCTGAGGACTTGCAGGATTCCCTCCCCAGCTCTGGCTGTTCCGACGCACCACAATAAGGCTTTGGCTTCCCCAAGGCTCGTCTGGCCGCACAGTTTTAGCTCAGTGAGCAATCGATTGTGCTTTTTAAATGGGTCCAGCTGGCCCATGTGGTTTCGCTTCCTGCCGCCCTTCGCTCCACGGGCATTACCCCGCTTCTTCGCTACTATGGCGGCTCTGACTCCTGCGCAGTCCCGTCGAAACGGGTTCCTGCCCGCGCAGGTCTCAACGCTTCCATATGACACCTTCCCTGTGTTCTCACCCCAACCATCCACAACAGCCCGTTTCTCCCCCTTATACGAGAAATGTGAGAGGAAACGGATGTGGCTCTGGCCACTGGCTTCGCCACTCGCTAGCAGGCTCGCCGCCGTTGCAAACCGAATCGGGTTCACTTTCGTTTGGGACCACAGGTCCGCCTCGGGCTGCTCCCCACCCCGTCTCACGACGACGCAGTTGCCTCCGACTGCTCTCCCGTTGCTCGTCTCGGGATGACTCAGACTTTCACTGGTTGATTTCATATATGTGCGTTCGCACTAGCGGCTGTCTGTGACTGCCGAGATTTTTTCCATCCAGTGGGAACGCTGAGTTCCTCCTCGGCCTAACGCTCCAACAAAGCCAACGGGGACATTGGCGCTCCTGACGATTCCATACGGCCGCGACAAGGGTGGGTGAAATTCAAGATTCAGCCCTGGATAGGCTTGCGAAATATGTGAATATGTGAGCTCAGCCCTTTTCATGTCAATAATTAATGCCAGACCCCTTTGACTTTTACATCGCCAAGAGGCTCCAACTCACCGTCGCCCAGTTGAAGGAATTCAACGCACTTGAAACCGATTTCCTACAAATCGGACAGCAACTGCGCATCCCCACGCCGGAGGAAAAACGCCTTCTCAAAAGCACACCCAAGCCCACCGCATCCGCTGCCAGCACGCCACAGCCCTCGGACATCGCAAAATCCGAAGTCTTCCTGCTGCGCG
>JBILMW010000119.1:0-8218 GCA_044375335.1 Terrimicrobiaceae bacterium | reverse complement strand
CGAAATTGCATCGAGTGGTTTTGCCTTGCGTTGCATCCTCGCACTTATCCCATCAGAAGTCCCACACTTGGTGTTAGCCGCAAGGTGCAAAAAACAGCACTCAAAGGGATGCGTGCCATCCGCCTTTTCCTTATTGGAAGTCCTTGTCGCCATATCGGTTCTATCCGTCCTCCTCGTCATCCTTCTCAACATCGTCCAAAATGCCACAAGCCTCTGGCGGGGCGCGGAAAACAAAGTCGAGGCTTACCGCGAGGCGCGGGCGGCTTTGCAGGTGATGTCCTCCGACTTGAAAAACATTCTGCCAACGACGAATACCGATTTTTTCCGCACGAATCTCACCAACACCCAGAATATTGGGTTCCTCGCCGCGCTGCCCATTAGCTCGCAAGACACAACATCCAGCAAAAGCGATATTTGTGCCGTTGGCTACTTCGTTGCCTACGACAACAAAAGCCCCATCGCTGGCGACAATGGACGCCAATCCTATAACCTCTACCGCTACTTTCTCGAGAGCAACGAGACCTTCGCGAAGCTCAAAAACAATCCCGAGAGCGTTTTAGACATCGATCCCAACAGATTGGAGATTCTCGCCCGTAATGTCATCTCTTTCAATGCAACCTATTTTAAAACAGATGGAACCAATTTTTCCGAATGGAACCGCCCCCCTGCGACAAACATGCCCGACTTGGTGGAAATTAAGATCACCTCGGTCAACAACGAAAGAACCATGCGCTTCAAAGCACGAGATGCGGACGCCGAATGGAAAGATTTCTCCGCAAACACAAACTCACCCGACTACTTAAAAAATACCAAAACATTCACAACAAGAATCAAGCTCAACACACCATGATTTTTTAAGACAGAATTAACAAAATTAACAGAATTGATCAAAAAAACCTCAATCCGAGCAATAAATCCCCGAAATTCTGTTCATTCTGTCTAAACTCCCATGAAAATCCGCTCCCACAAAAAAGCTTCCGCGCTTGTCACCACGCTCTTTGTGGTGGTGGTCTTGAGCACCATCATAGCGGCCTTCCTCAGCAGCATGAACCTCGAGCGCCGTATCGCTAAGAGCATAAAATCCAAATACCAATCCGAATTGGCAGCAGAGGCGGGAATGCAGGATTTTCTGTCACGCCTTGATAACATAAAAACCGATGGCCCCTACTCGGCATTTTATGTTTTGGGCGCTAATACAAATCCTTATCTTTTTTTGGGAAAGCGCGTTTTTTCTTCAAACGGCACGACGACCAAGCGCGTGCCACTTTTTTCGACAGGGGTGACAAACTTCAATACGCTCACAAATTTCGATGCAACTTTTTTGTCATCGAATGCAATTACGACTAAGGATATAGATCAATCTGGGGTAACAATTTCCCGCACACTTTCCAACTCCAATGACATCTGGTGCGACATCAATAAAACCAACGCCCGCTTTCCAAGCGGTCTCGTGGGTCTCCGACACACCTTCACAAACACCAATACCATTCCTACCCTCTCTGTAAATTGGGTTTACATGCACAATTCCGAAGGCAAAGTGATCGCACGCTACGCCTACTGGGCTGATGATGAGTGCAGTAAAGTGGATATTCGTTATGCGGGATCATCGAACAACCTCTCTGGCAACCACTCCCGCTCGAACGGGGATTTTTTCAGCGAATTGGCTTTGACACCCCTCACCAACATCCCGAATGCCATTAGCAATCTTGGCACAAATAACTTGTCGAATCTCTTGGCTTTCACAAACACCAACACACACTCCCTTCCCTTCACCCCCGCTCATGCCCAGTATGCCATCACCAATAGCGGAAATTTATCAGAAACACAATGGCAATCCATCAAGCCATTTGCGACAATTTATTCCAGACATGACGACCGCTCGCCCGATGGAAAACGAAGAGTCAACCTCAACGCGCTCATCACCTCGACCACGAGTGCCGCTGAAATAGCGCTCCAAACCTTGACCATTCGCGATACAATCACCAACAACCTGCCAACTTTTGGCGAACGCTTTTACTCTGCTGCCAATGGAACCGCCACAGTCCCAACAGCAGCCCACCAAAAAGCATATGTCACTCGCATCGCTGCCAATATCCGCGACTTTGTGGATACAGATAACCAAGCAACGATTATTCGGTCCAACGACACGGCCTACTCTGGAAACTCACCAGATTTTATGCCACACGACCCTACTATTCAGCAGGATGAAGACATACCGATAGCTTTTGGCAAGGAGATCGGTCTGACACTTTCGGAATACACCCGAGTCACCCGTGTGGTCAACCAACCCCATGGCGCGCATCCGCCATCGGGCACAACGCCGGTTTCCATTCAACTCCGCTTTGGTCACTATGTCGAACTCGCCAATATTTCAGGCAAGACTATTTCCACAAGCGACTTGGGAAATGATCCGCACATCCTCTTGAGTGGAAGGGGAAACTGGGTCAACGCCTTCGCGGGCGGCACCCCGAATAAGCTTCGCCTTTCAGATTTGAAAATGCGCCTGCCCGCCAACCTCTCCATCCCGCCCGGCGGCCATGTTTATTTTACAACGGACGGCGGCACATTTCCTTGCGATAGCCAAAACGGGCTCTTGGGATCAATCTCCACGAATCGCTATCAACTCACATTCGGCACCAATCCCGGACAATGGAATCTCGTGAACACCAATGGAAACACACCGATGGCAAATGGCACCGGATACGAGGACTATTTCATCACCACGCGGGCAATAAACAGCGGATCAAGCAAAAGATATGCCATTTACAATTCGGAATCACTATCAAGTCCAAGTTATCCCCATCAGCAGGAGCGACTCATTTTGGCGAACTCGAGCGGAGTAATAGACTGCGCCTTTCGCATCTACAGCACTCTCCGTCAATATGTCATGCGTGACGAGCAGAACCCCTCATGGTGTTCGACAGGGCTGAATGATGCCGAATCTGCAACCGAAAACAACGCTCCAAATTCCTCGACCTCCGACCCACGATTCACTCGTGGCGACCTTCGCTCCAATTTCGAAATTGTCTCGGTGGTCAAAAAATCCACCTCCCAATCATGGAAAAATTCCGGAGATGGCACAGGCAATTCGCTCAATTCCGCACCCCAGATTTCGCTTGGCAGCACCAATTACAATTACACCTTGATGTCAGCCTATACCGGCAATGCTTTGTGGCAAAAAGGTCTCTACGAGTTCACCACCGACCCCTCCGGCAACCATTTTGTAAAAAATGCCAATCTCACTTCGCTGGCCGAACTCGGCTACATCTACGATCCGATCCGTCATGAAATCGAGGGCTACCGATCGATGGGCGCAACACTCCGCATCGGACAGTCTGACTCCGCGACGAACAATCGGGCGACGAATTCTGCACTGGATTACCAAAATTGGATCGGTGGACGAGGCAGCGACTCGGCAACGAACGCAGCCTACGGAAAAAACGCGTTTTTGCTCATGGATGTCTTTCGCACTGAAACAAACACGGCGGGCCGCATCAATCCAAACAGCGTGGTGCGTGACGGCTTTGGCACCGTGATGCGGGCCGCTTTGACGAATTTTGTCTATGAAGGACAGGCCACAAATGGCGCATCCTCGCTGCTCGGCAACCAGACCCTGAACCCCACAAACACCGTGGCAGCGATCCGCAATTTTGCAACCAACTCCACGAACGGTTTCCTTGTTTCTGTAGGCGACCTCTCACGCATACCCGCCTTCTGGGGAAATGGAACTTCCTCAACCAACATCGTGCCAACCGTAGCCATGAGTGCCGCCTCAGATGCCGGCAAGGAGGAATTCCTGCGCCGAACCGCCAACCTTCTCACCACCCAGAGCCTTGCCTTCACGGTCTATATCGTAGGCCAGACCGGCGAAATCCTCACAAAAAGCGGCACGGATACCTTCGTTCCCGCCTCAACCACCACCACGGAGACAGTCATCCAACTCGAACCCGTCTATCCCGCTACCAGCGGGGAAACGCCCGTGGCTCCCGCCGGATGGAAAACACTCAAACCGCGATCCATTTCGTATTAAACCCATGCAAAACCGCATTTTTTCCGCCCTGTTTTTTGCGACACTCGTGACCTCTTCCCTTCCAGCGGCACATGCCGAGGAGAAGGAAGAGAAACCCAAAAACGGATATGTAAAAATTTTTAACGCCACTTATCGAAACGGAGTGGAAAAATGGGAAACCGGCCTGAATCTCAAATTCCACGACGAACCACTCGCCAACGATGTGCGCGTCGGCGAAGGCGGACTCGTGAGGCAGATCACCTACAAACAAAAAGATACAGTAGATGTCTTCCGCAACCGCGAATTCCTCAAAGCCTCCACTCCCGCCAAGGAACAGCCCGCCGCCAAGCTTTCCGCCACCTTCGAGGAGGGCAGCATCACGCTCCTCGTTGTGCATGGTGAAATAAGCCGCAGCGGGGAAAATGTGAAAATTACCGCCCTTCGCGAATTTCCTATTTCCGAGGAGTCCAACCGCCCGGGCCAAGCACGACTCGTCGTTGCCAATTTTCGCAATGGCGAGCCGGTCTACCTCTTAATCGGCAACTTGGAAGCATTCCCACTCGCACCAAATGAACAACGCGAAATCTTCGTCGCGCCGGGCGAGACAGAGATTTTTCTCATCCACAAGGAACCCGGAAAATCCGATTTCAAACGCCAACTCGCCGCCTTCAAATTCAAAGCAAACCACAACTACACCGGCATCATTTTTCCAGCGGCCGAAATTCCAAACCGCCCAGCGCTCCGCATCTCTGATTCCAATCAAGACTGGTCGGGCATCCGCGCCCCGAAGAAAGAAGACGGGGAGTGATAACTTTCGATTCGCACGCGAGCTCCGCACTACCTCGCGCGTGACATCATTTCGAAATCACCACCTCCCCGGCGGTGAGCGGGGTGATGTGGCGGAGACCTTGGACGCGGTATTCCTCGACAACGACTGCGTTTCCTTGCAGGAGGCACAGGCTATCGGGAGCGGGACCGCGTTGGATTGCGACGCGCTGGATATCCGTGCTGTGGCTGACTGTGACGAGCGGGAGGCCATCGGAGGTCGTAAGTTGAACGCCCTCCGGCCCGAATGTGGCTTGGAGAGTGACTTCGTCATGCTTGCCGGTGAGTGGGTTTTCATCCAAGCGGAAGCGGAGTGATGCGGGTTGAGGGACGGCACTTGCATTGGCACTGACCTGCCCGTCCACAAAACCAAAAGCCGAAGCGTCCTGAATCGAGCGTTCCCATTCGATGGACCATCCGCCTTCAGGATTCCGCGAAAGAATCCGCAGTCGCTGCAAACCGGGGGACTCCTCCAAAACAGAAAAGACATCGCTCGAGCCCAAGGCGCGAACCAAGACGGGAAGCGGGTCGCCGGGGTTGGGAACAAGCGCCCTTAGGATGCCGCCCTCGAAATTCGCTTGGGCGACGACTGGCGAGGCGTCGGGGTCCATCGAAGCGCCCGAGAACCACAAGGTTTTGCCTTCGCCAAACGACAGGGAGACCACACTAGCAGGAAGCGGAATTTTTGCGAACGGCTGCCCCGTGGTGGAAATCCACACAGCACCGCCTGCGGAACCTGCGACGGCATTCTCTGCGCTGGCGAGGCTTTCAAAACGGGCCGGAGCCGGAGCTTGCGATGTCACGCCATCGAGCACCACGGTTCTGATAACATCGCCTTCGGAAAAAGAGACGCGCTCATTGTCTGCGGCGAGTGCCGTGGGACGCGAGTCAACGGGAAACTCTGCCAAGGGAATGTCGCTACCGTCATCGATGGAAAAGGCCAACCAACCTTGAGTTGAGTGCGTCACAGCAGCTCGGCTTGTGAGTGCAAGAAGGATGCTGGTTGCGCCCACGCTTTCGATTTCCCGGCTCCACAAAAACCCTTTCTCATTCGAATACCGTGCGCAGAACCCCTGATCTACCGCAGTGCGGCCCGTGAGCAGCAAGTCCCCACTGGGCAGCATCGCAAAATCCTCGATCCGGCGCGGCACGGGAGATTCCGCCGAGGAGACCCAGTCGTTGAAATGAAAGGCCTCGCCCTCCACTGCAACATCGCCGATGAGGTAGCCCCTTAAAAAATAGCGCCCGGCTGGCACCTTCTGCCCCGCATCGTCGCGGCCATCCCACTGGGTGATGTAACCGTTCAGCCCCATACGAAACGCCTCCTCGTCATCCATCGCATGGAGGATTCTAACCAGTTTGCCCGCCTTGTTGAAGACCCCCAGCGTAATCAATCCCTGTCCCGGCACAGCGAAGGCGACTTCCTGGGTCTCGGGCGGAGCCGCTTGGAGCAAAGATACAGCAAAAACCAATGCGAGCACGAAGGCGCATAACCTTGGGAGGGCCATCCTCCGGCATGGCCCAAATATTTCCAAGCAAGGTAGGGACTCACTTTCAGACACCTCCCACACCAAAGCCGCCCACCGCCCACGCCGCTTCGCGGCTGAAAAATCGGCCATGCGGGACGATGGCCCTCCCAGTTGGTGCGAAAAAATCACAGGTAGTGTTTCCAATCGAGATTCGGAAAAATGTTGTCCCTCGCCTCGCAGGCCGAGAGAAGCGCCTCGTTGCGCTCACCGCTCGCAAGCATTTCGTGAAGCTTGTTGAAGCGGAGAATATGATCCTTCGTGCGGCGCGTGGCGTAATCCACCGCCGTTCCGGTTTTCATGAGAAACGCCCAGTCACTGGACTGCGCGAGGAGCAATTCGCGGGCGAGTTGTTGCAGGAGGCGCTTTGTAAAAACGGAGCGCGTGTTCCGATGCTCGCGCGCCGTAGCGGTCATGCGGCGGGCGGCGGAGTGGAGATGTGGGTAGATCCACGAGTTACACCGGTCGAGCCAGACTTCCCAGTAGCCCTTGTTTCCCCAACTCGAAGGCGATGGACTCACCATTTGCTGCGTGGGATTTTCCTTCAAATAGGCCCCCGGCGTTGTGAGTCGGAATGTGTTTTGGTCGTAAGCCGCCTTGCGCAAAAAGAGATCGAGAAACTCCGGCCCCTCATACCACCAGTGGCCAAAAAGCTCGGCATCGAATGGACTCAAGATGACCGGATCGATAGGCAACATCGATTTCAAATGCTCAAACTGCCGAATGCGGGCGTTCATAAAGTCCCCCGCGTGATGATCCGCCGCAGCCATCGCCCAGGCGCGGTTGTAGGGTTGCTTGTCTGGCGAGCCGGTGATGCGGTGGTATTTGAAGCCTGTGTTGCGACGGCAGCCCGTGTCGGGCAGGACGGTGCGGAGATAGTCCTCCGGCAACTCCATGCCGATATCGCGGTAGAAATCCCTATAGGCCGGATCGCCCGGATACCCCTCGCGCGCGCTCCAGACCTGCTTGCTCGACTCGCGGTCACGCCCGAAAACAGCTGGCCCGGCGGGAGTGAAATACGGTGCGTAAATCGCGAAGCGCGGCCTCGGCTCGCCATACATGAGTCCATGGGCATCCACAACGAACCACCGCAGATTAGCCTCCTGCAAGAGGCTGTCCACGCGCGGCACATACCCGCACTCGGGAAGCCAGATACCCTCAGGAGGTCGCCCGAAACACTCCCGATGATAGTCGCAGCCGATGAGAATTTGAGCCCGCATTGCCTCCGGCACAACCTCCATGAGCGGCAAAAATCCATGCGTCGCCGCACATGTGATGATTTCAATAATGCCATCCGCTTGGAGTTGGGCAAATGCCCCCACGATATCCCGGTTGATTTCCCGGGTGTAAAATTCCAAAGCCTCGGTGAGGCGGGCATGATAGTGCCTGGCCACATCGCGCATCGCGGCGTCATGGGCCGTGCGTTCGATCTCCATCGCCGCCAACTCAACCCCGCGCGCCAGATAGCGCTCGGCGCGGCCCTGCAGAAGGGAATCTCGCAACATCGCACAGAGAGGCGGAGTGAGGGTGAAGGTGAGCTTCACGGGCGCCTTGTCGGCCACCAGGCGGCGCAGGTTTTTCAGAAGCGGAATGTAACACTCGACAATGGCCTCAAAGAGCCAGTCCTCCTCTAAAAACTCTTCGTGTTCTGGATGCCTGACCCACGGCAGGTGGGCGTGTAGGAGGAGGGCAAGGGAACCTTGATGCATGGCAACAAAGTTACAGCATAGCCAGACGCGCGAACGCGACAAGCGCGCAGAGTTTCAATCGTTCCATCCGCTCCAAGCCAGAAGGCCCGCAAGCGCCCTGGCTCGGTGGCTCAATGCATTTTTCACATCGGCGCCAAGCTGCGCAAAGG
>JBILMW010000017.1:0-25897 GCA_044375335.1 Terrimicrobiaceae bacterium | reverse complement strand
AAAAAAAGTTTCACCTCGGGCACCCGCGAACTGCGCATCGAGATCAATCCTCAAAGCGGCGCCATTCGTGCCATGGCAAAGCTTATCGCGGCTGAAAAAGTCACGAGCCCGCATGAGGAGATTCTGCTTTCCAAGGCCCGCGCCATCAAGTCCGACGCCCAACCGGGCGAGGAGATCGAGGTCGAGGTGACGCCACGCGATTTCGGCCGCATTGCCGCTCAGGCAGCCCGTCAGGCGATCAACCAGCGCCTTCGCCAGATCGAGCGGGAAATGATTTATGACGAGTTCAAGGATCGCGCCGGAGAGATTGTGACTGGCACAGTTCGACGCTTCGAGCGCTCCGATGTCATCGTCGATCTCGGGAAATTCGAAGGCGTCATGCCATCCCGCGAGCGTGTGCTCACCGAGGAATACAATGTCGGCGACCGCCTGCGCGCCTATGTGGTCGCGGTAGAGAGCGGCAATCGCGGACCGGAAATCATCCTTTCCCGCAGCCATCCGAATTTTGTGCGCCGACTCTTCGAACTCGAGGTCAGCGAGATCGCCGACCGCACGGTGGAACTAAAAGTCCTCGCCCGCGAAGCCGGTTTCCGCACGAAGGTCGCCGTTCACAGTGCCGATCCCAAGGTCGATCCCGTAGGCGCCTGCGTGGGCATGCGCGGAGCGCGTGTCAAAAACATCGTCCGCGAACTCAACAACGAGAAGGTGGACATCATTCGCTGGGATGCCGACCCGCTCAAGTTCGTGAGCGCCGCGCTCAAACCGGCCAACATCAAATCCATCACCGCCGACGAAGCGAAGAAAACCATTCAGGTTCTCGTGCCGAAGGAAGACCTCTCGGTGGCCATCGGCCGCAAGGGCCAGAATGCCCGCCTCACAGCCAAAATGTGCGGTTGGGAAGTCGATATCCAAGAAGACAAGCGCGAGGAAAAAGCCCTCAAACACAAGACCGACGAGGCCGCCCACTCGCTTGCGGAAATTCTCGGCATCTCCGAAGAGGACGCCCTCAAACTCACAGCTGGCGGCATGAATTCCATCGAGGTCATTCAATTGGCCGGAGCGGAGGACATCGCCGAGGCGCTGGGTTCCGATATCGAAACCGGGCAGAGAATCCTCGCGGCGGCACAGGCTACACAAAAAACTCCCGCCGCCTGAGGGGTATGAAATCGTTCCCCCGGCTCGCAACTTACCATGGCAGAGAAAACCAAGAAAACATCCACCGAGGAAAAGCCGACCGCGACAAAGCGTGCGGCGGGTTCCTCGCGCTCCACGCGCACTTCGCGCTCCGCCGCTGAAACTCCGGCGCCATCTGCCACCCCAGCCCCGGAGCCAAAAGTCCAGGGACCAACCGTCGACCTGCTCGAGCCGGTTAAAAAAGTCAAAAAGACCTCCGACAAGGTTGGAATTAAGCCATTCATCAAGCCTCTCGTAGCTCCGCCTGTTTCGCAGACTCCTCCGCCGCCCGCTCCCGAGCCGGAGCCGGAACCTGCTCCCGAGGTGGCCGAACCGGCCGTCGTGGAAGCCAGCGAGGAACCCGCCGCCGAGGTCTCCGGTAAAAAAGTTCTCAACATCAAGCCTCCAGTTGCTGTCAAAGTTCTCGCCGAAGAGCTCGGTCTCAAGCCCTTCCAGCTCATCAAGGACCTGATGTCGCTCCAGATTTTTGCGAACCTCAACCAGACGGTTGAGGCGGATGTCGTTGCAAAAGTCTGTGATATGCACGGCTTTGTTTTCGAGCGCGAGCGCAAGGACACATCGAAGGGACATCATAAGGTTGAAGCCAAGGTCGAGGTTCCCAAGGCTCCCGAGCCTGCCAAGATCGACGAACTCCAGCTTCGCGCCCCGATTATCACTTTCATGGGCCATGTGGACCACGGCAAAACCTCCCTTCTCGATGCCATTCGCAAAGCCCGCGTCGCAGCCGGTGAAGCCGGCGGCATCACGCAGCATATCGGCGCCTACAGCGTCGAACGCAATGGCCAAAAAATCACCTTCCTCGACACGCCCGGCCACGCCGCCTTCACCGCCATGCGCGCACGGGGCGCCAATGTCACGGACATCGTAGTTATTGTTGTGGCAGCAGATGACGGCCTCATGCCACAGACGCTCGAAGCGATCTCCCACGCCAAAGCCGCCAAGGTAAAAATCATGGTGGCCATCAACAAAATCGACATGCCTTCGGCGAATCCCGACCGTGTCCGCACCCAATTGCAGGAAAAAGGCCTCACTCCCGAAGATTGGGGCGGTGAAACGATCTGCATTCCGGTGAGCGCCACAAAAGGCACCGGCATAAGCGACCTTCTCGACTCCATGCTCTTGGAGGCGGAAATGCTGGAACTCAAAGCCAGCTCGTCCTTGGACGCCCGCTGCACAGTCATCGAAGCCCAAGTTGAGCAAGGCCGTGGCCCGACAGCCACTGTGATCGTTCGCATGGGCACATTGAAAGCAGGCGATGTCTTTATTTGTGGCAACCACTGGGGCAAGGTCAAACAACTCATCAACGACCTTGGAAAGCCAGTCAAGGAGGCCGGCCCATCCATGCCGGTGAAAATCCTCGGTCTGAGCGGGCTCCCGAATGCGGGCGACGAATTGGTCGTGATGGATTCGGAAAAATCCGCACGCATTCTCAGCGAAGAGCGCCTGGCCGATCTCCGTGACACCAAGCTTTCCACGCCGCAGCGCACCACACTGGAGAACCTCTTTGCCAGCATCGCCTCCGAGTCGAAACCCGCGCTCAAAGCCATCGTCAAATGCGATGTGCAAGGCTCGCTCGAAGCCGTCGTGGCGTCGCTCAAGGAGATTCCTCAAAAGAAAATCACCCTCGACATCATCCACAGCGCCGTCGGCCCAATCACGGAGTCCGATGTCCTTCTGGCCAGCGCGTCCAATGCCGTCATCATCGGCTTTGGCACCAAGACCGAGAACAGCGCCGCGCAAGCTGCCAAGCGCGAGGGCGTTCAGATCAAGCTCTACAGTATCATTTACGAATTGCTCGACCAGGTCCGCGAATCCATGAGCGGAATGCTCGCACCAGAACACCGCGAAGCCATTATCGGCCACGCCGAGGTCAAGCAGGTGTTCGATCTCACCAAGGGCAAGGTCGCCGGCTGCATCGTTACAGATGGCCGAATCGCCCGCAGCGCCCGCGCTCGCGTGTTGCGCCGCCGCCAGCCGATCTACGACGGCGGCATCGCGACACTCCGCCGCTTTGCCGATGAGGTCAAAGAAGTGCGCTCCGGCCTCGAGTGCGGCATCAAACTGGGTGATTTCACGGAATACCTGCCCGAGGATGTCATCGAGTGCTACACGCTCGAAAAAATCGCGCAGCAACTGTAAACCTTAATACCAATCACACGACCGACCGCAGGCTGAAGACCTCGTCCGGACAACCAGTGCCATGAAAAATCGACTCGCCAGGGTATGCGAAGTGCTGAAGCGCGAGCTCGGAGTGATCATTCGCCGGGAACTTGAGTTTGAAAACACTCTGGTCACCGTGAGCGATGTAGACATCACTCCCGACCTCAAGCAAGCCCATGTCTTCATTTCCGCGTTGGGTTCCCCAGCCGGACGCCGCAAGGCGATGGAGGCGCTCGAGAACCACCGCGTCATGTTTCAGACCGAGCTATCCCGCCGTGTGCAAATGAAACACACGCCCCATTTGAATTTCCGCCTCGACGACGCCATCGAGCGCGGCACGCGAGTCATCGACATCATGGACGAACTCGGCCTGAAGGAAGAATTGCCAAATGACGAAAATGAACTTTGACATCATCTCAAATGCGCTTCGCGATGCCCGCACGGTGGGAGTTGCCAGCCATATCCGCCCCGACGCTGACGCGCTGGGATCGACCATTGCCTTTGCCCTCTGGCTGCGCGATTGCGGCAAGGAAGTGACGGCCTACAACGAGGAGGGCTCGACCTCGAAGTTCCACTATCTGCCGTGCCACGAGATCGTGAGCCTGCCTCCCGCCACGCCGCAGAAGTTCGATGTTTTTGTCGCTCTCGATACCTCGGTGAAAAACCGTCTCGGCACGGTGAACAAAGCCATCGCCCCCGGCACGACGATCCTCAATATCGACCACCACATCAGCAACGAAAACTATGGCGATGTGAATTTCATCGATGCCTCGGCACCAGCCACTGGGCAGATCCTTTTGGAATTTTTCCAGCATGTCGGCGCCCGCGTTTCTGCAGAGATGGCGACCAATCTGTTTGCGGCGATCTCCACCGACACCGGCTCCTTCCAATACGCCGGCACGAACGAGCGCACCTTCGCGGCCGCCTCGCATCTCATCAGCTGCGGCGTGGATGTTCCCGGTCTCTCCCGTGCGATGTATGACAGCCAGCCCCGCCGCCGCTTCGAACTTCTCCGGCACGCGCTGAACACTGCCGAGTTCCATTGCGACGACCGCATCGCAACTTTCTCCCTCCCGATGGATCTCGTGGAGAGGCTGAAAGTCCTCCCCGAGGACAACGAGGGGATCATCGACCATCTGCGCTCCATCGACGGCGTGGAAGCCGCCGTGTTTTTCGAGGAACTTCCCGAAGGCAAGGTGCGCGTGAGCGCCCGCTCGAAATTCCCGAGGATTGATGTCTGCAAAGTCTGCAAACAATTCGAAGGCGGTGGGCATGCAATGGCCGCTGGCGCTCGCGTGGATGGCACACTCGACCAGGTAAAAAACGATTTTTTAATAGCTCTCTCTGATGAAATCCGGAACTGAAATTGATGGCGTCCTGCTCGTAGACAAAGCCCCCGGCATGACATCCCACGATGTCGTGGCGATAACCCGCCGTGCGCTGAATACCAAAAAAGTCGGACACTGCGGCACGCTCGACCCGCTCGCGACCGGTCTCCTGATCATCACCATCGGCCGGGGAACAAAGATCCAAGACCTCCTCATGAGCGAGGACAAGGAGTATGTCGGCACGCTGCGCCTCGGCGAAATCACCGACAGCCAGGACTCCGATGGCCAAATTCTCGAAACCCGTCTGGTCCCTGATTTCACCCGCGAGCAACTGGATGCGGCCTTTGCCAAATACCATGGCGATTTTTACCAGACGCCGCCGATGGTGAGCGCGATCAAGAAAGACGGCGTGCCACTCTACAAGCTCGCGCGCCAGGGCAAGACCGTGGAACGCGAACCGCGCTTCGTTCATGTTTACGCCCATGAGATTCAGTCGGTGCAAATGCCGGAGGTCGATTTCCGCGTCGTGTGCAGCAAGGGATTCTATGTCCGCACCTACGCGAATGACATTGGCACGGAACTCGGCTGCGGCGCGCATCTCAAATCCCTGCGCCGCACGAAATCCGGTCGTTTCAATGTCGATGGCGCCGTGACCATCGAGGAACTCAAGGCAGGTCCTGTCGACGCTATCGCGCAGCGTGTCCTCAGCCTACCCGCCGTTTCCCGGCTTCGCGGTGCCTGATGAAAATCCTCCGTTCCATCGAAGCCCTTGGGGAAATCGATGCGCCGGTCGTGCTGGCAGCAGGTGTCTTTGATGGCCTGCATCTCGGCCATCAGGCAGTGCTCCGCGCCGCCATCGAATCCGCCACCCGCATTGGAGGCGTTCCAGTCGCACTAACATTCGACCCCCATCCCGCTGTCATTTTGCGTCCATACAAGGCCCCAAAACTTCTGACGCCTCTGGATTTCAAGCTGGAACTCATCGAGCGCCTTGGCATCCAACACGCCCTCGTCATCACATTCGACGCCGCTTTTGCTGCCATTGAAGCCGAGGACTTTGTTTTGAAGCTCTGCCACACCGTGCCAGAGCTTGCCGGCATCTGCATCGGCGAAGGCTGGCTTTTCGGCAATGGCCGGCGGGGGAACGCCCGTTTGCTGCAAACACTCGGAATGAAAAACGGCTTCTTCACCAGCGCCACCGCGCCGGTCTTCCTGGACGGGGAAGTCGTCAGCAGCACACGCATCCGGGAGGCCCTCGCTTCCGGCAATCTGCCTTCAGCCGCCCGCCTCCTTGGCAGGGACTTTGCCGTTCGAGGCAGGGTCACACGCGGTGCCGGACTCGGTGAAAAATTGGGCTTCCCCACGGCCAACATCGTCACCGGCCATCAGCAGTATCCAACGGACGGCGTTTACGCCATCCAAGCAACATGGAACACCAAGACATACCACGGCGTGGCAAACATCGGGCTCCGTCCGACCGTTTCGGATGACAAGCAACGCGTGCTGGAGGTGCATCTTTTTGATTTTTCCGCCGACCTTTACGACAGCGAAATCGAAGTCGCGTTTCTTAATTATCTCCGGCCTGAGAAGAAATTTGAAAACAAGGACGCCCTCCGCGTGCAGATCCGCGAGGATGTGGCCGCGGCGCGTGCATGGTTTCAAAACCGGACTGCCGCAGCATGAAATCGCCTTGGCATTTCGGCACCTACGACGAAATGTCCGGCCCAGATGGCCGTCCGCGCGAGGTTTACAAAGCCCTCTCCGAGCGCCTTCAAAAAACGCCGCGTGCTCAATTACGGAGCCTCGACGAGCAGCTTGAAGCCACCATGCGCGAGATGGGTGTCACTTTCGACATCCACCGCGACCGCCCATGGGGAGCCCGCGCCTGGTTCTGCGACCTCCTGCCCCAGATTTTTACCCCCGCCGAGTGGAGTCCACTGGAAGCCGGAGTGCGCCAGCGTCTGAGGGCCTTCGAGCATTTTCTCAAGGACATCTATGGCCCGAAGCAAATCCTGCACGACGGCGTGTTGCCGGTTTCCCTTGTTCTGGGCAGTGAGTTTTTCCAGCGCCCTGCAGCAGGACTCCCGTTGCCAGGGGATGCCTTTCTGCACCTGAGCGGTGTCGCAGTTTGTCGCCTACCGGATGGAACGCTCGCCGTGAAGCACCACTATTTCAGCCACGCTTCCGGCATGTCCTACATGATCCAGAACCGTCGCGCCCTCACACGGGTCATTCCCCAATCTTTCCACGACACCGGCATCCACTCGATTTCCGATGTTCCCACCGGCATTCTGGAAATGCTGCGGTCGCATTCTTCCGAGCCGGATCCCATGGTCGTGCTGCTGACTCCCGGCCCGCTCAGTCCCGCCTATTCGGAGCATAGCTTTCTTGGCCGCCGTATGGGCATCCCGCTCGTGCAGGGCGGAGATCTGCTGGTGCTCAATGACGAGGTCTATCTGAAAACCGTATCCGGCTTGAGCAAGGTGGATGTCATCTACTCGCGACTCACCGACCGCTGGCTCGACCCCATGGTTTTTCGTCGCGACTCTATGCTCGGCGTTCCAGGGCTCATCCACTGCATCCGCAAAAAAAGCGTAGCCGTCGTCAATGCCATCGGCTCCCAACTTTCGGACGATCGCGCCCTGCTGCCCTTCTCCTCGCAAATCATCCGCTACTATCTCGGTGAGGCGCCTCTTCTACCCACGCTTCCGACCTATTGGCTGGGTGAGCACGACCAACGCGAGCTGGTGCTTGCCGACATCGAGAAATTCACAATCCGTGGGCTCTACGGCGAACGCATCTACCTTGGAGGTGATGGCCATCTCCCGTCGCAGGAAAAAATCGACGCCATTCGCGCGGAAATCCTCGGCGATCCTGCACGCTATGTGGCGCAGCCGCAGGCGTGTGATGCTCAGACCATTTCCTTTCAGGATGGGGAGCGCCGGAAAAGCCGTCAGGACCACATTCTTTTCGCTCTTCGCAAAAGCGGCGGGGATATCGAAGTTTTCCCCGGTGCGCTCACGCGCGTCTCGACGAAAGATTCGGAATTCACCTCCTCCGAACTTGGCGGCGGCAGTAAAGACACTTGGGTTCAAGTGGGCGTGGATAAAAAATCCGACGAGTGGGATCCCTCGCGGCAAGTGGACTCAAAAATCCTGCTCCATGGCGTGACCAGTCGTGTGGCGGAGGCCTACTACTGGCTCGGACGCTATCTCGAGCGCGCCTATGACCTAGCCGGAATGGTGAGCGTCATCGAATCCCTCGAGCTGGAGGAGCTGAATCCCACTGAGCGGATGAACTACCGTCCCGTCTGGAATCGCATCCTCCCGATGCTGGAAGGCTCGAGCTCTGCGTCCCGCCGCACGATTTCAAGCCCCGAGGGCCGCTACCGCCTCACCTTCGATCCCGCTGAACCCGGCTCGGTCATCAGCACGATCCACCGTGCCTTCAGCAACGCCGAGTCGGTGCTCGAAACCTTGAGCCTCGACGCTTGGGGTGTGATGAGCGGACTGCGCGCGCGTTTTGATGCGGTGAGTTTCCAACCCGATGCTCCCACCGAGACGCTTGCAAACGCGAGTCGCGAATTCTGCTTGTTCGCCCGCGAGATGATTCCCCGGTTTTTTGGAACGGCCAAATGCACGATGCTGGCGGACGATGGATGGAGCTTCTGCGAAATTGGGCAGCTTCTCGAGCGCGCGGCCATTACGGCAAATGCCGTCACCTCCATCGCCGGTCCGCTTCTGCAGACCTCCCGCGCAAGCCTGCGGCCGCACGCGGTCGAGATTCGCCTTTCCGCTTTTCTACGCCTCCTGAACAGCCGCGACATCTACCGCCGCGTTTACCAGATGCGCATCGAACCGCTACCTCTTCTAGAACTTCTTTGGACGAATCCCGTCGCTCCGCGCTCGGTCGTTCGCTGCCTGCAAGGCTGCGCCGCCCGCATCCGCGAAGGGGAGAATGTGCTTTCGCCCGCAACAGACAAGGCGCTTTCGACCATCGAACGCCTGATCGAATCCATCCAAACCAGCGATTGGGAGGCATTGCTCTCCAGTAAAAAATCAGGCGCGTCGAAATCCACCCTGCAGGTCCATTCAGATCGACTTCTCCAAAGCCTGCTCGGACTTCACACCGTGATCTGCGACAGCTTTCTGAATCATCAAGTGCTCATGCACCACGAAACGAAGCCTCCTTTCACCGCCTGACCATGCTGTTCAACATTGTTCACACCACGGGCTATGTTTACGCAGACACCGCCATGGAGGCTTACCTTGAAGTGCGCCTCACACCGCCTGCCAGGGCTGAACAGGATGTCCTCCGCCACCGCATCGAATTCCAGCCCGGCGCGGAGGCCTCCGACTATATCGACTATTTCGGAAACCGGACGACTTTCTACTCGATGACCTTGCGCCACCGTCAACTCAAGGTGACGAACCGTATGACCGTCCGCACGCTCCCTCGCGTCCTTCCAGAGGGCGGGCTCGCACTGACCATTGCTGAGGCCCGGCAGATTTTAAAATCCGGAACCGGTGTCTTTGATTACCTGCAACCAACCGAGGCCATACCAATTGCGAGTGAGTCCAGCGCGTGGGGGAGGGAAATCCTGCGAGAGAATCGTCCGCTGGGCGAGGCCATCGATGAGCTAAACAAAACGATTTATCGAGAATTCAAATACCGCTCGGGCTCGACGGAAATCGAGACACCTCTTTCCCTCATCTGGAAAAAACGCGAAGGCGTCTGCCAGGATTTCGCCCATGTGATGATCGGCGTCCTGCGAGCCGCTCGCATTCCCTGCCGCTATGTGTGCGGCTACATCGAGTCCGAGCCAGCCGTTTCCGTCGATCCCGCCCGCAAGCGCCTCGTCGGATCTCTGGCCACACATGCGTGGGTGGAGGTTTTAGTTCCCGGCATGGCCTGGGTGGCGCTTGATCCCACAAACAACCAGTGGTGCGGCGAGCAGCATGTCACAGTCGCCGTTGGCCGCGATTTCCTCGACGCCGCTCCCGTGCGGGGAACTTTCAAAGGTTCAGCCTCGCAAAAGCTGAAAGTGCATGTGAGCATGCAGCGAATTCCTGAAAAACTATGAAACTCAAAATCAAAAAGGAATCGGTCTACACCTACGAGGGCAAGGTGTCATTTTCACCACACCATGTGCGAATCTTTCCGCGCATCGACTTGTCCGTGAAGGTCGAGAGTATCCGTTTCGAAACCCAATCGGGAGCTGATGTGCAGTTCCGGCAGGACCTCTTCGACAACCACATCGCCTATTGTTTTTACCCAGAGATGTCGGAGACGCTTCCCTTCCGCGTGGAACTCGATCTCGAAGTGAACGAGAAAAATCCCTTCCACTTTCTTCTGGAGCCGCATGCCCTGCAGGTTCCGCCCCAATATACCGAGGACGAACTCGCGGTTCTTGCTCCGTATCTCGCGCCGGTGGCCGGATGCAAACTTCCAGACCCTCTCGCGCCCTCAGGTCCCCGCCCTACGGTCGAGACGATTCTGAATTTCAACCACTGGATTTTCGACAACATCGAGTATGAGACCAGGCCGCAAGGCATGCCGCACACGCCGGAAGAGACATTGAAAAAAGCCAGCGGATCCTGCCGGGACTTTGCCGCCCTTCTCACGGAAAGCCTCCGCCAGAACGGCGTGGCCGCGCGTCTCGTCAGCGGTTTTGTCTGGGAAGGCGATAAGCCCGAGTCCGAAAAACGCGCCTCCAGCGCCATGCACCTCTGGGTCGAAGCCTGCCTGCCGGGCGCGGGTTGGATTGGCATGGATCCGACCAACGGCGTGCTCACAGACCTTCACTTCGTTGCCACCGCAGTGGGGCGCCGACATGATGATGTGGCACCAATCAGCGGCGTCTACTACAGCAACACGCCATTTGCCAGCAGCCTTGCCACCAGTATCTCGGTGGAGAAAATCGCGTGAGGACTTCACCCACCCTTCACCGCACAATATCGGGAAACCAGCCAGGCCTCCCGCTCGTAAATTAAGGGAGATGCAAGTTCACATGGGCCAACCACCCGCTCACACATCATGAAATTTTTTGAAGGCTGCACAGCAGTGATCACAGGGGCATCCTCCGGACTGGGGGCTGAATTCGCGCGCCAACTCGCTCCGCTTGCCTCGCGCCTCGTTTTGGTAGCCCGGCGCAAAGACCGTCTGGAGGAACTCGCCTCGACGCTGCGTTCGCTCCACCCTCAACTCGATATCCGCGTCTTCGAGGCTGATCTAACCCGCTCCGACCGCCGCCATGCGCTGGCCGATTGGCTCGCCAACGAAAAACTCGATATCAATTTCCTCATCAACAACGCAGGCCTCGGCGATCACGGGCATTTCGAGTCCAGCGACTGGACCCGCGTGCAGGAGATGATCGATCTCAACATCACCGCGCTCACCCATTTGACCCACCTGCTTGCGGGACGAATGATCGTTCGCGGCCGGGCGGCTATCCTAAATGTCAGCAGCGTGGCGGGATTTTTCCCTCTGCCGAACATGGCGGTTTACTCGGCCACAAAAGCGTATGTCACCAGCTTGTCGGAGGCCCTTGCCATGGAGTTGCGCCCAAGAGGCATCACCGTCACCGCCCTCTGCCCCGGACCCGTGCCGACAGAGTTTTTCGATATCGCCACCCGGCCTGGCGAGCAGGACCAAGCGTCCCATTTTGAAACCTTCCCGGCCTTTGTAGTCTCCGCTGCCGAAGCTGTGCGCGATGGTCTTCGCGCCGTGGCCAACGACCGCGCACGCGTCGTTCCCGGCCCGCTTCTCGCGGCGGCTGTCGCCGTGGCCCTTGTCATCCCCTTCTGTATCGTCCGCCGCATCCTCACTGCAAAAGCCGCATCTTTTTAGAAAATCCGTCCGATGCCCACATCCACCACGAGCCACTCCGAGTCCCTCTCCTTCGCCGAGGCATTCGAACTCATCAATCCACACCTCTACACAGTCGAGGAACGCATCCGCGCCCAGGCCAAATCGTTCGATCCTGCCGTGGAGGGTTATGTTTCCTACATCTGCGGTGCGGGTGGTAAACGCCTGCGACCCGCTCTGGCACTTCTCTCCGCCGGGGCCACGGGAAAAATCACGCCCGGCCATGTGGATCTCGCGGTGATCCTCGAGCTCATCCACATCGCAACGCTCGTTCACGATGACATCATCGACGGCGCGGAACTCCGCCGCGACCAGCCGTCCGCCAACGCCAAATGGGGCAATTCCATCAGCGTCCTCCTCGGCGATGTGCTCTTCGCCCACGCGCTCAAGCTTTCCACAAATTTCAGCAACAGCGACATCTGCCGCCGCATCGCGGACGCCGCCGCCGAGGTTTGCTCCGGCGAGATCATCCAGACCCAGCGCCGATTCGACCTCAAGCTGACCACGGCCGACTACTACCGCATCATCGAAATGAAGACGGCTGCCCTCTTCACCGCAGCCTGCGAGCTGGGGGCATTCATCAGCGAGGCCAGCCCTGCTGTGATCGGATCCTTCAAAACTTTCGGCACCAAACTCGGCGTCGCCTACCAGATCTACGACGATATCCTCGACTTCGCCGGCAATGAGGAGGAGACCGGAAAAACACTCGGCACTGATCTCCAAAAAGGAAAATTCACCCTCCCTGTCCTGCTGATGCTCCAATCCGGAAAAGATGTCAGCGCCCTGCGCGACATGCTGCTCAATGATGAGCCCGGCAGCACAGCCGCCCTCGCTGCCATTCTTCAAGAAGCGGGAACGATCGAGAATGCGAAGGCGATAGCCAACAGACTCATCGCCGAAGCCGTTGAACAACTCGACGGAGTGCAGGATAACCGCTACGCACGCGGCCTGCGCGCAATCCCAGAGCACTTGCAGAGCCTCCTCAAGGGGCTGTGACAATCTGATCCGCAATCTCCTCGGCTGGATAAGTCCAGATCTCCGAGAGCGTGGGATGGTAATGCGGGACAGCCGCAAACTCCCGCGCAGTGGCGCGGTAGCGCATGGCCATGACGACTTCGTGGATGAGTTCGGACGCATCCGGACCCACGACTGCGCCGCCAAGAATCTCGCCGGTTTCGCGTGATGCCGTAAGTTTCACAAACCCGTGAGTCTCACCCATGAGCAGGGATTTTCCATGGTCGTTGAAGGGATATGTCGCCGTGAGAAAAGGAATCCCCGCCGCCTCCAACTCCGCCTCGGTGGCACCGACGCTCGCGAATTGGGGATCTGAGAAGACGGCAAAAAGTTTCAGCCGGTAGTCCATGACCGGCGACTCGGCGGAGTGACGGCCCAAGTGAATCGCCGCATTGGTGGCAGCAATCTCACCCTGCTGAATGGCTATATGAACGACTTCGAGTCCGCCGCACACATCGCCTGCAGCGAAAATGTGAGGGAGCGATGTGGCCTGCGTGGCGCCGACTTTGATGCGCCCGCCATCAGTCGCCAGGCCGAGAGCTTCCAGTCCGCGTAGCGCCGGTGTGCGGCCGAGGGCGTTGAGGACGCGCTGCGCATGAAGCGTGTTGGTGGCGCCGTCTTTTTCGAAAATGACACGCATGCCATCGCCTTCTCTTTCGACGCGCAAAAGTTTTGTCCCCGTGTGGATCGTGATTCCATCCGCCCGCATGCCTTCTTCCAAAGCAGCCGCCGCATCGGGATCGCTGCCACGCAGAATCTGCGGGCTGCGCTGAATGATGGTGACCTCGCACCCGAAAGCCCGGCAGTAGGAGGCCATCTCCAGCGCCACCGGTCCCGCCCCGAGCACGATGATGGACTTCGGAATCTCCTCCAGATCGAGGATGTCGTCACTCGTCAAACAACCCGCCTCGGCCAATCCGGGAACGGGCGGTGTCGATATTTCAGAGCCGGTGGCGATGAGAAAAGATTTACCCCGAAGAGCCGTTGAGGTGCCGTCCGCCGACACAATGCGGACTTCGTTGGCATTCAAAAACTCCGCGCGTCCCCGAAAAAAATCGAACCTGCCGGATTCGAGTTGTCCCTTGCGGTAGTCGGCGAACTCCGCGATGAGGCGGCGTTTTCTGGCAATAATCGACGAGGCATCGAAGCGGGGATTGTCACACGCCAGACCAAATTCCCCGGCGCGGGTCAGAACGCGGAAGCGCCGCGCTGATTCGAGCAAGGACTTGCTTGGCATGCAGCCGCGAAGAATGCAAAGCCCGCCGACTTCACGCCCACCTTCGACCACGGCGACTAGAAGTCCGAGGGATGCCGCTGTTCTCGCACCGGCATATCCTGCACTACCTCCTCCGATGACGACGAAGTCGTATTCCATAAAGCTTCTCCGCGCTTTCGCGGGCGGCCCTACATTCTTGGAATCGTGATGCCGCGCTGGCCCATGTATTTCCCGGCGCGGTCGGCGTAGCTCGTCTCGCAAGTCTCCTTGGACTCGAAGAACACGACCTGTGCCAGCCCCTCGTTCGCATAGATGCGGGCGGGCAGCGGCGTGGTGTTTGAAATCTCCAGCGTCACATGCCCCTCCCACTCCGGCTCGAAGGGCGTCACATTCACAATGATGCCGCAGCGCGCGTAGGTGGATTTGCCGACGCAGATGGTGAGCACCTCGCGCGGGATGCGGAAGTATTCCACGCTGCGGGCGAGGGCGAAGGAATTTGGCGGCACGACGCAGACATCGGTTTTCATGTCCACAAAGGAACGGTCATCGAAGGCCTTCGGGTCCACCACACTTCCAAAAACATTTGTGAAAACCTTGAACTCGTTCGAAACGCGGAGGTCGTAGCCGTAGCTTGAAAGCCCGTAGCTGATGACCCGCTCGCCGGATTCGGTCTTCTTGATTTGACCGTCCACAAAGGGCTCGATCATGCCGCGTTCAACCGCCATACGGCGGATCCATTTGTCGGAGCAGACAGACATTACATCGAAAGGCCGGGAATTTTCATTCCGCCCGTAAGTTTGCCCATTTCATCGCTGCCCAGTTTTTTCGCATCTTCGAGCGCCTGCTTCACAGCTGTGAGGACGAGGTCTTCGAGCATCTCGACATCATTCGGATCGACAACCTGTGGGTCGATTTTGATGGCTGTCACATCCCCCGTTCCAGTGGCTGTGACCTTCACCTTGCCGCCGCCGGTGGTGGCCTCGATTGTGCGGCTGGCCAATGCGACCTGCGCTTCCGCCATGCGTTCCTGCATGCGCTGCGCTTCCTTCATCATTTTTGCGATATTCATGTTTTTTGAGTTTGTAGAGTGCCCTTGAAAATTTCGAGGGCTTTTTCGATCAGCGGGTCATTGAGAAATTCCTCCATCGGATCCACCGGCGGCGCTTCCACGACAGGCTCGGCGACTTTGGGGGCTTCGGGTTCCGGTTCAGGCTCGGGCTCGGGCTCTGGCGTAGCCGCTTGGAGTGCCTCGTCGAATTCAAAAACGATCTTCGTCGGTTGACCCAAATCCTGAAGCAACCTGGCTTCGATGTCCTTGATGCCTTTTTCCATGAACATCGAACTGCCGGCCTCTTGCAGCGCAGCGGGGAAACGAACGATCAGGCGGCCACCTTCGAGGCGGTCAAAAACACCCTCGCGGAACCAACCAAAACGGATCACCGAGTTCTTGGAAAACTCCGCCGCGATGTGCTCCCAGCAGATGGCGGCATCCACTGGAGCCGCAGGCGCGGGAGTCGGCTCAGGCGCGGCCTTTGGAACAACAGGAGGCGGGGTTCGAACAACAGCCGGAGCCGGCTTGGGAATCTCCATCTCCAGCACAGGCTGCGGCTCAACTGGCGCGCTTACGACAGGTGCTGGAGGAGCCGGCTCAGGCGCCGGAGCTGGACTCGGTGGCAAAACTGGTGTCGGGGCAGGCGCAGGCGTTGCCGCTATTGGAGCAACCCTTGCCGGACGCTCTGCACGCGGCGCGGGTGGCTCACCGTTGTAGAGGCCAGTCAGTGTTTCAATGACATCCGTGAGGCTGGTCTCATCCAAAAGGTGGAGGGCTTTGATGACCGCAACATCGAGCTGGAGTTTCTTATCGGCGACCCACTTCATGGCGGATTCGGCCGCGCTGAAATGATCCACCAAATCCAAAAGCTTGCCTTGCGAGATCGCACACTCGCCGCCCGTGGCTTGGCTGACCAAGAGGTCGCGCAAGTGCGACACAAGCTCCGCCGTGAGACGCGAGAGGTCTTTGCCGAGGTTCGACTGCGCTGCCACCGTGTCGAGAGCCGCGCTGGCATTTCCCGCAAACAAACTGTCCGCGAGGCTCACCACGACTTCATGCGGGGTGAAGCCGAAGACATCCATGACATCACTCACCCGAATGTGTTCGCCGCAGAAGGCGACCATCTGGTCGAGCATGCTCTCGGCATCGCGCAATCCGCCTTCCGCTCCGCGCGCGATGGCATCCGCCGCGTCGCCGTCGAGTTGGATTTTTTCGTTCTCCGCGATGAACAGGAGATGCTTTTTGATAAGAGGCGTGGGAATCCGCCGCAGGTCAAATCGCTGGCAACGGCTGGTGATGGTGGCGGGAACCTTTTGCGCCTCGGTGGTAGCAAAGATGAATTTCACATGCGGCGGCGGCTCCTCGAGAGTTTTGAGCAGGGCATTGAATGCCCCCGTGCTGAGCATGTGCACCTCGTCGATGAGGTAGATTTTGAACTTCCCGCGCGCGGGCGCGTAGGCCGCGCTGTCGCGCAGGTCGCGGATATTTTCCACGCCGTTGTTGCTGGCGCCGTCGATCTCGATGACATCCAGACTGCGGCCCTCGGCGATTTCCAGACACGCCGGGCACTTGCCGCAAGGCTCCGAGGTGGGACCGGCTTCGCAATTCAATGCCTTCGCCAAAATGCGGGCGGTGGAGGTCTTGCCGATGCCGCGCGGGCCCACAAAAAGATAGGCCTGAGCAAGCCGACTGGAGTTCACCGCATTCTGAAGCGTGCGTGTGATGTGCTCCTGCCCGACGACTTCGGCGAATGTTTGCGGACGATACTTGCGGGCGAAAACTCGGTAACTCACGCGGAAACATTAAGCCCGCCCTCCCGCGTCATCCAGCACGATTTGAAAAGTGGCGCGCGGATTGGTGCGGCATTCCAAAAAACAAAATGGAAGAAGCCTTACGACTTCTTCCATTTTGGTTAAGACCTGTCCTGAGACAGGAATGTTATTTTTTCTTGGCGACTGCTTTTTTGGCAGCGGGCTTTTTAGCTGGGGCCTTTGCGGCTGGAGCCTTCTTAGCTGGTGCTTTTTTGACAGGCGCTTTTTTGGCGACTGGCTTTTTAGCAACGGCTTTCTTGGCGGCTGGCTTGGCGGCGGCTGCTTTTTTAGCTACTGGTTTCTTGGCAACTGGCTTTTTGGCAGCGGGTTTCTTAGCGGCAGGTTTCTTTGCTACTGGCATTTAATATCCCCCCTTTCTCTCCGCATATGCGGGAAATTGTTTGTGAACATCATGTGAATAACTCACTCGCGCTGTGAATAAGTTTCGCGCGGAGTGTCGTCAACACCTTTTTTAAAAAATTCTTTTTTTTGTGAAAATTTCTGCGGCAGGAATTTCCGACTTACTGAGCGCAAAGGATTTTTTCGGCCTCTTCCAGAATTCCTGCAGTCTCCCAAAGGCGGCCGATTCCCTCATACCCACAGGCCAGAAGTCCCTCTTCAGGGCCGATAAATCGGGCGCCTCGTGATTTCAGACGGGCGACATTTTCCTGCGTCGCCGGATGTGCCCACATCTTGCCATTCATCGCAGGCGCGATGAGAAGGGGGGCGCGTGATGCCAGGGCGATGGATGTGAGTGCGTCATCCGCGATGCCGCATGCCAGCTTGGCGATTGTGTTCGCGGTTGCCGGAGCGATGAGAAAAAGATCAGCCGAGTCGGCCAGCGCGATGTGGCCGGGATGCCAAGATTCCTTTTCATCGAAAATTCCCGTTGTGACCGGATTGCGCGAGAGAGTCTGAAAAGTGAGCGGAGCGACAAACTCCGTGGCATGTTTTGTCATCACGACATTCACATTCCGTCCGGCCTGTGTGAGGCGGCTTGCCAACTCGGCGGCCTTGTAGCAGGCGATGGAGCCACTCACACCGAGGATGACATTTTTTTTGCTCATGCGAAATCGAGTTGAAGCCTGCTGCTCATGTAACGCTCGGCGCGCATGATGGCGCGGAATTTTTCAATATCCTCCTCCATTGAGCTACTGATGAGGGTATATCGATAATCGCGCCATTTTTGCATTTCACCAGAAGCGTTGTGGAGGCGAGTGGCGACCTGCTCCTCGCTTTCGGTGCCTCGCTTGCGAAGCCGCCGCGCCAGTTCATCAAGACCCGGAGGCATGATGAAAACATCCGCAAGCGCGCTTTGGATGAAGGGATCATTGCACGCACGGATGCTCGCTGCGCCAAGCGTGTCCACATCGAGCAAGACATCCACCCCGGCGGTGAGGTGCTTCAGAACGGTGGATTTGAGCGTTCCGTAAAAACGGCCGTGAACCTCTGCGTGCTCGAGAAAATCTCCCGCTTCAATGTGGCGCTGGAATTCCTCTTGGCTCAAAAAAAAGTAATCCTCGCCGTGAACCTCTCCGGGCCTTGGCGCGCGGGTGGTGCAGGAAACGGAGTAAACGAAATCCTGCTTGTGGCGGAGCGAGCTGATGAGCGTCGTTTTGCCCGCTCCAGAGGGGGCGGAGATGACGAAGAGGATGCCTTTGCGATGGATGGTGAGGCTATTCAATGTTGGCGAGTTGTTCTCGAATGCGGTCGAGTTCCGATTTCGCCTCGATAACGAGGCGGGAGATTGTGGTATCTGCGGACTTCGAGCCGAGCGTATTGAACTCGCGGCCGAGTTCCTGCGTGAGAAATTCCAGTGTGCGGCCAACAGGGCCTTTGGCGTCGAGTTTTTCGCGGAATTGGGCGATGTGGCTCGCTGCACGCTCCAGCTCTTCCGTGATGTCGCAACGCTCGGCGAAAATGGCGACCTCGGCTGCGAGACGGGGATCATCCGCCGCAAGGCTCAGTCCGGCACGCCCGATTCGCTTGTGAAGCGTTTCGCGATAAGAGGCAGTCACCTTGCCGGCAAGCGGTGTTGTTTTTTTGATGATGGCTGCCAAGCGGTCCGCGCTTTTGGACAGGACTTTTTGCAGGGTAGCTCCCTCGCTCGCCCGCGTGGCGACGAGACCCTTCAGCGCGTGATCGAGCGCGGACATGACGACTTCGCTGGCATCGTCGATCTGCGCATCTGCAGCCTGAATGACGCCGGGAGCGGCGATGACATCCGACAGGGTGATACCCCCTTCGAGTCCAAGTTTTTTCTGCAAACGACGGGCCTGGTTCACAAAGTCCAAGGCACGCTCTTCATCAAAAAAACTTTGGCCCGAACCTTTGGAGCAAGCCAGCGAGAGATTCACCTGAACCCGACCACGGGAGATGCGTTCGAGAACCCGCTCGCGCACGGCGGGCTCAAGCCTGAGAGCGCTGCGATCCGTATGCAGGACGACTTCCGCCGTCTTGCGGTTCACTGAATGGCACTCGACCACGGCCGCCCAAGTTTTGGTCCGGCTCTCGCCACGGCCGTGTCCTGTCATGCTTGTCATGGGGCTTTTTTATCCGCGCCCGCCTGCCGCTGTCGAGGGTGCTCCGCAGTGCCGGATTGATTTTTTCAAGGATCGGAGGATGGTGGGAGCCTCATTATGTTTTTTGACGGTCTGAAATTCTTATTCATCTGCCTCGAGGTTCTACTGATCTTTAACCTGCTTATCGTTGTCCACGAATTGGGTCACTTTTTGGCGGCGCGCTGGCGCGGTCTCGTGGTCGAGAAGTTTGCCATCTGGTTCGGAAAGCCGATCTGGAGCAAAACGATCGGCGGGGTGGAATATCGTCTCGGCTCGATCCCGGCAGGAGGCTTCGTTGCGATTCCCCAGCTTGCGCCGATGGAGGCACTCGAGGGGGAATCCGAAAACGCCCGCGAACAGCTTCCTCCGGTCAAGCCGCTGGATAAAATCATCGTCGCCGCAGCTGGCCCGCTTTTCAGCTTCGGCCTTGCTTTCGCCATGGCCTGCATCGTGTGGGTCGTCGGAAAACCTCAGAGCGAATTCGACACCACGGTCGTTGGCTATGTGAAGGATGGCGGCCCCGCAGCCGTTGCCGGACTCCGCCCCGGGGACCAGATCATCGCGGTGGATGGTAAACCCGTGAAGCACTTCCTAAGCGGCACGGACAGCTTGAAATGGCGCATCGTCCGTAGCGAAGGGGAGACGATTCCATTCACTGTCCTTCGCGAAGGGCAGGAAATCACCATCGATTCCAAATGGTCGAAACCCGAAACCTCCAGCTGGCGCAGACCCGCGCTGCGCGAGGTTCAGATCGGACCGCGCATCATGCCAGGCGTGGGCTTTGTTGTGAAAGGCAGCCTCGCCGAGAAATCAGGATTCCAGTCAGGCGACCTTGTGACTGATATCAACGGCGTTCCTGTATTCAATTTGAGCGAAATGGGGCCCGTCATTGACGCGAATCGCGGCAAGGATGTCGTCTTTGGAGTGGAGCGCGGAGGCGAGGACCTCAAATTGAGCATGAAATTACCAGACGCCACACCGGACGCAGCTCCGGTGAATTTCGGCATCGAGTGGGGACGCTCCGTTTTGGTGCATCCCTCGCCGCTCGAACAGGTGAAGGATGCCGCTACCAGCATCTTCCGCATGGTGGGGGCGCTGCTCTCGCCAGCGTCAGATGTCAAAGCCGCCCACTTCAGCGGCCCTGTGGGCATCATGCGTCTCTACTACCAGATTTTCGAATCGGAAAACGGATGGCGAATCGCGCTGGCCTTCAGCGTTCTCATCAATGTGAACCTCGCACTCATGAACCTCCTGCCATTTCCAGTTCTCGACGGCGGTCACATCACCCTTGCCATCATCGAAGCCATTCGCCGGAAGCCCATCAGCGTCCGGGTTCTTGAAGTGGTGCAAACCGCCTGCGCCGTCCTTCTCATCGGCTTCATGTTGTATCTCACTTTCTACGATGTGGGCGACATCGTGGCCTCGAAGGCTCCCGTCGCCGAGCAGACCAAGTAAAAATGCCGCTGGTTTTCCGAAGCTATCCAGGCCGGCGTCCAAGCCGGGAGGTCAAAACCGGTCTCACCGCCATCGGGGGTAAAAATCCCGTCCGCGTCCAGTCGATGCTGACGAGTGATACGATGGATACCGCAGCTTGCGTGAAGGAGACACTGGGCCTGGCGCAAGTCGGCTGCGAAATTGTCCGCATCACTGCGCCGACCGTGAAAGATGCCCGCAACCTTGAAGCCATTCGCGACACGCTCCATGCGGCAGGCTGCGATGTGCCGCTCGTCGCGGATATCCATTTCAAGCCCGAAGCCGCTTTGGAGGCCGCCAAGTGGGTGGACAAGGTTCGCATCAATCCCGGCAATTTCGCCGACTCGAAAAAATTCAATGTCCGCGAATACACGGACACCGAATACGCGGCCGAAATCTCGCGCATCCGCGAGCGCTTCACCCCGCTGGTGGCGCTCTGCAAGACGCGCGGCATCTCGATGCGAATCGGAACGAACCACGGCAGCTTGAGCGACCGCATCATGAACCGCTTCGGCGACACGCCGCTCGGCATGGTCGAAAGCGCGCTGGAGTTCGCCCGCATCGCCCGCGAGCTCGACTACCACGATTTTGTTTTCTCGATGAAGGCGTCGAATCCGAAGGTCATGATTCAAGCCTACCGCCTGCTTGTCGCCCGCCTCGACGAACTCGAGCAGACGGAGGGCGGCGACTGGAACTACCCGATCCACCTCGGCGTCACCGAGGCGGGGGATGGCGAGGACGGCCGCATCAAGAGCGCCATCGGCATCGGCAGCCTTCTCGCCGACGGCATCGGCGACACAATCCGCGTTTCGCTCACGGAGGATTCCGAACACGAAATCCCCGTGGCGCAGGCATTGGAAAAAATCGCCGCCAACCGCAAACCCATGCCGACACTTTCGGCCTGGCCGTTCGACCCTTTTTCCTACGCCCGTCGAGCAAGCTCAGTGCTGCAAGTCGGGGAATATCAAATCGGCGGCACGGAACTCGTTCGCGTCGCAGTGACACAGGCCGCCCACGACAAGGTCGCCCACAAAATCGCAGGCCTCGGTGACTACAAACCCGAGCTGATCGTCGAGCATTGCGGGCTCGTTGAAGTCGACCCGCGCGATGCGGCTGCTGTCGCTCGTGTCAACGCATCCCCCGTCCCTCTGTTTGTCACGATCCCAGACTCGTGCGATTTGCCGGTTATCGGAGCCTACAGGCTTCTGGCCTCACGCATCGAGTCTAGGCACCCGATCCTGCTCAAGGACACCTTTACACCCGCCGCCTCCACCGATTTCGTCCACAACCTCCTGAACGCCGCTACCAATATCGGCTCCCTGCTCTGCGATGGCATCGGCGACGCGGTTCTCGTCCAAGGCGAAGAGGCTCCCGGCCAATCGCTCCGCATCGCCTACAACATCCTCCAAGCCGCAGGCGTCCGCATTTTCAAAACCGACTATGTCGCCTGCCCAAGCTGCGGCCGCACCCTGTTCAACCTCCAGGAAACCACCGCCCGCATCAAAGCCGCCACCAGCCATCTCAAAGGCGTAAAAATCGCCATCATGGGCTGCATCGTCAACGGCCCCGGCGAAATGGCGGATGCCGATTTCGGCTATGTCGGCGGCGCCCCCGGCAAGGTGAACCTCTATGTCGGCAAGACACCCGTGAAATTCAACATCCCGCAAGCCGAAGCCGTCGACCGCCTTGTGGACCTCATCCGCGAACACGGCCGCTGGGTCGAGCCTGCGACTGCGGTTTAATCGAGCAGAGAAAAGACGCCGCATTTCGGGCGGCCAATGCGACCTCCGTCGCCTAAAAGCCCGCAATCACGGACCATGTCCCAATGGGCTGGTGTCAACAAAACCTCCCGTCAACGCACAGCATCGGTAGCCGGTTTATATTAAATAAAAAAGCTTTTTCTTTAATAACGGATTTTCTTATTCAAGACTCAAGCAATGAACCGGAACGCCACAGGCCACTACATCACCACCGCCACAGCGGGGGAGCAGGTGCGCGCTTTCGTGCCGCATCCCCTGCCGCCGATGCCTCAACTGGAGATAGGTGGTGCGCGTCAGTTACTTTTGGAGCGCGCCACCTTGGCCGTTGGGCGACTGGACAGCATCAGCACGCTGCTGCCGAACCCGCATTTGTTTCTCTACTCGTATGTCCGGCGCGAAGCCGTTCTTTCCTCGCAGATCGAGGGAACCCAATCTTCGCTCTCCGATCTTTTGCTTTTCGAGTTGGAGGAGGTTCCCGGCAGTCCCATGGATGATGTCGTCGAGGTGTCCAACTACATCGCCGCCTTGGAACACGGCATGTCTCGCCTTGGCGAAGGCTTCCCGCTCTCCAACCGCCTGCTCCGCGAAATGCACGCCGCTCTCATGTCCAAAGGCCGTGGCAGTGACAAACAGCCCGGCGAGTTTCGCCGCAGCCAGAATTGGATCGGCGGCACCCGGCCAGGGAATGCCCGTTTTGTGCCACCACCTCCGCAAGAAGTCGAACCCTGCATGGCCGCACTGGAAGCCTTCCTCCACGAGGATGACACAGGTCTGCCCCTCCTGCTCAAAGCCGCTCTGGCCCATGTGCAGTTCGAGACCATCCATCCGTTTCTCGACGGCAACGGTCGCCTCGGCCGCCTGCTCATTGCCCTGCTGCTCCACAACGGCCGCCTCCTTGCACAGCCCCTGCTCTATCTCTCTCTCTTCTTCAAAGAACACCGCTCCGTGTATTACGAGCTGCTCGATCGCGTCCGGACTACGGGAGACTGGGAAGCCTGGGTGGACTTCTTTCTGGAAGGCGTGGAAACCACCGCCCAAAGTGCCGTTCAGACCGCCCGCCGGCTCGTGGATCTCTTCGAGGCGGACACCCGCCGAACAGCACAAAGTGGACGCGCCGCCGCCAACACTCTACGCGTCCTTGCGGCTCTGCGCGAACGCCCCGTCCTGACTCTCAGCCACCTCTGCCGCCAGCACCAGATGAGCTTCCCAACAGCCGGTAAAGCCATGCAAAACCTTGTTTCCAACGGCATCGCCCGTGAACTCACCGGTCAACGCCGCAACCGCGTTTTCGTTTATGACGCTTACCTCGGTATCCTTAATGAAGGCGGTCAGCCTTTGTGAAACCTGCCAGCATCAGGGCATCGAGGCCCTTCCCACTTCATATATCGTTCGCGAGGATTTAAAAAAACGGTTTTTTAGGTGAGGAAAATTTTAAGATGCTACGGAGTTGTCTCAACTTTTCCCAAGCCAGTCATTCATTCCAAAATCTGATCAACCTGTATTTGTTGGACTGCGCAAGAGAACACAGGAAGATTTCGCTGAAATGGGACGCTCCGGCGTTGAATTCCACGCCTTGAAACACATCAAGAAAAGGGTCTCACGGATTCCCATTTTTTCCCGAAGCACGAAAGCTGAGAAATTGCGGCCGCTTTGGAACTGAGCTGAAAGGCGAGAATCAGAAGGGTCGGGAGCGCCAATGTCCTCGTTGGCCTCGCTGGAGTGGCAGGCCGAGGAGGACCTCGGCGGTCCGACTTGTAACCATTTGGGGTCTGGTTTTGGTCGGCGACGCCGGAAAATCAGCCGATAGATGCCGATGCAATCTGCCGAGCTTCGGCATCGGTTGCCAGCAGGGTCTCCAAGGTCGGATGCTCCGTGTGAGGACACTTCTCTAAAACCTCGGCCACCAGTTTCCAGATTCTTGGGAAGGCGATGCGGCCAGAGAGGAAAGCTTCTACGGCGACTTCGTTCGCGGCATTCAAGACGGCGGGGCGCGTGCCGCCGAGTGTGCCGGCTTCGGTGGCGAGGTCGAGAGCTGGAAAATCCGAGCGGCGGGGGGCTTCAAAATCCAAGCTTCCGAGGGAGGCGAAATCCAGCGGGCGGAGGGAGTTTTCGACCCTCTCGGGGCAGGTCACGGCGTATTGGATCGGCAGGCACATGTCGGAGTGGCTGAGCTGGGCGAGGATGGAGCGGTCCACGAATTCGACCATCGAATGCACGATGCTTTGGGGATGGATGACTACTTCAACGCGATCCATGCCGATGTCAAAAAGCCAGCGCGCTTCGATCATCTCAAGCGCCTTGTTGAACAAGGTGGCGGAGTCCAGCGTGATCTTGCGGCCCATGTTCCATGTGGGGTGGCGCAGGGCCATTTCGGGAGTGACCTTTGGCAACTCTGCGGCTGGTGTTTTGCGAAATGGTCCCCCCGAGCAGGTGAGAATGAGACGCCTCACACTTTTTGCATCGCGGCCTTCGAGACATTGAAAAATCGCGCTGTGTTCGCTATCCACCGGCAGCACGCGCACACCTTTTCGCCGCGCGGCTTCCATCACGATCTCACCGGCCATGACCAGGATTTCCTTGCTCGCGACGGCGATGTCCTTTCCCGCTTCGATGGCGGCCAGCGCAGGGCGCAGGCCGGCGGTTCCGACAATGGATACCAGCACCAGATCGGCTTCCGGCATGGTCGCCAGTTCCACGAGGCGGTCGATGCCATCCGGTCCGATGGATAGGGCCGTCTTTGCATCGGGAAACTCGCGGGCGGCACCAGCAAGCCCTTCCGCATTGGAATGCGCGGACATCCCGACGACACGCATCCGGTCGGGAATATCACGAGCCACCTTGAGGGCGCTCTGGCCGATGGAGCCAGTGACTCCAAGAATGACGACATTTCGCATGGGTTTTGAGATTGTCTGACTAGCCTTAAGTTCGCAACGCGGGAGAAGAGGGCTACATGGAATCGATTCCGGCAAACTGGGGCAGACTTCGGATTCTGGCCTCGAAATTTCCTTGGCCCGTAAGATCTATCCCCGGCGGAAATTTCGCGGCGGAACGATTCCACTTTTTGAGCCACTCGGCGGCGAGAACATCGCGACCGCGCTCGAGGGCCTTGTCCAGATGCGTGAATGCGATGGTCGTTTCCTCCTTGTCGCCCGCATTTCGCCCGCGCGCCACTCCCCAACCCGCGCCGAGCATGGCCACGCGCGATGCCGTGGAGCAGGTGTAGGTGAAAAGCTCGACATCGCGCGAACCGTAAACGGCGAGCATGGCCCGGAAGGCGCCCTCCGTCCACGCAGGAGCACAGGTTTTTCCCGAAAACATGTCGTAAAAAACAAGGTCTGGCGGCATGGCTTGGGCTAAAAGATTCA
The DNA here is from genome assembly GCA_044375335.1 of Terrimicrobiaceae bacterium. GTDB lineage: Bacteria > Verrucomicrobiota > Verrucomicrobiia > Chthoniobacterales > Terrimicrobiaceae > UBA967. The sequence continues at coordinate 97 of JBILMW010000017.1, read as the reverse complement.
GAAAGTCGCCTTCGTGAAGTTGCCAGAAGAGGCGCTCATGCTGCTTCGAAACCCAAGTGGCATTCTTCAAAATGGCGGGCGGGCCGGCATGGCGTAG
>JBILMW010000118.1:0-8240 GCA_044375335.1 Terrimicrobiaceae bacterium | reverse complement strand
CTCGCCGGTGGAGAGTTCGTCGAAGTCCACCGTGTCCGCCACCATGGAGGGCAGCATTACCCAGAGACCCGCGTTGGCAATATAGATGAGAGTCTTTTGAGCGATCACGAGCGATGGGAAATCGGGAGTGTAGAGCCAATAACTACCGGCGCTGCCCACGATCTGAAGAAAGACGCAGACTCCGAGCGTCCGGGTTTTTCCGATGCGGCGAGAGAGGAGGTTGAAAAACGGGAGGGAGGCAATCGCAAAGGCCAGGCCGATCGTTCCGGCCATTCCGGTGATGACCGATGCCCGGCCTTGATCGCCACCGCAAACATGGAAAGTCGTGATGTAAGGGCCGAAGGAAAGCGTGATCGCGCCAAAAGAAGAGAGCACGGCGAACGCAAGAATGAGAAGGAACGGCTTCGAGCGGAGGGTGAGCTTCAGGCTCTGAAGGAGTTTTTCCTTTTTGTTACCTTCCACCTTCGCATAGTGCCGTTCCTTGAGAAACAAGCCGGGAAGGACGCCGAGCACTATAATGAGGAGGCCCATGACGACCGCCACGGCGCGAATGCCGGAGAGGGTGTCCTGCTTCCCGGTGCTTTGGTCGAGAAAGAATGGTAGCTGCGTAATAGCCCACACCCAACTGCTAATGACCGATGCGAGGTTCTGAAACACGGCCCGGAAGCTGGTGACCGAGGTGCGTTCGTTGTAGTCGCCGGTCATCTCCAGAAGCATACTCTGGTAGGGCATGTTCCATATGGTGGCAAAAGTGAAAAACACTATGCCTGCGACGATGAGCCAGACGGTCATCGCAAAGGGGCTCCAACCGGGTTGCACAAGCCAGATCATCGGGAAAGTTACCCCAGTAAGAATAGCGCCCACGACGACATACGGGCGTCTCCGTCCCCAGCGGGTTCGTGTGTTGTCCGAAATCCACCCCATGATCGGATCGATGAGAGCATCGTAGAGCCGGAATACCGCGAACGAAAAGCTGATCAACGCCGGCGATAGGCCCAGCGCCATGTTAAACACCTGGTAGGCCATGGTGAGTGGCACCCAAGTGGCCCAAATGTCCACAGGGCCAGCTGCTCCGTATACAAGCTTGTCACGGATACGGACTTTATCAGTCCCTGGAGAGGGATGGCTGCTCATTCGCTCAAGACCTCTAGGCCATCGATCCAGACCTTGGCCGGGCCTTTGATTGCGATCGAAACTTGCCAGTGGGTCGCTTCCTCGGTGAGTTCGATGGTTTGGCGATGAACTTCCCAATTCGTGGTGATCTTCGAGTCGTCAAAAAATGGTTTAAAGTCAACGCTCTTGAAACCATTTTCCATTTTGTAACTTTGGATGCCGATTTTTACATCGGCTCCGTCCGCCAGTTCGCCCTTGTAGGCGAAGCGTAGAGACGCGATCTTGGCGCTTCTCTTCAGAGGAAATGAAATACTCGCATAAGCGGCAACTGGCAGATCGATCTCAAGGCAGCCACTGTCTTCAAAAGCCCCCTCATTGACAACACGGACCTTCAGAGCATCCTGAGCCTCGGGAGACTTATAAATCGCCATGTCGGACTGCGGGAGAGTTTCAAAACCTCCATCCGCGATTTGAAGAAGGTTTTCTGCAAATGCGTTTGCAAGCGTGAGCACTGATAAGGTGAGGGACAAAACAAGGGGAATTTTTTTCATGATGGGGTGGGAGAGAATTTAAATATGCTTGGGTGGAGAAAAACAAACAATGTGCAGTTTTCTTAATTCAATGCACTTTCGGCAGGTCTTTAAATTCCCCAAAGCTTCCTGAGAGATCACGAAGAACATTTCGCATTAATCCCTGCATCTCGCTCAATTTTTGAGAGTGGCTTGGATCGCCTGCAAGATTGATTTCCTCCGAGGGATCTTTTGCTAGGTCAAATAACTGGTCAGCTTCGTAGTAGTGAGCTTTTTTTCCGGTTGTCGAATGCTCGGCATGGGCTCCACCGGGGATGGCGCTCAAGTGGCTGAAGGGAGCAGCGGGGTCGGTATTGACAGGGGCGATCCCTCTTTCGATCAGACCCGCATTCCACTCCTCCAATCGCCGCCTCCGCTCTTCGATGGTCATCTTTTCCACCTCATCGGGATAGCGAATGGCCAGATATTTCCTGTCCCCCACTCGAATGGCGCGGGTGAAGCCCATTTCGGAATAAAGCAAACGGTCTTTCGGAGGGGAGGCTCCAAGCAGGATTTCCCGGAAACCTTGTCCGTCGAATGCTTCCTTTGCGAACGGAATACCTGCGAATTCGAGGATGGTCGGGGCGAAATCGACATTGCTCACAAGCGCGTCGCTGCGGGAACCACACGGGAAGCCTCCTTTGCGCCAGACGACGCTCGGATATTGGAGGCCACCTTGGTAGAGCGTGCCTTTGGCGTCCGTGCCGTGGTCGTTGAAGAAAAAAATGGTCGTGTTGTCGAGTTGGCCGTTTGCCTCCAGGCGGCTCATCACGGCTCCAATCGCGTCGTCCAGAGCGAGCATCATCGCAGCCCCTTGCTCCGGGTCGTCGAGGGATTCCTTAGGCAGGCCTGCTTTTTCGAGTCGCGCCCGGATGGTTTTGCTTGATGGAAGGACAGCGGTTTGAGTGTCTCGCGGGCCATACGGGCCGAGGGCCGGGTCGCTGTTCCAGGACCTCGATTCCTCGACGGGACCATGGGGGAGGGTCGTCGCCATATAGAGGAAAAATGGTTTCTCCGAGGAGGGCTTGTCTAAAAAACGGACGGCTGCCTCCGCGATGTGCTCCATGTTGTGGGTTCTGAGGGCGCGCGGTCTTAGTTCATCGGGATTTCCCGGAAAGATACCCCCGACATCTTCGAAACCCGCCAGGCGAAGGGCTTCTTCGTAATCCGAACGAAACCCGCGAAGCGTTCCCACGACTTTCGGGTCGCGCGGGTCGGCATCCAAGGGAATTTCCGGAATGCCGGGTGCTTCGATAACATGGTTTTTTCCCACCATCCTGGTTCGGTAGCCCGCATCGCGGAGAAATTTGGGAAGCGTCGCGTCTATGGGCTTGATGTGGGTTTCAAATCCCACCACGGCCTGGTCGTGCAGTCCGTTCGCCATCGCCAGACTGGCGTAGTGCCCGGTGAGGACATTGTAGCGGCTGGGTGTGCAAACCGCCGAAGCCACATGCTGGCCAGTCATCAGCACGCACTCCGAGACTAACAGATCGAGGTTCGGAGTCAGGTTCCGCCCTTTTCCCTCGGGGAGGGCGTTGAACATGGAACGCTGCATGTCGTCCGTGATGATGAAAAGAATGTTCGGACAGTCCTTGCCGGTGAGGGATGGCACCGGAGCAAGGGCAGTTTCGGAAGCTTCCGATTGTTGAGCGGTCTTGGCGTGGGTCTGGGAAAAGGAAAGAACCGTTCCCACGCAAAGTCCGGCGATGATTTTTATCATCGAGAGGAAGGATCAGCGCCGGCGACCGGAGTTCCAAAAAGCCAGTTCGCGCGGAAAAATGCCATGTCATGCAAATCCACGGAACCATCGCCCTTCAACATAAGAACGATTTCGGCATCGATGGCCTCCGGGTGCGGTGAACAATAGAATTTAAAGGATCGCTCACCTTCGCCCGCAATGAGGCGACCCAGAGGCTTCCAATCAATTTGAGCCCTGCCCGCGCCATAGGATCGCAGGGCGAGCTCAGCCACGGTTCCGTTCCCGCCTTCCACGATCCATTTTCCTTGCAACTCGAACTCCGCACCCGTGGGCTTGAAGGCCCACCCGGTGGAGCCCTCTGCAGCGCCGTTCAGGGTTTTAAGAACGAGTCCCAAGGCCCCGGTATGAGGTGTTGCCTCAAGCTGGCCCTCGCGGCGCCACGGCTTGGTCCATTTGTTTTCCCCTTTCGGGAGCGGGGTCGCCGCTTCCTCGAGAACGGGAAGAAGTCCGATGGGCGGGGTCTTTGCAGCCACGGATTGTTCTCCGCTGGCGGAGAGGGTGGTCAGGAAAAATCCACCACCGCGCGTCCCGACAAGCAACCGATCCCCGGCAAAGCCAATTGTCGAGATTTGCCCGAAAGGAGGAGTTCCCAGATTCTGCCAGGTCGCTCCAGAGTCGTTCGAGAGTTCCACCTTGCCGTTTGTCGCCACGGCAATCCTTCCTTGAACCGCCCGATCCACAGCAAGAACCTCGCAGGGGCCGGAGTAAACCTGTTCCCAGGAAACACCATCCTGGCTTCGCCAGAGTCCACCCGATGAGCGGGTAAGGTAAAAATGTTTCCCGTTTGCCCGGATTTGGAAACTCTTTCCGGGAAGGTCCTGTTCGATTTTTTGCCAAATGCTTTCTCCTGCCGGAAGCCTGTGGATTTCCCCCGTCTTGTGACTTGTGGCCACCAATGTGCCGTCAGCCGCATGGGCCAGTTCCGAAACAAGACCCCAGATTTCCTTGTGGAAATACTCAGCGCCTTTTTCCAAACCCTCTAGGAGCGGTTCGAATGTCAGGCCTCCATCTGTGCTACGGAAGACGCCACCGCCTTCACCAATGGGACCGGAATAAGCAATAGCGACCTCATAAGGGCTCCCTGGTCTGACGGAGATCGAATTCATGCCGTTTTTTGATTGAGTCGGCGCTCCGCGCATCGGAGAGCGCACCCAATTCTCACCGCCATCCACGCTCACCCACAGATAGCCAGCTCTCCACTCCCCGGCCCCGTCATCACCCGATCCGTAGATCCTGCCGGGCAATGAGGGATCGAGGGCCAATGCCTTCATGTTCGAAAGGAATTTTTTCCCCCCCTCGAACCGCATTCCGCCATCCGCCGAAGGAACATAACCGTTGTCAGCCATCCCCGCATGCACCCGCCCGGGATCGGTTGGATCCTGCGCGAGGCAGTGAATCACGGTCACTTCGATGCCGTCGATCCGCAAAGCCCAGTTCCGCCCCGCATCCTTGGATTCGTAGATTGCATACCAGTCGGTCATCCACCAGTTGTCGGGATTCGCGGGATTCACGGCCACGGTTCCCATGGCTGCACCGAAATGCTGCCACTTGCCGGGTTGGATGCGACCCCACCAAGGCTTGCCATCGAGGACCTCCTCCACGCTTTCCCGTTCCACCTTTTGCCATAGTTTTTCTCTATCCGCCCGGCGATAGACCGTCCCTCGTGAGGAACCCACGAGCTGAAAGCCCGGTCCCGCTGTGAGGGCCCGGAAGCGGTTCTCGCTGGTGAATCCCTTCGCCCCCTCCTTGTTCAGGGGAAGCCCCTCGGAATCCAGTTCCCAGGTTTTGCCCCCATCCTTACTTGAGCGGATCTCCCAGGCATCGAAGACTCCGGTCAGCGAACCGTCCGGGCCAAGAATGATCTCATCGGGCCCAGCGGGGAGTTTGTTCCATTCGCCCCCGGGGGTCCTCGTGAAAAATCCCGCCGAAAACTCCTGCCCTGCCGGCATTTTATGGGGCTTCGCACAAACATAGATCCCACCCGTCGGGTCGACCTTGATGTCAGTAATGTTCACCCCCTCGAGTCCCTCCAGGCTCCAGGTCTCCCCGCCATCCGCGCTTTTCCACAACCCTCCTCCGGCGCTGCCAGCGAGCCATTCCCCCTGCGGCGTGCGCGCAAAAATAAACCCTGCGCTCCGGTGCTGCTCATTGCCAAGGAATGGAACATCAAGAACTTTTTTCCAAGCAATCCCACCGTCTGTGCTTATGAAAACTCCGCGATTACCAGTCCACTGGTTACCAACGCCGATGACAATGCGGTCGGCATCGACCGGATCGACCGCCAGTCCGCGCACGCACAGGTATCCCTCGCCGACTGGAAGCCCCCCATGCATCATCCGCCAAGTTTTACCTGAATCATCGCTGCGGTAAACTCCCCCAACATCCACATAGGCATAGAGGCGCTCCGGCTTGCTCGGGCAGAAGACCACATTCTGTGTGTAGCCACCACCACCGAGCGACGCGCTCCTCCAGCGCCCATGGGCTCTGTTGTCCTTTGGGATATCCGCAGCCGCTGGAATAACTGTGACTTTCTCGCTGATTTCCTCGTTGACTTCCTCGCTACTCTGCTTGGTTGGTTTGGTGCAGGCGCTGAGCCAAAGTGCGGACACCAAAACGAGTATTTTTGAATTGCAAACGAGCTCGCGCGACGTGGATCTGGGTAGTTTCATCGAGAACGATCTTTCTGCGCGACCGCATTCTTGACAAGGTGCAGTTTATGCTGAAGTTTGCATTTTTGGATTTATGTCCGCGAAACCATCCTCCTCCCGGCCCTACGAAATTTCCGTGCTACGGAGCGATGGACCCTTTTTTCGACCTACGATTGTCGGGCACGAAAGCGTCACAAGAGATCCTAAAAATCGTCTCTACCACGACTACTCGACGGATGCAGTTGAGAAGATGGAATTGATTTTGATCACCCTTTCCGGTTCAGCCCAAGCGCAGATCTTAAACACCCGAGAGCAACTTCGTCGCGGCTCCATCCTTATGCTCTCGCTCCCCTGCGATGCCCGCATCCAGATTCGGGATCAGAGCACCCCCTGGGAGTTTGCCTATGTCCACGCTTCCGACCCCACACCCTTCTCGGCTTTCAAATGGCTTCGCAGCCAATACGGCAATGTCGCCCATCTTCCAGCACAAACCCGCGGATTATCCCGCTTGGTGAGTGACTCGCGCCAACTCTGCAATGACCTCCGCTTGCGCTCAAATCAAAATATCATCTCCTGCTCCCGCCGGACCTACTTTTGGTTCCTTACACTCGTTGATGTCTTGCGGGACTTTCGTCACGAGAGCTCGCAAATCCGCCATGGAAAGCCTCTCGAGGCCTCCAATGTTATCGGCGGCTGCCACACGATCAAAGAATACGCCCGCCAGCTCAACTACTCGCCATCCTACCTGTCCCGCAAACTTTCCAAGTCGTGGCAAAAACCCCCGGGCCGCGCTCTCCGCTTGGCACGCATGGAGCAAGCCGCAAGTCTGTTGAGGGAATCCGACCTGGCCGTCTGGGAGGTGGCCTCCCGCGTGGGTTATTTCTCCACGAGTTCGTTCATTCGAGCATTCCACGCCCTCTACAAGACAACCCCAGCCATGTTTCGACATGGACCGATCGATTCCCGCCCGCCCGACATCAATCCTCTTGGAACACCTCAAATACAAACTCCAACCCCTACAAAAATCCAGAAAGCCCGCAAGACTTCTACCACCAGCGCCAGCGGGAGGGCGAGCCGTCGGCAGGCGTCAACCTGAGTTCCGCTTCGCTCAGTAATTCCGTGTGTCCGTCCATGAAAAGCATCATGGCCTTTTTCTTTCCCGCATGGCGGTAAGCGGGCAAGCCCCAAACGAAGCCCGTTCCATACCAGTTTCCGCCATCACTGGTGTTCATGAAATCGGTGTTTGCTTGAACCATATCGCCGGCAAGAATAATTTTAGATGGCTCCGGAACCCGAACGATCCGGAAATTCCACTGTCCTCCGTCGGACATGAAGTTGTTCAAACCAAAACTTCGCCCCTCTTGCCAGATCGCCTGACCGCCCTTAATTTTCTGATAAGGCGAATTCAATATCAATTTCGGATTTTCCTTGGCTCCGGCAAGATTGACGAGATTCAAGTAGGGAAAGAGCTTTTCCTGCCATGTGGTAGGGGCTGGCGCAGTATAGAATCGCGTGAGTTCTCCATTGTTATCCTGCGCAAAAGCCATCTGTAGCACATGAACCTGCCGAAGTCGCCCCGCGGTGGTCGCCTGTTTGCCGGACTCCGCGAAACGCCCTGCTGCAGCAAATCCGAGGAGCGCTAAAATAGCGACTATTGAAATGACAACAAGTAGCTCCACCAGAGTAAAGGCACGATTATCAGATTTTTCTGAATAGCTCGGCTTCGGCACTGTAATGTCGGGGGCGGGGAAGAACCTCATGGAACAAACCACCATAGCCTCTATGTGGCTTGATACAGATATGCAATTCGTGTTCTTTCTCGCATCCAGAGACGCTCACCTAAAGCACATATACTGCATATAATAAAATATTTTGCATATTTTATATAATTTCCTGAAGCGTGAATCTATGTTCGAAATCCCGCCATGAAATCCCCTACTGCCTACCCCCATCTGATCTCTCGTCAGATTTTTTCGTCCTTGAGCGTGGTGTGCATCTTGGCCTTTTGGCCACCCCCGGTAGTCCATGCCCAATTTACCTACAACTCGGGAGGATCCGTCACCGAGAACAGCGCCCTCACGGGCACAGGCAACCTCACTGTTTCCAACAGCACAAACCTCACGCTTACCAACGCAGGGAACACATTTAATG
>JBILMW010000117.1:0-8341 GCA_044375335.1 Terrimicrobiaceae bacterium | reverse complement strand
CCACGGCGGCATCGTGGGGGATCTCGCTGCGAAGAATCTCGCAAGCGCGGAGGGCGCGCGCGGCGGAGACGACATTTTCATAGAGGATCACAATGCGGAAGGGGTGGCTGGTGGAATCGGCCGTGGATGCGATTTCGGTGACTTGGTCGAGGAGTTGGTCCATTGCGGTGGTGTATTTGAGATTGGTTTTTCTGGTTTGCTGAAGGCCGCCGGCACTTGCCGTGGCACGCAGGCAGATATTTCATTCCCCGCCGCCAACCGCGATAGGGTGATCACCTCATGGCGCGCGGAGGCGCTCTGCGACTAGGTCTGAAGCCTATGCAAAACGAAATTCACCCGCACCCTGCAGCATCCCAATTGGAGATGTTCGACATCGTCCCCGACCAACCGCTTCCACCGGCGACATCGGACGACGCATCGCTCGCAGACTGGCTCCGTGAGCAATCGGAGGACAAACTCCGCGAGCTTCTTGAGGCCCTCTCGGAATTCTACGGGGAGAGCCGCTCATGAGCACGCAGACCGCACCCGCCCAATCCGCCGGGCCTGAAATCACCGTCGTCCACCCCCGCAAAAAACGAACAACCCGGGCAGAGAGGCTGGTAACGGAACTCTTCGCGAGAGCGGACATCGAGATCAACGGCGAGCGGCCATGCGACATCCAGGTGAATGACGAGCGTTTCTACCGCCGCATCCTCAAGGACGGCACATTGGGCTTTGGTGAGTCCTACATGCAGGGCTGGTGGGATTGCGACGACATCGAGGAAATGTGCGCCCGGGCCATCCACGGCCGCATCGAAACCTCCATCCGCCCGAGTCTGGGTGCGCTGGTGGAAGTGGCATTCTCGCTTTTATTGAACCTTCAAAGCAAATCGCGCTCCCGTGTCGTCGCGCATCAACACTACGACCTCGGGAATGATTTTTTCGGAGCGATGCTGGATCCCTCGATGCAGTATTCGTGCGCTTATTTCCGCGACACCACCGACCTCGCCACGGCGCAGGAACTCAAGATGGAACTCATCTGCAAAAAACTCGCCCTCCAGCCCGGCATGCGCCTGCTGGACATCGGCTGCGGCTGGGGTGGGTTGGCGAAATTCGCCGCCGAGAACCACGGGTGCGAAGTCGTGGGGCTCACGATCTCCGAAGAGCAGAAAAAATACGCCGAGGCCCATTGCCAGGGGCTGCCGGTGGAAGTCCGCCTCCAAGACTATCGCGATGTGGCAGGGCAATTCGACGCCATCGCGAGCGTGGGAATGCTGGAACATGTGGGCCCAAAAAACTACCGGCGCTACATGGATATCGCGAGCCGTTGTCTCAAGCCGGGAGGGCTTTTCCTTTGCCACACCATCACGGCGAACGAGCCAGGCATCGCGTGCGACCGGTTCATTTCGCGCTACATCTTCGCCAATTCAGCCATCCCGACTGCCGCGCAAGTCCTGCAGGCTGCGGAGCCGTATTTTGTGAATGAGGACATGCACAACCTCGGGCCCTACTATGTGCCAACGCTGCGCGCGTGGGAGGCGGGTTTCATGCGCTCGCGGGAGGAATTCCGCCAACGCTACGGCGAGGAATTCGTGAGAATGTGGAGGCTCTATCTCCTGAGCTGCTCGGGAGCGTTCCGCGCCAGAAGTCTGCAGGTTTTCCAATTCCTCTTCTCCGCAGGAGGCATCGAAACCGCGCGCCCACTGCGCATTTCCTAACCCGGGCGTTTGTCTTGCCCGATTGAAATCAATCCACATAGTGAAATCGCTTATGAACACCGAGTCATCGCAGCCCACCGAACATGCCATTCCCTACACCGTCCGCAGTTGGGTGGAGGAAATCGCCTCCCTCACCCAACCCGATGCCATCCATTGGTGCGATGGTTCCGAGACCGAGGATCTTGCAATGCGCGAGGCCATCGTCGCCTCGGGTGCGGGCCTTTGGTTGAACGCAGAGAAACGGCCGAATTCCCTACTCGTCCGCAGCGACCAGCGGGATGTCGCCCGCGTGGAGGAACGCACATTCATCTGCTCGCGCTCGAAGAAAGACGCCGGCCCCACCAACAACTGGGAGGCTCCGGCGCATATGAAAGCGCGCCTGAACGGCCTTTTCGCAGGCTGCATGCGTGGCCGCACCATGTATGTCATTCCTTTCAGCATGGGACCGGTCGGCTCCCCTATCGCGCAATACGGCATCGAGATTTCCGACAGCCCGTATGTGGTGGCCAATATGCGGATCATGACCCGCCTGAGCCCGGCGGTGTATGGCGAAATCAAAAAGTCCGGCGTCTTCGTGAAGTGCCTGCACTCGGTGGGATGTCCCCTCACCCCCGGTGCAAAAGATGTCACCTGGCCGTGCAATCCCGAGAATACCTACATCACCCACTTCCCCGAGGAGCGGCTCATTATGAGCTTCGGGTCCGGCTACGGCGGCAACGCCCTGCTGGGCAAAAAATGCTTCGCCCTACGCATCGCCTCCGCCATGGCGCGCGACGAGGGTTGGATGGCTGAACACATGCTCGTCCTCGGCGTAAAATCCCCCGATGGAGAAAAGACCTATGTGACCGCCGCCTTCCCGAGCGCTTGCGGAAAGACGAACTTCGCCATGATGGTTCCCCCACCCGACATGCGCGAGGAGGGGTGGGAAATCAGCTGCGTGGGCGACGACATCGCCTGGATCAAGCCTGGCCCCGACGGATACCTGCGCGCCATCAACCCAGAGGCGGGATTTTTCGGCGTCGCACCGGGCACCTCGTATTCGAGCAATCCGATGGCGATGGATTCGATAACCCGCGACACCATTTTCACCAATGTCGCCCTCACAGATAACGGCGATGTCTGGTGGGAGGGCATGACGAAGGAGGCACCCGCACACCTCATCGATTGGCTCGGTCGCGACTGGACGCCAGGGCAAACAGACGCCCAAGGCAAGGCGGTCCTGAGCAGCCATCCGAACAGCCGTTTCACCGCACCTGCGAAGAACTGCCCGCTCATCGACAGCGATTGGGAAAACCCCGCCGGCGTGCCTGTGAGCGCGATGATCTTCGGTGGACGCCGCTCCACCACCATGCCGCTGATTTTTCAGGCCTTCAATTGGGTCCACGGCGTGTATCTCGGCGCCACCATGGGGTCGGAAACCACAGCCGCCGCCGCCGGAGCCGTTGGGCAAGTCCGCCGCGATCCCATGGCGATGCTGCCCTTCTGCGGCTACAACATGGGCGACTACTTCACCCACTGGCTCGAGATGCGCAAACACATCAAATATGTGCCCCGCATTTTTCATGTGAATTGGTTCCGCAAAGACTCCGCTGGCAAATTCCTCTGGCCCGGCTTTGGCGAAAACACCCGCATCCTGCGTTGGATGGTCGAACGCTGCCGCCTCGGAGCCCACGCGCTCGAAACCGCGATCGGCTGGCTACCCGACTACTCCGACATCGACATGAACGGCCTCGAAAACACCGTGACCCCCGAGGTTTTTGCCGAAGCTCAAAAAATCGACACCACAGAGTGGCACCGCGAACTGCTGCTCCAAGACGAGCTCTTCATCAAACTCTACAGCGAACTGCCAAAAGAAATCATATTCCAACGCGAACTCCTCATGGCTCGCATCTAAAAGAAGTCCTGCATTTTCCTGGATCCGATCACCTCCTTGGTCAGGCTCTCCAGATTGGCCTCTCCTCGAAGATGGAAGCCATGCCTCGTATTTATGGTCAACTCGGTAACTTGTTGTTCAGAAAAGGGATGTCGTGTTCTTGGATTCCCAACGCTGGAGCCAACTACTGCCTCTGTCGCGTCACTATTGTAGGCTGTAGTCATTTTGAATTTCCTTGAGTTATTTATCATTTTTTATGTTGAAAAATATTTCCATTGATTTATTTGTCATTTTATGAAGACCACTGCGGAATTCGGGCAACTTCTGGCACGCCGGAGAAAAGAATTAGGGGTGAAGCAGAAAGATCTGGCCGCATCGGCTGGAATTCCAAGCGCCTCTCTCTCTCGACTCGAGAATGGTCGCCTCCCAGAATTTGGCGTCCGCAAGCTGGCATCGCTTCTGACAGCGCTCGGTCTGGAATTCGATGTTCGCCCCGCAGGATCGGCCGGTAATCTGGATGAACTCCGAAAGGAGCTTGGAGGCTCATGAAACTTTCAGTTCACATACTCGGTCGCGAAGTAGCTACCCTGGAGTCAGTCGGGGCTTTTAAGTCCGTGATGACCTATCATCCAGAGATTGATCCTGGGGATTTCGTTTCTCTCACCATGCCGGTGAGAACAGAATCCTACCGCTGGGATGCTCCGCTGCATCCCATCTTCCAGATGAACCTTCCTGAGGGCTACCTGCTCAAGGTGCTGCAGGAAAGGTTCGGACCCATAATCGGATCCGAACCCACAGCACTGCTATCCGTGGTGGGACGCCACATGATCGGCCGCATCCAGGTTTCAGCTCCGGGAGCCGACCTGATCAGCATCCCTCAGTCCTTTGAAGTCGCGGAAGTTCTTGAAGGAGATAACTCCGAAGAAGCATTTGCGGAACTTGTTCGCGAGCACGCTACCAGCGGCGTTTCGGGTGTGATCCCCAAATTCCTCGATGAGACAAACATGACGATCGGCATCGAGTCATTCAACAAAACCACCCTCTTTACCGGAAAATACATCGTCAAAGGGTCCTCGAGGAATCTCCCCTTTGCTGCTCTTAATGAGCACCTCTGCATGCAGGTGGCCTCAAAAGTCCTTCCAGCAACACGAACCGAGATTTCTAGAGACGGCAGAGCTCTTATCGTCCACCGCTTTGATGTCGATGAGCAAGGCCATCCCCGCCTTGGCATGGAGGACTTCTGCTGCCTTCTCGGTCTCTCGCCGGAAAAGAAATACGAAACCACATGGGAGCGCATAGCTAAAGCAATCCGCAACCATGTTCCCGGTCCGACACAGCGTGAAGCCTTCCGACAGCTTACGCTCATGCTTCTTCTCACACATGCCCTAAGGAATGCAGACTGCCATGCCAAGAATCTGGCGTTGATCTACTCGAACAAATCCGATGTGCGCCTGTCTCCAGCCTATGATCTACTGACCACAGTGGTCTACCCAGGCTATCAGCATCAGCCACCGGGAATTGCCTTCATGGGAAAAAAAACTTGGGCGCCCGGAAAAAACCTTAAAAACTTTATCGCCCTTGAGTTTGGAATCCCACTTCGTGAGCAAGGTTCAATGATCGAATCAATCTGCGAAGCCATCACCGACTCCGCCCCCAAAGTGCGCGAGGCGATCAGCGAACATCCAGGTTTTAGAGACCTTGGGAAACATATGCTTCTGGCATGGGAGGAAGGAATTCAGACACTTCGGGACAAACGGCACTATTCTCTACTGCTGCCTGAAAACAAAAATCTTCTTGGAGAGATTTCAAATCCACCAAAACTGAAAAGCCCTAAAACAATTTTGGGTCAATCGGATGGACTTGGAAAACGGCGCCCTGAATCCAAAGAATAACCCTAGTCCCATGAGTCTGAAACCGCTCACAAAAAAGAACCCTCTTGCTCCCGATCGGGAGCAACTTTTCAAGACGGCTTATCGTTGTAGCCGCTCTGCTTCACCCAACTCAAAGGACCAATCGACCGCCATTTCCGCGCCCACGAATTTCGTGAAGGGAATGATGTTGCGTGCGACCGAAGCTTCTTCGAGGGCATCCATGTAGGCTTGCCTGCGTGTGACACGCAGAATCGTCCATGGATATCCACCAGAGGCCAGCATGGCATTCATGAGGAATCTTCCGATACGACCATTGCCATCGGAAAAAGGATGGATGTAGACAAAGAGGAAATGTCCGAGGATCGCCCGCACAGAGGCTTCCGGCTCCGAGGCGAGTGCCTCATGAAAAGCCTCCATGCCACCAATCACACCAAGCCCCGGCGCAGGCGGAACATGGCTTGATCCCCTGATATAGACAGGCTTTTCGCGATACCCCGCCACATCACCCATTGAGAGTCGTCCCACTTGGACGAAGGGCTTGTGGAGTTCCGAATACCAGTAGGGGAGATCCGATTCGACTGTCTTTCCAGGCAGCCCCCCGTTGAAGATTTTGCCGATGCTTTGAAGCACGGCCTCATGGGCCATGCTGTATCCTTTGGCAGCGAGCCGGTTATTTTCCTCCCGCGTCGACGGATTATCGGGATCGTTACCGGCCGCAATACAAGCCACCAACTCCGGAGTGACCTGAAACCCCTCGATGGAGAGCGAGTGATAGGCGTCGTATTGGTAGAGATGATGAGCCTTGTCCAGATAGCTCTTGGCATCGGCTTTTCCAGTCGCTGCAGGAAAGTGTTCCAGAACCATGGGACGCATTTGCTCCCAAAGAAGCCGGATCCGATCCGCATAGGGGCTCTTGGGAATGAGGCGGCTCGAGAGCAGCGGCTCAGCATCGGGGAACGGATTGGTCGCCTTCTTCCAGCCCGTAAGGGCAATGAGTCCCCTGACTTGGTCCGCCTTTCCCTTGAAACCCAGCGTCTCCAGTCCGCCAAGGATTCTCATCGATCCCGCCTCGTTATCCGTCTCGATAATTCCGGAGGCGAGCTCTGCCGCCGGAGTGGTGCGCAGCAGAACCTCTGCCTGCGGCCGGTTCGTCCGGAAATAAGTCGGAGAGACCCTTGCCAAGGCATAGCCAACAGGCATCAGATTCAGTCCCCGGTAGGTGGCGCGCTGCGCAGGAAGCTTCCCGGTGTAGGTCAGCAAGGAGCAGGAGATGTTGGTTTCCGCAAATTGCAGCGTGACGGTATTATTCCCTCCACGCGCCAGAAGAGCCGTTGCCTGGACCGGAGTTGCCGTCTCACCGCTCTGGAGATCCAGGGAGATTTCCGGGCTGAGGCAATAATCATTCCCCACCCGATCCTCGAGATAGAGACTCAGGAAAGCCCAAAAGTTTCCATGCCATAGTGCCGTCTCACCACGGGGTGCATGGGGAGGAATCAGAAAATACCATCCCTTCATGATCTCCAGCAGACACCCTTGTTGGATCAGAAACGTCCTGGCTCCAGCAGGCAAATCCCGGCCACGCACGACCTGCTCTCTTGCCACCTTGAGAGCGGTCTCCAAGGCTTTGGCCAATTTGGCGTGCGTCTTCATTTCTTATTGAATGCACAATGGATATTTTTATTGAATCCGCAACGATATTCTTATTGATTGCGCGTTAATTTTTTTCTGTAAGCATTTTACAAAAAATAACTTTATTCCCGATGGGGCACCATCATCACCCCTTCACCGATCGCCGGTAAGCCAGCGGGGAGGAGCCGAGGATTTTCTGGAAGATGCGGGAAAAGTAATAGGGGTCGTCGTAGCCGAGTTTGGCCGCGACTTCTTTCACGCTCAGCGCCGTGGTGTCCAGATAATGGCATGCGGCCTGCATTCGGAGGCGGATGTGGTGATCGACAGGGGAGGATCCTGTCTGCTCGCGGAAGATCGCGGAGAAGCGGGTCGGCGAGAGTCCGGTGTGCCGTGAGAGTTCCTGAAGAGTCAGTGAGCGAGCGAGATTGGCGCGCATGAATTCGATGCTCTTGGTCAAATCGTGTGCGATGGCGCGCGAGCCACCTCTCAGGCTTCTTCCCGTCTGGAAAAACAAACGCCCCAGCACATACCTCAGGGTGTGGGACACAAGCAGCACCGTGCGCTCGGTGAGGCCGGTGGAGGCCAATCGGTATGATTCCCGAAACAATCGTGCGATTTCTTTGGCATCAACGGACGGGATCGAGAGCACATATTCGTGGATTGGCAGCAGACTCGCATAGGAGGCCGCAGCCGTCCCCGCGAAGTGGGCCCAATGGATCGACCAGGGATCGAGATCATCAGCACCGTAGGCGTGCGGTTTGTTAGCCGGGATGAAAATCACATCTCCGGCTGCGACGGCGAATCGGCGTCCATCGATTTCGGTCCAGCCTTTACCTTTGGTGCAAAAAATCAAAATACATTCATCAAGGCCGCGAGACCTCTCGATCGCATGCCGACGCGCTTTAGGATACCATCCGAGGCATTTGATGTGCAGGCCGAGTCCGAGCGGATGGCGGGCCACCTGGCAGAGCAAATTGGCGGGCAAGAAATGAATGATCTGCCCTGGAAACCACTGGGTCTTCGATTTCATATACAGTAAGATAGTCTATCTTTTTAGTAAGTTCGTCCATTTTCATTTTTCTGAATAACGGCGAATCTGAGCATCCTATGAGCACCACATACTCACCGTCAGCCACACTTCCCTCATCCGTTGATTTGGATGAAATGAAAGCCTCATTCAAACAGCATGGCTACGCCGTAGCCCGCGGCCTTTTTTCTCAGGCTGAGGTCGAGGAAATCAAATCCACTTTCGCCCGCATTGCGGAGAACGG
>JBILMW010000116.1:0-8360 GCA_044375335.1 Terrimicrobiaceae bacterium | reverse complement strand
CATGACAGCACGCAAATCGGAACGCTTTTTTCTCGTCGAGGGCCCACTCCCCTCGCTCAAGGCGCTCCCCTCGTGCCGTGTGAGAATGGGATGCCTTTCCCAAGAGCGAACGCGGGAGGTGTGGATCGTGCAAACTGGCCGCCAGTGCGGCGTCTCGGTGCTGAACCACCCGGAAAACGGCAGCCTCCCTGAAGCCGTCCCCGTCCCGCAGGCGGCCTTCGAGCAGCTGTGGAAAGAAGCGGAAACGCACCGCGTCGAGGTGATCCGCCAGCAACTCCCCCACGGCTCGTCAAATATCGAAATCGATGTCTTTCAGGACACCCACGCGCCGCTTGTCACAGCGCGCATCCGCTTCGGCACCGCCGCCGACGCACGGAGTTTCCGCAAACCCTCGTTCCTCGGACGAGAACTTTCGGCCGCCGACTCCCTCCGCCAAATCGCCCTGCACGGGGTTCCAACATCAGGCAACCCGGATGTCCAAGCCGGCGCGGTCCCGTTTCTTTTTAAAAAAGGCGTGCTCCACATTGTGCTCATCACCAGCTCCTCGGGCGCCCGCTGGCTGATTCCAAAGGGACATCTGGAATCCGGAATGTCACTCGAGGAGGTCGCCCTCATGGAGGCGGCCGAAGAGGCGGGTGCCATCGGAACGATTGACCGCGGATACCGCACACAGTGCCCCACAGAGGATGGCCGCACGCTGCAACTCTTCCCGCTTCGTGTCGCGACCCTGCTGCCACACTGGCCCGAGCGGTTCGTCCGTCGCCGCGTTGTGCTGCCGGTTTACCGCGCGCTGCTGAGAATCAGCGATCCCTTGCTCGCCCGCGCTCTGCGCGATCTGTCACGCCGACTGAAGCCCTGAGGCCGCTCACGCGACAGGAGCCAAAATGGCGTCGCGCATTCCGTGCAGGAGCTTTTTGTCGTCGGGGCAGATGGTGGCCAATGCGCCGCCGAGTTGCGTCGTTTTTTCGCCAACGAAGAAATACGGACAGAGGCGCACCCGTCCGCGCATCTTCTGCAAGCCAGCGTTTTCAGGAAGCCAGTATTCGGCATCGAAGAGCCTCCCCGTATGGAAAACCTGCAGGATGTGAGGCTGCGAGGGAAAATCCGCCAAGGCGGATTCCAACTCGGTCTGCCATTCCTTCTGAGGAAGATCGCTTGCCACAACCACCCCGCGCGACCCCCAAGCCCGTTCGGAAAATCCGCTCACCTTCAAAATAAAATTCCGGCGCTTCTGGCTGAACTTCGCGACCTCGTCCCATGAGTGCGCCTCGAGCCTCGGAAGAACCGCGTGACGCGGCAGCGGCTCCGGATCGACCAACCATGTGTAAGGGATCACTTTTTGCAGCGCTAAAAACGCACGCTCGCTGAGTTCACGGCGCCAGAAGTCCTCAAGCGGCTTCATCCAGAAAAGAGCAAACCAGAGCTTCTCCTCCAAGGCAGGCTTGAACGGCGGAGTAACTTGAATCGAGCTGGCGCGAACTCCGTCCATGATTCCTGACGAAGCAGGCACATTGGCCAAATCGAAGAGTTCGAAGAAACGATAAATCCGCCGCTGCCAGTCATCCCTCGCCGAACCATCCACAACTCGCCACTGCGGCGCGCCTGCATTCAACTCGCAAGCGAGCCATTCCATTTCCGGCCTGTAGGTCGCAGCCTCCTCCGAGACGACGATGTCACCCCCGGGTAGGATGTCCGAGAATCCGCGCAGCATGCCATCCGCACCGCCCAAGACATCAAATCCCAGCGCTGCGTAGGTTTTGTTGAGCCAAGCCGTGAGCCCGATTCCGCCAGGAACGCTATCGATCTCGGCGATGGTGAAGCCTTCCTCTGTGAGAACCAAGTCCGGCCGAATGACGCGCGGAATGTCACCCGCCGCCCCGCATTCACGCTGGAATGCGACGAGTTCTGGCGGTTTGCCCGCATCGAGGAGATCGGCAACCCACGCAGGCTGGCGGCCTTTCACACTCTGGCGGTAAAGCTGGTCGCAGGCTCGCAGGAAAAGCATGAGACGATAGCCGAGCTTTTCGAGTTCCGGCGCGAGTCCATCCGGCAGCGCAAAGGGGGCTGGGGCAATGCGCCATTCCTTTTCATGGAAGAGACCGCCCTCGGGCATGGCGGCGCGGACGGCACGGGCCGATTCGAGCGGACTCATGAGAGGATTTTCAGCGCCTGGCGGATCAACTCCTCGGAGGTCGGCATTTCATCACCCGTCTTCATCACAGCGCGAATCGCCTTGTGGGCTTCGACCTGTTTGTAGCCAAGGGAAATCAAAGCCAGCACGGCATCATGCAAGCGGACATCCTCCTGACTCGGGGCGTTCTTCGCACTGGAGGCCTCCCACTCGGCGGCGACGCCGACTTTGTCTTTCAGCTCCAGCACAATTCGCTCGGCGGTTTTTTTACCCACCCCGCTGATTTTCGAGATCGTTCCGGTATCCCCCGCCACCACGGCGGATTTGAACATTTCCACCGAGAGGCCGCTGAGCACCGCGAGCGCGATCTTCGGCCCGACGCCAGTGACATGATTAAGAAGCAGGCGGAAGAGGTCGCGCTCGCCGGCGGTGCAAAATCCATAGAGCACATGTGCATCCTCTCGAACGGCGAGATGCGTAAGGATTTTGACGGCCGAGCCCGGCTGCGGCAACCGCTCGAAACTTGATATGGGAATCATCACTTGATACCCGACACCATGGACATTGACGACGATCTGTGTGGGGAGAGACTCGGCGAGTGTTCCTTCTAAAAACGCAATCATGATGCCTGCCATTACTACCAGAGCCCGCACCACACTCGAAAGGGCGATCTTGGTTTTTCTTTTTGCGGCGGCTTCCACCGCAACCCTCCGCGCCGACCAATGGGCCCTCCTCGTGGAGCCATCGTTCATGGATCACAAAATGCGACGCCCGATCGAAGGCTCGCAGCGGACCGTGCTGGCCATTGCGCGCATCGTGAATGGAGAAATCCAACCCCTCACCCGCGAGGAGAAAAAATCCGTTCACATGACCTATCCGATGATCCGGGAGGAGGCACTGCAGACGGCTTCGGAGGTTTTCAAACGCATGAAGCCCGCCTTTGTGCGAAATAAAAAGCAGGTAATCCAATACGCCGCCATCGAGTCGGATGATCCCCTCACCGCCTCCTGCGTGCTCGCGCCGGAGTTTGCTGCGGCCTTTGAAAAAACAATCGGCCCCGACCTGCTCGTGGCCATGCCAACGCGTAATCAGGTGCTGGTTTTTTCCAAGCAGGACAATATTCACCTCCGCTTGTCCGAGAGAATCATCGATGCCTACCTCACCTCCAACCACCCCGTGAGCCGTGAGATTTTTGCCCTCGAGAACGGCAACCTGCGCTCGCTCGGCGTGCTCGAATAGCTTGCCTGCGGCAGCGCGCTGGCTACGAATCCCCCGCATGCAAGGCGACATCGACCGGATTCTGTATCACGAGACAACCATCCTCAGCCGCCTCGACGAGATGGCCCATACCATCGCCAAGGACTACGAGGGCAAGGAACTGACCGTGGTCTCGATCCTCAATGGCAGCTTCATTTTCATGGCCGACCTGCTGCGGCGCATTCCACTGCCACTCCAAATCGACTCGTGGAGCGTCTCCAGCTACCACGGCACGAAATCCAAGGGCCGCATCGAATTCCGGCAAAATTCCATCGCCGATGTCACCGGAAGGCATGTTCTCATACTCGATGACATCCTCGACAGCGGCCTGACCCTGCGCGCGATTCAAGACCGTCTCGCAGCGGAATCCGGCGCTGCCAGCATCCGTTCGTGCGTGCTGCTGCGCAAAAAACTACAGCGCGAAGCAGCCACAGTGGCTGATTATGTCGGCTTTGAGATACCCGACGAGTTCGTGGTCGGCTACGGACTCGACTACAACGAGCAATACCGCAACCTCCCATACATCGGGGTCCTGAAAGAGGAGGCAATCCGCCGCCACGCCCGCTGAGAGCGGATTTGCAACTTAAACAAGGCTCATCCCCTCCCCCAAAAAACAGGCGAACCGCGCAGATCGGCCGTCATTTTTTTTCAAAAAAATTCTCCACATTCTCAATTGTGGAGCGATTCTTGCTGGCTCGTTATTTTTGAACATGAACCAAGCTCTGCCATCCCGCGATTCGAACGGACTCTACAATCCCGACCTCGAGCATGACGCCTGCGGCGTCGGACTCGTGGCCCAGATCAGTGGTGAACGCTCGAATGCCATTCTCGAGACCGCCCTGCGCTCCATCTGCAGCCTCATGCACCGTGGTGCATTGGACGCCGATGCGAAGACCGGCGATGGCGCGGGTATCACCACACAGATTCCCTACAAAATCTTCACGCCCGAAGTAGAGAAACTTGGCCACACACTCTACAATCCCAGCGACCTCGGAGTGGGCGTCATGTTCCTGCCCGCGCACAACGAATACGAGACCGCCCGCGCCCGCGCGATTACCGAAGAGGTGCTAAAAAAACGCGAACTCTTCGTGTTCGGATGGCGCGTGGTCCCTATCAACGACCATGTGCTCGGCGAAAAAGCCCAGTCCACCATGCCGCTCATCGAGCAGGTTCTGGTCGGCCGCCCTGCCGGCATGTCCGATGACGACTACGAACGCCGTCTTTTCCTCGCCCGCAACGAAATCGAGGACCGCGCCGCTGCCGACAAGATCAAGGATTTTTACATCCCTTCGTTCTCGCACCGCACGATTGTTTACAAGGGCCTCCTCGTTTCGGCTTCTCTGGAAAAGTTCTACCCCGACCTCGCGAATCCCGACTACGAGACGGCCATCGCGCTCTTCCACCAGCGCTACAGCACAAACACCTTCCCGACCTGGCCGCTGGCCCATCCGTTCCGCATGCTCGCGCATAATGGCGAGATCAACACGATCCGTGGCAACCGGAATTGGATGCATGCCCGCGAGGCCGAGCTGAAAGCCGATTTCTGGGGTGCCGACATCGACCTCCTCAAGCCGATCATCCAACCCGGCGGCTCCGATTCCGCCAGCCTCGACAATGCGCTGGAGGTTCTCACCATGAGCGGCCGCAGCATCCTGCACGCCGTTACGATGCTCGTGCCTCCGTCCTACCGCACGGACCCGAACCTTTCGCAGGAACTCAAGGATTTCTACAACTACCACCGCTGCTTCTCCGAGCCGTGGGATGGACCAGCCGCGCTCACCTTCACCGATGGCGTCATCGCAGGAGCCTGCCTCGACCGCAACGGACTCCGCCCCGCCCGCTACAACATCACCGAGGACGGTATGTTCGTCATGGCCTCCGAGGTCGGCGGTTCCCAACTCGATCAGCTCAAGATCGTTGAAAAAGGCCGCCTCGCTCCAGGCGAGATGATCGCCATCGACACGGCCGCCGGAAAACTCCTCCGCGATGCCGACATCAAGGCCAGCCTCGCCGCGCGCCAACCCTACGGCGAATGGCTGAAAAACAATCTCAGCAACCTGCCCCAGCTGACCGAAAAGCAGGTCACAGCCCCCGCCGGCGAACTCGACATCCTCACGCTCACCCAGCGTCAGGTCGCCTTCGGGTATTCGTCCGAGGAAGTGGACATGATCATCAAACCCATGCTCAAAGACGGCGCCGAGGCCGTGGGCTCGATGGGGGATGACACACCGCTCGCGGTCCTGTCCGCAAAGCCACGCCTGCTCTACACCTACTTCAAGCAACTCTTCGCACAGGTCACCAACCCGCCGATCGATCCGATCCGCGAGAAGCTCGTGATGAGCCTGAATACCGTGCTCGGCTGGCGCAAAAACATGCTCGCCGAAACGCCCGAGCATGCCCGCCTGGTGAGTCTGGAGTCGCCTGCGCTTCTCAATGAGGAGCTGGCCGCGATTCAAGCTGTAGGCAATGAACACAAGTCCACCACAGTTTCGACACTCTGGAACGCCTCCGAGGGCGAAGACGGCCTTGAGCCAGCCATCAAGCGCATTTGCGCCGATGCCGAGGCGGCGATTGATGCCGACACACGCATTCTCATTCTGTCGGACTCCGGAGTCGACCACGGGAAAGTCCCCGTTCCGATGCTCCTCGCCGTGGGAGCTGTGCATCACCACCTGATTCGTGTCGGAAAACGCATGCGCGCCAGCTTGGTTTGCCAAACCGGCGAAGCCCGCGATGTGCACCAGATCGCCTGCCTCATCGGCTTCGGCGCTGCGGCAGTGAATCCCTACCTCGCCTTCGAGACCATTCGTGAACTCCTCGAGCGCGACGGTGCGAACGGCGATTTTGCCAAGTCGGCCATCAACTACCGCAAAGCCATCGAAGCCGGCATCCTCAAAATCATGTCCAAAATGGGCATCTCGGTGGTCAACAGCTACCGTGGCGCGCAAATCTTCGAAGCCATCGGCATTTCATCCAAACTCATCGAGGAATGCTTCAAGGGCACGGCCTCCCAGATTGAAGGTATCGGCTTCAAGGAAATCGCCATCGAGTCCCTGACCCGCCACGCCATGGCCTATTCGGAAGCCGTGCCGATCGAAGCAGGCAAACTCAGCGACCCCGGTTACTACCGCTTCCGTCGCGGCGGCGAGATGCATGCCGTGACTCCACCCGTCCTCCAAAGCTTCCACGCCTATGTGGGCATCAAGGGTGCCGACAAGGCCGGCAAGGCGGAGGATTATAAAAAGTATGTCGACTCGGTGCTGGCAAACACGCCGGTCGCACTACGCAATCTTCTGGAAATCCTGCCCACCAGCGAAGGCCCGATCTCGATCGATGAGGTGGAGCCGATTGAAGACATCCGCAAACGCTTCACCACAGCCGGCATGTCGCTCGGAGCCCTGAGCCCCGAAGCCCACGAGTGCCTGGCCATCGCCATGAACCGCATCGGCGGCAAGTCGAACAGCGGCGAAGGCGGCGAAGACCCCACCCGCTTCAAACGCCGCGATAACGGTGATTGGGCGAACAGCGCCATCAAGCAGATTGCATCCGGCCGTTTCGGCGTTTCGGCAGCCTATCTCGCCAGCGCCAAGGAAATCGAAATCAAGATGGCCCAGGGCGCCAAGCCCGGCGAAGGCGGCCAACTGCCCGGTCACAAGGTCAGCGCCTACATCGCCAAACTGCGCCACTCGGTGGAGGGCGTGACCCTTATTTCCCCGCCGCCGCACCATGATATCTACTCGATCGAAGATCTGGCCCAGCTCATCTACGATCTCAAGCAGGTGAACCCCCGCGCCCGCATTTGCGTGAAGCTTGTCTCCACCGCAGGCGTCGGAACCATCGCCGCAGGCGTTGCCAAGGCCCATGCGGACATCATTCTCGTCAGTGGACATGAAGGCGGCACAGGAGCCTCCCCGCTCAGCTCGATCAAACATGCCGGTGGACCTTGGGAACTCGGCGTCGCCGAAGCCCACCAAGTCCTCATGCTCAACGGACTCCGCAACCGCGTCACCCTCCGCACCGACGGCGGCATGCGCAGCGGCGAGGACATTGTTTACGCCGCGCTGCTTGGAGCCGAGGAGTTCAACTTCGGCACCGCCGCCCTCATCGCCATGGGCTGCGTATATGTCCGCCAGTGCCATCTCAACACCTGCCCGGTCGGCGTCGCCACGATCGACGACCGTCTCCGCGCCAAATTCAAAGGCCGCCCGGAAAATGTCGTCGCCTTCTTCAACGGCGTCGCCACCGAGGTCCGCGAAATGATGGCCCGTCTCGGCTTCCGCACCATTGATGAAATGGTCGGCCGCGTGGAATGCCTCCGCCAAAAGGAAATTCCAAACCACCCGAAAGCCAACACCCTCGACCTCTCACGCCTGCTCGTGAATGTCGCCGCCGATGATCCCTCCGCCGTGCGCCACGCCACCCGCTCGCGCAACGATGGACCCGAGGACTCAACGCTCGACGAGACCGTTCTTCAGGACGCGAAGGATGCCATCACCGATGGCCGTCCCATTTCCCTCTCCTACGAGGTCGAAAACACCAGCCGCTCGGTGGGAACCCAGGTCTCCGGCGAGATCGGCTACCAATGGGGCGAGGAAGGCATTGCCAATGGCACCGTCGAACTCAAGCTCAAGGGCAGCGCGGGACAAAGTTTCGGCGCGTTCCTCTCGCCCGGAGTGCGACTCCTCCTCACCGGTGAAGCCAACGACTATGTCGGCAAAACCATGAGCGGCGGCGAAATCGTCATCAAACCCGAGCCAGGTTCACTCTTCACGCCGCACGAGGCCATGATCATCGGCAACACCGTGATGTATGGCGCCAGCGGTGGACGCCTCTTCGCAAACGGCCGCGCAGGGGAACGCTTCTGCGTGCGCAACTCCGGCGGCACTGCCGTCGTTGAAGGCATCGGCGACCATGGTTGTGAATACATGACCAATGGAACCGTCGTGGTCCTCGGCCGCACAGGCAAAAACTT
>JBILMW010000115.1:0-8373 GCA_044375335.1 Terrimicrobiaceae bacterium | reverse complement strand
GCTCGCCGTTTTTTGGACGCCGGGTTTCGTTGCATTTTCGGCCAGGAAAGCCTGACCCTTCTCGAGTGCGGATTGTGCCATGGTGGTGTGTGTGAAAAAGAAAGTCGCAAGTGCAGCGATAGGGAGCAGCTGTTTGATCATTTCCAGACCCTACCCGCCTGAAACCGGGCTTGGCAAACCCGAAGGCTCGATGGAATGCGATTTCTTCGCTGACTTCTCCGGGCGCCGCACATAGTGGCTCGGCGGCATGCCGGTATGGCGCTTGAACCAGCGCGAAAAATAATTCGGATCATCATGCCCGATGCGCGCGGCGACTTCTTGCATCGGGAGGCCTTGGGTGATCAATCGCTTGGCTTTTTCCAGATTCAGCGCGTCCCGTTGCTGGAGGAGTGTGAGTCCGGTTATTTGCTTGAAGCGCCGGTTCAGATAGTCGGGCTGGTATCCCGTCGCCCCCGCGAGGTCGCCGATCGACTTCGCTTGGCTTTCCTCCGCGCCGGCAAGGTTGATGAATTTCTTCACAAAGGCGGGCATAGCGCGGTTTTCGCGGGGCAGAATGCCCAACGAGCGAAGTTGCGTGTCGAGGATCGTCAATGCGGCCGAGGCGGCCATCAATCGAGCCTCCGGCGCATCCGGGTTTTTAATGCGGTTGAGCTGCGACATCGCGTGCCGTATGCCGGTGGACTCGGATTGGTTCAGGTGCGAGAAGTGGAATTCCATCGGACACTCCCACTCGAAGTCCACGGCCAAACTTAGTGGTCTTCGGCCGCTCGACTCGCGGAAACCATGCGCCATTCCACCTGGCAGGAGGGCGATCGCGCCGGAGAAAACTCGGTATTCGGCCGAAGGTGTCAGAAGTGTCCCTCCGCCAGAGAAGTAGCACAGAATCTGACAAAATTTGTGGCGGTGCATCTCAAGGGCATCAGCCTCGGGAAGGTGCTTGTGGAGGCACAGACGGCGCATGCGCAGACCGGGCAGACGCAAATCCAGCGCTTGTAAAAGCAGGGGGCGGTAATCTTTCATTGTCTTTTTAAAAATAAGTCGGAATCGTGCTAATTTCTATCGGCATTGTCATCACTCGATTTTCCGCCCTCTGGCATATTGCTGCCGCATGAACCCACCAGCCAATATCCTTGTCACCGGATCGAGTCGTGGTCTCGGCCGTGGAATCGCCGTCAAACTCGCAGCCGCAGGCCACAGCGTTGCCATCCACTACGCAAACAACCGCGCCGCCGCCGATGAAACCGCCGCCGCTTGCGGTGAAGTCGCTCCAAATAGCGCCCAGAAATTTCCCATCGTCGGTGGAAATGTCGGGCTCGCCTCGGACCGGGAGCGTCTCATGGACGAAACACTCACCGCATTTGGACGCCTCGATGCCCTCGTCAACAACGCCGGAATCGCTCCCCGCGTTCGCGCCGACATTATCGAGGCGACGGAGGATATTTTTGACGAGGTCATCGCCGTGAATCTCAAGGGGCCGTATTTTCTCTCCCAGTTGGCGGCAAAGCACTGGCTGGCGAATCCGGGGCAATCGACGCTCAAGGGCGGTTATAAACTCATCTTCATCTCATCCCTCTCCGCCAACACCGCATCGATCAATCGCGGCGAATATTGCATTTCCAAGGCCGGACTCGGCATGGCCACGCAGCTCTGGGCCGTCCGACTCGCCGAGGCAGGCATATCAGTCCTCGAACTCCGCCCAGGCATCATGGCGACGGACATGACCGCCGGCGTGAAAGAAAAATACGACAAGCTCCTCGCGGAGGGCCTCGTTCCTCAAAAACGCTGGGGCAATCCCGATGATGTCGGCCTCGCTGTGGAATCCATCCTCGGCGGCGCATTCCCATTTTCCACCGGCGATGTCATCAACATCGACGGCGGCTTCCACCTCCGCAGACTCTAACCCCACCCACCTATGATCCAAATCGACTCAAACCTCCAAACATCGGCCCTCTCCAGCGCCCTCGAACGCTTCTTCTCACTCGCCAAAACGAAAATAGCGGCAATCGATCGCGAATACGATGAACGCAAGGGATCGCCCGTCTTCACCGTTGCTGGAAAATATACGACTCGCGGCTGGACCGAATGGACCGAGGGCTTCCGCTACGGCATAGCGGTCCTCCATTTTGACGCCACCGGCGATCAGGAAAGCCTCACGAGCGGTCGCAACAACACCGTTCGCCGCATGGCCACGCATGTCTCGCACATCGGTGTCCACGACCATGGTTTCAACAACCTCTCGACCTACGGAAACCTCCGCCGCTTGATGCTGGAGGGTCGTCTTCCCGAAAACGAGTGGGAGAAAAATTTCTACGAACTCGCCATCAAGACCAGCGGCGCCGTTCAGGCCGCCCGTTGGACCGAGCGTCAGGGTGGGGGATTCATTCACAGCTTCAACGGCCCTCACTCCCTCTTCGTTGACACCATTCGCTCCTGCCGCATTCTCATGAAAGCGCACCAACTCGGGCATGTCCTGATGGCCGAGGGTGACAAACCCGTGAGCCTGCTCGATCGCGCGTTGCAGCACATCGACTCCACGGCGAAGTATTCGATTTTCTACGGCGAGGGACGCGATTCCTACGATGAACGCGGTCGCACGACCCACGAGGCGATTTTCAACACGAAGGACGGTGCCTACCGTTGTCCGAATTCCCAGCAAGGCTACACCGGCTTCAGCACTTGGACGCGAGGTCAGGCTTGGGCGGTTCTGGGTTTTGCAGAAGAACTTGAATTGCTCGCCACCCTCTCCGACGCAGAGTTGGAGCCATTCGGCGGCCGCCAGGCGATTGAGGCCATGATGCTTAAAGCTGCCACAGCCACGGCAGACCACTTCATCGAAAACACGCCGACCTGCGGCATTCCTTACTGGGACACAGGCGCTCCGAAACTCCATCTGCTCGGCGATTACATGAACCGCCCAGCGGATCCTTACAACGCCTACGAGCCAGTGGATAGCTCCGCTGCCGCTATCGATGCCCAAGGTCTCCTGCGCCTCGGCACCTACCTCAAAGCCAAAGGCCAAACCGCAGCCGGTGAGCGCTATTTTCAAGCCGGACTCAAGGTCGCTCAAACGCTCTTCTCGGAGCCCTACCTCTCGACCGATCCGAAACACCACGGTCTCATCCTCCACTCGATCTACCATCAGCCAAACGGCTGGGACTACAAACCAGATTCCGCCAAAGCCGCCTATGGTGAATCCTCGATGTGGGGCGACTACCACGCCATGGAGCTTGCCGTCTATCTGCAACGCCTCATCAAAGGCGAGCCCTACCTCACCTTCTTCGCCTGATCGCTATGGAAAATCTCGATCGCCTTGCGATTCACACGATGACCACCAAGCCATGGGATCTCCCCACGGCTGTGGAAAAATACTCTCGCTCCGGGGTTCGCGGCGTGGGCCTCTGGCGTCAATGGCTGGAAGGTCGCTCCCTCGCGGAGTCCCGCGCCCTGCTCGACGATCATGGAATGAAGGCCGTTTCGCTCGTGCGCAGTGGCTTTTTCCCCGGTCTCACTCCGGAGGAACGCCAGACCGCCCTTGACGATAACCGCCGAGCCTTGGATGAGGCCGCCGCCGTGGGCGCTCCGCAGGTCGTTCTCGTCTGTGGCGCCAAACCGGAACTCAGTCTCGCGGAAAACCGCCGCCAGATCACGGAAGGCATCGCCGCTTGCATCGAGCATGCCTCGTCTGTCGGCGTGAAGCTTTCCATCGAACCTCTCCACCCGATGTATGCCGATTGCCGCAGCGCGGTGAATACCATCGGCCAATGCAATGACATGATCGATCAACTCGGAGACGCTTGGGTTGGAATTGCTGCGGATGTCTACCACATCTGGTGGGATCCGCAGTTGGAGCAGGAAATCCGCCGCGCTGGCAAGCGCATCATCGGATTCCATGTCTGCGACTGGCTCACGCCCACGCAGGATTTTCTCAACGACCGTGGACTCATGGGGGAAGGCTGCATCGACATCCGCGGCATTCGCGCCATGGTCGAACAAGCCGGTTTCTCCAGTTGGATCGAAGTCGAAATCTTCTCCACCCGCCACTGGGCCCGCAATCAGGACGAGTTTCTCTCCGACATCATCACCGCCTACAAATCCCAAGTCTAAAATCAACCCCGCAACCCCACAAAAAACCAAAATATGAAAACACACCGCATTGGCATCATCATGAACGGCGTCACAGGACGCATGGGCACTAACCAACACCTCATCCGCTCGATTGACGCGATCATCAAGCAGGGTGGCGTTCGCATCGGACCGGATGAAGTTATCATGCCCGACCCGATCCTCATCGGACGCAGCGAGAGCAAACTCCGCGAGCTCTGCGCCCGCACCAGCGTGACGAAGTGGAGCACGAATCTCGACGAGACACTCGCGAATCCCGAATACACCGTTTACTTCGACTCCCAAACGACCGGTCGCCGCGCGGATGGCGTGCGCAAGGCCGTTGCCGCTGGAAAACACATCTACTGCGAAAAGCCAATTGCTGTGGATTCCAAGACCGCTCTGGAATTGCATGAACTCTGCAAAAAAGCCGGAGTCAAAAACGGCGTCGTGCAGGACAAACTCTGGCTCGCCAGCTTCGTCAAACTCAAGCGTCTCATCGAAACCGGATTCTTCGGCAAGATTCTCAGCGTGCGTGGCGAATTCGGATATTGGGTTTTTGAAGGCCACACCATCCCCGCCCAGCGCCCGAGCTGGAACTACCGCAAGGAAGATGACGGCGGCATCATCGTGGACATGCTCTGCCACTGGCAGTATGTGCTCGAGAACCTCTTTGGCGAACCCAAGGCCATGAGCTGCTACGGCGCCACCCACATCGCGGAGCGCGTTGATGAGCAGGGCAAGCCATACAAATGCACGGCGGATGACGCCGCCTACGCCACCTTCGAACTCGAAGGCGGCGTGGTTGCGCATTTCAATTCATCATGGGTGACCCGCGTCCGCCGCGACGACCTCCTCACCGTTCAAGTGGATGGCGAAAAAGGCTCCGCCGTCTGCGGCCTCCGCGATGTCTGGATTCAGCACTACGGCAACACGCCGCGCCCGACTTGGAACCCCGACATTCCGCAGCCCATCAACTTCTTCGAAGGTTGGTCCAAAGTCCCCGATCAAGAGACCTACGACAACGCCTTCAAAATCCAGTGGGAACTCTTCCTGCGCCACCTCGTTCTCGACGAACCCTTCCCGTGGGACCTCCTGCGCGGTGCCAAAGGCGTCCAATTCGCCGAACTCGGCCTCAAGAGCTGGGCAGAGCGCAAGTGGGTCACAGTCGACCCGCTCGCCTAAAGCGCCGTCCTTTCAAACCTCCCGGTCTGGAGAAGCAACCTCCAGGCCGGTGAGGTCCTCCCCCTCGCGCGGCAGCGCGCAAACCCTTGGAGGGTCGACCTCCGGCTTGACCCAAGCCTGTAAAGCTCCCGCCATCACAACGCCCCTCTCCCATCACTCCGCGCTCAACCAGGGCCATTTCCCCTCGACTCCCAATGGCGCTGGCGATAGACCATCCCCCCATGAGCCACCCCGACTCCCCTTCATCCACCCCAAATCCACCTCCTCCTGACTGGAACGCCATCGCGAGGGACCCAGATTTCAAGGCCCTCGTCAGCCGCAAGCTCAAGCTGGTCGTGCCTGCTACAGTCTTCTTCGTCGTTTACTACTTTGCGTTGCCAATTGGAGTCGGTTGGTTTCCGGATTTCATGAAACAAAAAGTCTGGGGCGATGTGAACATCGCCTACCTCTTTGCGCTGTCCCAGTTCTTCATGGCTTGGATTCTTGCACTTGTCTATGTGCTGGCTGCCGCCGGCTGGGACCGCAGCGAGCGTTCGCTTCTTGCCAAATTCGGTTTCAACTCGGAGCACTGATATGGACTTTCTTCCTCTCGCAGCAGCTGCAGTTACCGACCACACCGCGCTTTGGATGTTCCTCGCCTTTGTGGCGGCCACGCTGATCATCACCTATTTCAGCGCCCGCCGCTCGAGCGGTGCGAGTGCCTACTTTGCCGCCGGTCGTCGCATCACAGGCTGGCAAAACGGCCTTGCCGTGGCGGGTGACTACATGAGCGCGGCCAGTTTTCTGGGAATCGCCGGAATGATCGCCATGAATGGTTACGACGGCTTCCTCTACTCCGTCGGCTTTCTTGTGGCTTATCTCACAGTCCTCTTCATCGTGGCCGAACCCCTCCGCAATGCCGGAAAATACACGATGGCTGATGTGCTGGCCTACCGCCTGAGCCCTCGCCCAGTGCGAGCTGCGGCCTCGCTCAGCACGCTGACTGTTTCGATTTTTTACATGATCGCTCAAATGGTCGGCGCCGGCGTGCTGGTGCGCCAGTTGATCCCGGGGGTGAGTTACGAAGTCGCCGTGGTGGGAGTGGGATTGCTCATGGTCGTCTATGTGGTTTTTGGGGGAATGTTGGCCACGACATGGGTGCAGATCATCAAGGCTGTGCTCCTCATGACTGGCAGTGGATTTTTGACCGTGCTTGTGCTTCGCGAGTATCAGTTCGACATCGGCAAATTCTTCACCTCCCTCTCCGCCATTTCCTCCACTGGACCGAACGGGGAAAAAATCGTGCGCGATTTTCTCACGCCCGGCCTGATTTTTAAAAATCCTTGGGATCAAATTTCGCTCGGCATGGCCCTCCTCTTCGGCACCGCAGGCCTGCCCCACATCCTCATTCGCTTCTACACAGTGCCCGATGCCAAGACTGCTCGTGCGAGTGTCGTCTGGGCCATGATCATCATCGGCCTGTTTTATATCATGACGACCTTCTTTGGCTTCGGCGCCGCGAGTCTCATGGGGCCCGACTATGTGGCGGCCCATGGAGGCACAAACATGGCGGCTCCGGAACTCGCCCGAAAACTCGGGGGCGAAATCTTCTTCGCTTTCATTAGTGCAGTGGCTTTTGCAACGATCCTCGCCGTCGTGGCAGGCCTAACGATCAGCGCCAGCACAAGCTTCGCGCACGATTTCTTCACGAATGTCATCCACCACGGCAAAGAGCACCAACCCGGCGCCGAAGTGCGCGTGGCCCGCATCACAGCATTTGTCGTCGGTGCGGCCTCAATCGTTATCGCAATCATCCTCGGGCCAGGGGTGAATGTGGCTTTTCTGGTCGGCCTGGCCTTCGCCGTCGCTGCCAGCGCGAATTTGCCCGTCCTCGTCTTCTCGATCTTCTGGAAACGCTTCAACACGGCCGGCGCGGTGACAGGTCTCTCGGTGGGCTTGTTTTCGAGCATTATTCTGATTTTGCTGAGCCCGGATATCATGAACGAGCACGCCATTTTTCCGCTGAAAAACCCGGCGCTCGTCAGCATTCCCATTGGTTTCCTGGCCGCCATCATAGGCACCTTGTTTTCCAAAGAAGTCCCATCCGAGGATAAATTCACCGAACTCCAAGTCCGGGCCAATACCGGTCTTGGCGCGGAGAAGGCGACAGAGCACTGACACACAAACCGCAGTATTTTTCAAGAGAAGCAAAAAGGCGGAGGTCCAACGACCTCCGCCTTTTATCTAAAGAATCAATTGCGGCGAACTATTGCTTGTCGAGGACGGCATTCCACTCGTCGATGCGTTTTTTCTCGGCGGCGAAGAGCGCGTCTGTGGGATCGAGGATTTCGATCTTCTCGATCGTGTCGCCCATGCGGATCGAGTCGATCACATCCTGGCCCTTCGTGGTGACACCAAAGACCGTATGGCGTCCGTCCAAGTGAGGAGTGGGCACATGGGTGATGAAAAACTGGCTGCCGTTTGTTCCCGGACCCGCATTTGCCATCGAGAAGATGCCGGGCTTGTCGTGCTGCAGACCGGATTTGACCTCGTCCTCGAAGCGGTAGCCCGGGCCTCCCCGGCCAGTGCCGGTTGGGTCGCCGCCTTGGATCATAAACTGTGGGATCACGCGATGGAAGGTGATGCCATTGTAGTAGCCGCGTTTGGCGAGGTTCAGGAAATTCGCCACGGTCACTGGTGCTGCCGAAGGTTGGAGTGTGGCCTCGATAGGGCCTTTATTGGTGTTAACGATGATCCGGATGTCTTGCATGGAGGCAGTGTCTGTCGCCGAGTGGGCACTGATTGTCAAACCGAGAAGCAGGGCTGAGAAAATTCGTTTCATAAGCAACCGAGAATATGCCGTTCGAAAAGGGAATCTCAACTGCAAGTTCAAATACCACCGCTGGCAGGCAGATGTCTCAGGGCGAGTGATAGCATCACGCGCCGTGTAAAAAATGCGCTCGCAAATTCCGTCGGCGCTCGACAATTTGTGAGCCACTCAACCTCCCCGTATTCATGAAGTCGCTCTCCCTCTTTCGCACCGCAGATGGCCGCAACCATTTTGTGACATTTGCATTGGTCAGCTCTCTTTTCCTCTTGTGGGGCTTT
>JBILMW010000016.1:0-26576 GCA_044375335.1 Terrimicrobiaceae bacterium | reverse complement strand
ACGAGCACGCGGTCTCCGAGAGGTTTGATGTTTGGGTTTGCCATGTGTTTATGTGTCGTTTTGTTGGTTTTGTTTTTAACAGGCTCCGGCTCTGTGCGAACCGGAGCGGGTTGTTAAAGTGGTTGGAATTATTTCTTCTTGTCTTCGTCGAGGACTTCGAATTCGGCGTCGACGACATCGTCCTTCTTGGCCTGTGGCTCGGCTGCAGCTTCGCCTTCCTGTTCAGGAGTCGGGCCAGCTGAGGCCGCAGCGGCCTTGTAGGCTGCCGTAGTGACTTCCTGGAACTTGGTTTGCAGGTCGTCGTAGGCGGACTTGATCGCATCGGAGTCGTTGCCCTTGAGGGCTTCGCGGACTTTTTCGATAGCGTCTTCGATGTTTTTCTTCGAAGCGCCATCCACTTTGTCACCGAGTTCCTTGAGCTGCTTCTCGCACTGGTAGGCAAGATTGTCGGCGTTATTGCGGATTTCTATGGTTTCCTTTGCTTTGCGATCGTCTTCGGCGTGCGCTTCGGCTTCTTTCTGCATTTTTTCGACTTCTTCCTTGGAGAGGCCGCTAGAACCGGTGATGGAGATTTTCTGCTCCTTGCCGCTGCCTAGGTCCTTGGCGGAAACATTCAGAATGCCGTTTGCGTCGATATCGAAAGTTACTTCGATCTGAGGAACACCACGCGGGGCTGGCGGGATGCCATCCAAATGGAATGTGCCGAGATTCTTGTTGTCGCGGCTGAGCGGGCGCTCACCTTGGAGAACCTTGATTTCCACGCCGGGCTGGTTGTCGGCATAGGTGGAAAACACATTCGATTTCTTGGTCGGAATCGTCGTGTTGCGTGGGATCATCGGGGTGGCGATGCCGCCGGCGGTTTCGATCGCAAGGGTGAGCGGAGTCACGTCCAAGAGCAGGACATCCTTCACATCACCCTTCAGCACGCCGCCTTGGATGGCTGCGCCGATGGCCACAACTTCGTCGGGATTCACGCCCTTGTGGGGTTCTTTGCCAATGAGTTCGCGGGCGGTCTCGATGACCTTTGGCATGCGTGTCATGCCGCCGACGAGGACGAGTTCGTTGACATCACTCTTCGTCCACTTGGCGTCACCCAGGCAGTCTTTCACTGGCTTCAGCGTGCGCTCGAAGAGGTCGTCGGTGAGTTGCTCGAGTTTGGCTCGGGTAAGCTTTTTCTGAATGTGTTTCGGCCCCGTGGCGTCTGCTGTGATGAATGGCAGGTTGATCTCGTATTCTTGCGTGGAGGAGAGGGCGATCTTGGCTTTTTCGCCTTCTTCTTTGATGCGCTGGACGGCGTCGGGCTGCTTGGAGAGGTCGATGCCGGAGTCGTTTTTGAACTCGGCGATGATCCAGTCCATGATGCGGTTGTCCCAGTCGTCACCACCGAGGTGGGTGTCGCCATTGGTGGCGCGGACTTCAAAGACGCCGTCACCGATTTCAAGGGCCGAGATGTCGAATGTGCCGCCGCCAAGGTCATAGACGGCGATTTTCTCGTCCTTCATCTTGTCGAGTCCGTAGGCCAGCGAGGCGGCTGTTGGCTCGTTGATGATGCGCTTCACATCGAGACCGGCAATCTTACCGGCATCTTTCGTGGCGTTGCGCTGCGAGTCGTTGAAATAGGCTGGGACCGTGATGACTGCCTCGGTGATTTTTTCACCCAGCTTGGCTTCGGCATCGGCCTTGAGCTTTGCGAGGATCATCGCGGAGATTTCCTGAGGCGAGAAGCTCTTGGGCTTGCCGTCAATCTCGACTTGGATGTGTGCGTCGCCGTTGGCGGCTTTCACAAGTTTGTAAGGCACGCGGTGCTCTTCGCTGCGGACTTCGTCGAATTTGCGGCCCATGAAACGCTTCACCGAGAAGATCGTGTTCGCGGGGTTTGTGATGGCTTGGCGCTTGGCGGCTTGGCCGACGAGGCGCTCGCCGGATTTTGTGAAGGCGACGACGGATGGTGTGGTGCGCGCGCCCTCGGAGTTTTCCAGCACGACGGGCTCACCGGCTTCCATCACCGACATGCAGGAGTTTGTGGTTCCTAAATCAATTCCTAAAATTTTTCCCATAGAGTTGAATGTTGCGGTCTAAATTCAAGCAATTCGCGGGCCTGACATGCCTGAAGTATTTAGAATGTTGGATGTAAGGTTTTTGTAAAAAGTATCGTCCTGTGTGCTATTCTTAAAAAGAGTCAATATGACTCATTTATTGCCTGAATAGTGCCACATGAGACATTTTTTCTGGCACACATGCGGCCTAGGATCAGATGGGCTTAATCGGGAGGTGTTCGTTTTTACTGCCGCATTGTGGGCAGCGTTGGAGGCGAGCGGTTGGGTCTGCCTTGTATTGGAAGGCGCAGATGGGGCATTGAGTCCAAGCAAGGAGTTTACGGGATTCGCGTCGTCGTCGCCCGATCTCGTAGCAGATCCAAGTGAAGAGGATTCCAGCAAGAAAGATGAAGAGGGCCGTGAAAACGAGCCATGGCAGCGGCATGCGAATCATGGCTCGACGGGGAGGGATGGTTTTGCGGCGAAATGAAGGCTCACAAATCCCCACGCAAGCGGGATGTTTTCGTCGGGGGCGAAGCGCAGGGATTGGATGATTTGAAGGGTCTTTTGATCGAGTTTCATATCGCCAGAAGATCGGGAGGGCAGGATGTGGGCGACAGTGCCATCGGATCGAACTCCTACAAAAAATGACGCAGAGTCGAGAGCGTCAGTGGTCGTGGCTTGGGGAAATGACATTTCATTGCGAGTCTCGGGCAGGCGCGATGCCAGTTCCGGCGAGGCGGACAGGCGGTTCGAGTCAGGGTGGACTGCCGTGGTCGCAGGCGGGGTCTGAGTTTTTTTGACTAATACAGGATTCGGGTTGGGGGAGGTGACTGCGCCTGGTTTGATTCGCGGTGGCATGTTGAGGAGGGCGGTTTTGGCCGAGGCGTATTGGGGAACATAGATGGCTGTGGATTCCCGGTTGGCGGAAGATGGATGGCGCGGAGCAAACAGGGCTGGGTCGTTCGAGGCGAGGATGGTCTCGAGTTGGGCGAGTTCAGGGCTGCCCTCGTCGAGGAAGTAAACGCGCGCTGGGTTCAGTCCATCGGCTTTCACAGGCGGATTGGCCACCGAGAAGAGGAAAAAAATCCCGCCGTGCGCAAGCGCGGCGATGACTAGCATACTCGGCAAGAGGAGGTGAATGCGATGGCGGTGGGGCCATTTGAAAAGCAGTGTGGCGGATTTCACTTGTCCTCCGAAGTGGCAATGACAGTGGGGTAGCCGAGTCCAAGCGAGATATTCATGACGGTGGCCAGTTTTTCAAATGGCGCGTGGCGGTCGGTCTTGATGATGAGCGTGTGGTGTCTTTCCGTGCGGGCGTGGAGCTTTTCGCGAAGCTCTTCGAGGTCGGTCTCTTCGTTCTCGAAATACACGGAGGAGAGTGGCGCGGCGACGATGCTGATGATGAGCGGATTCCGTTGCGGGGCGAGCAGGAAGGGGGAGTCCGGCACCGAGACGCCCACGCCAGGTTGCAAAAGGAATGAGGTGCTCAGGATGATAAAAAAAATCAAGGCCAGCACCACATCAAGGGATGGCGCGATAAAAAGCAGGGCTGGATGCAGGCTCGGCGAGCGTTGGAGTTTCACGCTTGGTCGTTGGATGGGGCGCGGAGGATTTCGAGCATCTCGATGCCTGCGCGCTCGATGTCGTGTATGGCATTGTTCACTCTCGCGGAGAGATAGCTGTGGGCGACAAATGCCGGCAAAGCCACTGTGAGAGCGGCGGCGGAGGTGAGCAGGCTCTCATAGACTCCGCCTGCGATTTCGGCCGCTGTGGCATAGCCACCGTGGGTGGTGATCTGCTGAAACGCCGTCAGCAGACCGAGGATCGTTCCAAGCAAGCCAATGAGCGGCGTGGCATAGGCGATGGTGGAAAGAAGCGCCAAGTTGCGCTCCAGTCGCGGAACCTCGAGTTGGCCTGCCTCCTGCGCGATGTCGCGGAGTTCAGTTCGAGGCGCGTCATGCCGCAGAAGCATCGCGTGGAGGACTCGGGGCACCGGGCCGGGAGATGCTGCGCATTCCTGGATCGCCTCGGCGTAGTTTTTATTTTTGATCAGATTCGCTAACCCCCGCAGAAAGTCTCCCGTCTGGATCGATGCGCGGTGGAAGTAAATGATGCGCTCCAGGAAGACCCCGAGGCCGGTGACGCTGCAGGCGAGGATGAGCCACATGAGGGGGCCGCCCTTTTGCACAAGTTCCATCATAGTGGTGTTGGTCTTTAAATGATGTGCCGCCCGGCGGCAATGGCATTCAGCCCTCCGTTGCCGGAGCGGGGAGCGCCAGCGGGGTGCGGGTGAGTTCTGTGAGAGCAGCGGTCATTTTTTCCCGCACGCCAGGGACGAATCCCCGGTCGCCGTGGAAGACCAGCATGGCGAGGTGTTCTTTTTGAAAAATGCTGAGCGGGCCTTTTGCCGTGTGGAGGGTGACGGCAGGGATTTCGCCAATACCCATGCCCGCTGAGGCGTCGTGCATGGCGCGGAGCATGGCGGCGGCATTCGAGCTGAGGGATACGATGTCGAGTCCCTCGGGGATGTTGTGGGAGGCGACCACTTGGTTCTCGGAGGTGAGAACACAAGACTGGATGCCAGGCAGGCCTCCGCAGAGTTCGACAACGCGGCCGGTGCTTAGGTTTTCATCCGTCATGAAGAGCGCCTGCAGAGCGTGTTGGTCTGGGATTTCCGATTCCGCTGCGGCGTTGGATGGTTGGGGCTCTGGAGCGAGGGGTTTGAGCGTGAGAAAAGTCGTTTCGGTGACGCGTTGGAAGGTGGGCAGATTGCTTATGATCTCTGCAAGACGGCGCGGCGGGGGCTCACTCTCATGCTCTGTAGCGGCTTCGACAGGCTCCGGTAGTTGCTCGATTTCCGGTTCATCAGGGGGCGCGAGGATTTTTCCTAGGTGCGCCGAGGGTGAGGGAATCTCGTCACGAAACAAAAAATCGTCCGACTCCGTAGGCATGGAATCTCTTGTTTCCAGAAGCCCGTAGCCTTTCGCAATGCGGTGGGCAGGCAGACGGACCACTCCCCGAACGGGCTCGATCAGATCCGGTCGAAGCTCAGCCAGCAGGCTCAGGGAAAGGGTGGGAACGATGTGGGCTAGGATGTGGCTGGCGGGGAGATCGATGGTTTCATCCTCTGCAATCGGCCGCAGCAGCAGCTCCCGTGGCAGAAGGTCCTCGATGTCGGCAAGCCTCAGGTGCAGCGTCTGAGGAGCCGCGCTTCGATAAACGGCGGACTCTGCTTCGAGTGATGATGGCGCTGCGGACATATTCTTTGTGTTTGTCGAATGTGTCCGCAGAGGCTATCCAACAGGGCTCATTTAGCAATCCTGTGGAATTCGATTTCAAATTCACCGCCGACGGGTTAATTCCCGTGATCGTCCAAGAAGCCTCCGGTGCCGAGCGCCCCACCGGCCGCGTCCTCATGTTCGCCTGGATGAACCGCGAATCCCTCGCCATGACCCTCGAGAAGGGACTCATGACCTACTGGAGCCGCTCACGCAGCAAACTCTGGCTCAAAGGCGAATCCAGCGGCCACACCCAGCGCGTCGTCCGCTGGTTCGTGGACTGCGACAAGGATGTCCTCCTCTTCGAGGTCGAGCAAGAAACTGGTGCCTGCCACACGGGCTACGAAAGCTGCTTCTTCCAGGAAATGGATCGCTCTGCCCAAGCCCTGCCCGTCCGAGAGGAAAAAATGTTCGACGACGGCAAGGTGTATCAAAAGTAGGCGTCGGTCTCACCCCCCAAACATCTTCAGTAGCGCTGGCACGCAAATGCTGTCGCGGTCGTAGCGCTCGGCGATGAGTTTTCGGGCGTTTTCCCTCAGGGAATCAAAGCGTCTCGGCTCGGCGAGGGCCTCGCAGACGCGATTGGCGAGACCTGAGATGTCGAAAAAATCCACAAGCAGGCCGGTTTTTCCATCCGCGATGAATTCCGTGACCGGCGGCGTGCTGGAGCCGATCACCACGCATCCCGCTGACATTGCTTCAAGCATCGACCAAGACACAAAGTAGGGATAGGTGAGATAAACATGGGCCCGCGAGAGTTGCAGAACGCGCAGATGGGCGTCGAACGGCAGCTTGCCGAGGAAATGCACACGTGAGAGGTCCATGCGCTCGCCGACCTCTTTCAACAGCCTTTGCCGCCATGTCAGGCCATCAGTCGGCTTGTTGCCATATGAGGTGTCATTTTCCATCCCAGTGATCAAAACCCGCGCCTGAGGCCGCCGGGAGAGGATTTCCGGCAGGGCGCGCATGAAGATATGGAATCCCCGGTAAGGCTCCATGTTGCGATTTACGAAAGTTAAAATCTCCTCCCCGGCGTGCACCGTGGTGCCATCGGGCAAGGTCGCTTTGGCTTCAGGATTCGGGCGGATTGTTTTCGTATCAACTCCCTCATGCTGGATCAGCAGGTCGCTTTTGAGATTCTGCGGAAACAGGGAAGCCTGCCAGCGTGTCGGCGTCCACCGCGCATCGCAATCCTCCCAAGCCAGCAGCGAGGTGGCATTTTTCATCCGCACCTCGAGCAGATTGTCGAGGTTCATTCGGAACTCGGGATCAAACCCGATATCCGCTCCGCGCGGCCGGTAGTAGTATTCAAAATACCCCGAAATCTGCGCCTCCGGAAACGCCTCGCGCAGGAAAAGCGTGTCTCCCCAGCCTGTGTGCGCGGCGATGACATCCGGTCGATAGCCTTCCTTCTTCAGCGCCAGACACAACCTGAGCACCGCCTGCCCGCGCAGAGCATTCTCCTCAGTGCCCCGCAAATAATGATGCGTCTCCTTCGCCGCCCGCCGTGGCAATTTATATCCAAGCAACCTCGCCCCCTTGACCATCCCCGCCTGCCGCTGCACATTCGCATGCTCTCCCACGCCCAGCACATCCATTCCGTGAGACACGAGATTCCGCGCCACATGCAGGAACTGGCCAGGGAAATTCGGGTGGATGAAGAGGTATTTGCGCATGGGAGTTATAGCCTCTGTGGGCCAATCCACAGAAAGACTTGGAAAACCAAGGTCGTCAAGAAACGGCGGCTATTGACTTCAGATAGCACAAGAATAATCTTTCCTTCATGTCCCTCTCAACTTTGGTCTGAATCCGTCGATTTAAGAAACAATATTTATACCAAAGCCTTTTCCTAAACCTCTCGAAACGCTCACTCCATGGCTTCCTTTTCTGTAAGCAATCGCACGAATTTTTTGGCCGCAGGCTTGGCTGACACCATTATCGGAAATTCCGGGGCTGACAGCCTGTTTTTTTCAGCTGCTGTTGCTCTGCTTGACGCCGATTTTGCACCACCTAGGTTCAACGCTGCACGCGCCGATGCGACGACCAAGGTCGAGCGCCTCCACCTCTTCGCTTCTGCTGCAAGCCAAGTCGTTCTTGGCCCGAATGCCGAGTCCTTCGGAATCGCCTCGGTTTTTGGGGGGAGTGCCGCAGACTCATTGGATTTATCAGCCTACAGCACAGGCGTTACCATTTCTGGAGGTGCAGGGAACGATACGATTTTGGGAGGAGCTGGAAATGACTCGATCGATGGGAGTTCCGGCGACGACAGCATGGTCGGGGGTCTTGGCAACGACTACTACATTGTAAGCTCCTCACTGGATAACATCTTAGAAAATTTTGGAGAAGGCGTGGATACCATTCAGGCGGGCGTCACCTACGCGCTTTCAGGAAATGTCGAGGTGGGAACACTCAGTGGGGCGTCACATATAAATCTCTACGGAAATGGTTTAGCTAATTCTCTCTACGGAAATAATACCGGCAACAATTCAATCGATGGCGGCACTGGTGCCGACACCATGATTGGAGGCACCGGAAACGATACCTACTTCGTGGAAGATGGCGGTGATGTCGTGATCGAGTTGGCCCTTGGCGGCACCGCTGATTGGGTCGTGTCCACACTGAACGCCTACACGCTCGCTGATCAAGTCGACAGATTGCTTCTTGCGGGCGCGGTTATTACCGGCACAGGAAACTCGCTCGCCAACTCGATCGTTGGGAATGCAGAAAACAACTCGCTCGTAGCTGGGGACGGCGCCGACACTCTTCTGGGAAACTCTGGGGATGATTCCCTCGATGGAGGCGTTGGAGCCGACTCGATGGTCGGCGGCGATGGGGATGATTATTACCTCGTGGATAACACCGGGGATCGAATCACAGAATCATCGCTCGCTGGTGGCACTGACACGGTTCTCGTTTCCGTGAGCGGTTATAACATGGCAAGTGTCGCCAACAATGTGGAAAATGCCGTTTTGAGCGGATTGTTCACCTCTCTCAGTGGCAACTCGATCGCCAACAGCCTCGTGGGAAATGCTGCTGCCAATAGCTTGAGCGGTGTTGCCGGCAATGACACACTGATAGGATTCGCTGGCAACGACACCCTCAATGGTGGCACCGATGCCGACAGCATGGTCGGTGGTCTCGATAACGACTACTATCTTGTTGATAACCTATCGGATAGTATTCTGGAATTATCCAGCCAAGGCATCGACAGCGTTGCAGCCAGTGTTAATGGCTACATTCTTCCCGAGAATGTGGAATTCCTGCTTCTTCAGACCGGGGTCTCTTTTATTACCGCAATTGGCAATTCATCCGCCAACACGATTGTTGGAAATACTGGCAACAATTCACTCTTCGCAGCGGATGGCCATGATTCCATCGACGGAGGAATTGGCAACGACACGATCTACGGTGGTTCTGGCAACGACACGCTCAACGGAAACACCGGCAACGACTCACTCATCGGCGAGGCGGGTAACGATTACTATCTCATTGGCAGCCTCACCGACATCATTCTCGAATTGGATGATGATGGCACGGACACAGCCAGTGTTTTGATTAACTCCTACAACATGGGCACCTCCGCTAACCATGTTGAAAATGCGATTCTCACCGGAACCATAGCCAGTATCACAGGTAACTCGATCGCCAACAGCCTGACTGGAAACGCTTCTGCGAATAGCCTCAATGGTGGAGCTGGAAACGATACCCTTGTTGGTGGCGCGGGCAACGACACACTCAATGGGAGCACGGATGCGGATAGCATGGCCGGTGGCACCAATGACGACTACTATTTTATTGATAACGCTGGCGATGTTGTGCTCGAGGCTTTAAGCGAAGGCACAGATACTGTCAGCATTAGCACCTTGCCCGCTTACACTCTTGGCAACAATGTGGAGAGGTTGCTCCTCGTCACCGACACCACCACAGGAACTGGCAACTCCCTTGCTAACACGCTGACTGGCAATTCTCTCGCAAACACCCTCTCTGGACTTGATGGCATCGACAGCCTTGCTGGAGGCAATGGAGACGACTCGCTCTCCGGCGGCGCAGGTAACGACACGCTCCTTGGCGAGGCCGGTGCGGATACTCTGGACGGTGGCACCGGAAATGATTCGATGTTGGGCGGTGCGGGAAACGACTACTACATCGTTGATAGCGCCACGGATGCTGTGGTGGAACTCCTCAACGCAGGCACCGATTCGGTTCTTGCCAACATTAACAGTTACACCCTCGCCAACAGCGTGGAAGCCCTCATCCTTGGAAGTGCCTCGACAGTCATTAGCGGCACCGGCAATGCCGAGGCAAACTCGCTGATTGGCAATTCTAATAACAACTCGCTCAACGGCGGTGCCGGAGCCGACACTCTTATTGGCGGCATCGGCAATGACTACTACACGGTCGATCTCACGACCGATGTCGTCATGGAAAACTCCGGTGAGGGCACCGACAGCTTGATCGCCAATATTACAGGCGTTACACTTTCCGATCATGTCGAAATCCTCCTCCTCGGCGGCACGGTCCTTGCTGGCACTGGAAACTCGACAGACAATACGCTCATTGGAAACGCCTCTGTAAATTCCCTCTCCGGCGGAGTCGGAAATGACAGCCTCTACGGCGGCAGCGGCGTGGTGGCGGATACATTGGTTGGAGGAGATGGCCAAGACACGCTTAACGGGGGGGACGGCAACGACAGCATGGATGGAGGAGGAGGCAATGATACCTACCTTGTAAACTCCACAAGCGATATCATTGTCGAAGCCGATTCAGCAGGCACAGATTCCGTCATTGCGAGTGTCACCGGCTATACGCTGGCCGGAAATACGGAAGTCCTCGTTCTCTCTGGAACCGTCGTCTACGGCATGGGTAATTCTCTCTCCAATACTCTCGTAGGCAATTCGGTGGCCAATACCTTGAATGGCGGTTCCGGAGTCGACACACTCATCGGGGGCGCTGGGAATGACACTTACATCCTGGATACTGTTTACGACAAAGTCATCGAATACGACTCCGAAGGCACGGATCTCGTTGTCGGCAACTTCGTAAATTCCTACACCCTTGCTGAGCATGTCGAAAACTTGCTGCTTGTCACAGGCAGCTATGCCACAGGAAATTCCCTCAACAATTCGATGACTGGAAACGCGGCCGCCAACACGCTTGATGGCGGCGCTGGGGCTGACACGCTGGTGGGTGGCGCTGGAGCAGATTTTTATATCTTGGACCAAGTTGGCGACACCATTGTGGAATCCGGTGCCGACACTGACACCGTTCTCGCCAACTACGAAAACCACACCCTGGGTGCCAGCGTGGAAAATCTCATTCTTGGCACCGGGATTTTTTCAGGATCTGGAAACTCGCTTGCCAATAGCATCACAGGAAACTCCCTCGCAAACAGCCTCGCTGGGGATACCTCCAACGACACGCTCATCGGACTTGCCGACGACGACACGCTCAATGGCGGCACGGGCAACGACAGCATGGTCGGGGGATTAGGCAATGACCTCTACCTCCTCGACAGCCTCAGCGATACGATCATCGAGTTGCTTTCGCAAGGCACCGACTCCGTTCTTGCAAGCGTCAGTGGTTATACGCTCGCCGCACATGTCGATTACCTCGAACTCACAGGCGTCGTCGTAGCGGGCACAGGAAATAGCCTCTCAAACACACTCGTTGGAAACACCGCAAACAACTCTCTCGATGGCGGCAGTGGCATCGATTCGATGGCCGGTGGCACCGGCAACGACACTTACTTCGTGGACAACCTCTTGGACCTGGTCGATGAGTTGTCACTCGGCGGCACAGACCTCGTCGTGGCCACTATCAGCGGCTACACCCTTGCCGAAAATGTTGAAGCACTTCTTCTTGCCGGTTCTGTTGCCGTCGGCACGGGCAACGGCAGTGCCAATACCCTCACAGGCAATGCTTCGAACAATACCCTCGATGGTGGCGAAGGTGCCGATACACTCATCGGCGGGTTGGGCAACGATTACTATGTCGTCGACAATATTGCAGATGTGCTTGTCGAAAATGTCTCTGAAGGCACCGATAGCGTTCTCTCAAACCTGGCCACCT
Organism: Terrimicrobiaceae bacterium; assembly: GCA_044375335.1. Lineage (GTDB taxonomy): Bacteria > Verrucomicrobiota > Verrucomicrobiia > Chthoniobacterales > Terrimicrobiaceae > UBA967. The sequence continues at coordinate 15,190 of JBILMW010000016.1, read as the reverse complement.
ACACCCTCCCCACCCACTTCGAACATCTCATTCTCGGAACCGGTCTGAGTGGCACAGGCAATTCTGGCGGCAACTCGCTCATAGGAAATGCCGACGATAATACCCTCGACGGAGGCACCGGATCCGACACCCTTGCGGGGGGGGTGGGAAATGACTACTACACGATCGACGACCTCACCGACCGGGTCGTCGAAGCGTCCGACTCCGGAGAAGACCAAGTCCTCTCGAATATTAACAACTATGTCCTCACCGCCCATGTCGAGTCGCTGATCTTGGGCGTCTCTGTTTACAATGGCACGGGAAATAGCCTTGATAACTCGTTAGTGGGGAATGGACTAAATAATTCTCTTTTTGGAGCCGCAGGCAACGACGCATTTAGCGCAGGTGCCGGGAATGACACCCTCAACGGCGGCCTAGGTGATGACAGCATGGCCGGGGGCACGGGCGATGATCTTTATCTGGTGGATAGCGTTCTCGACCAAGTTATCGAGGACTCCAGCGCGGGCACGGACAGCGTGCTCGCAAGCGTGGAAGACTACACGCTCGCAGCCAATCTCGAACACCTCGAACTCGCCACCGGCGTCATGATCGGATCTGGAAATTCGATTGCAAATACCCTGCTCGGAAATGCGTCATCCAATTCGCTCGACGGCGGAGACGGCAATGACACCCTCTTTGGCCTTGGCGGCAACGACACCCTCAATGGCGGCTTGGGGGATGACAGCCTCATCGGCGGATCTGGTGACGATTTCTACGAGGTGGATTCCACCCTCGACACGATCCTCGAACTTGCCGTCGGCGGCATAGACACCGTTCTGGCTAATCTCCCCACTTACACCATAGCCAACCACATCGAAAACCTCATCCTCGGCGTTGGTGGCATCTCCGGCATAGGCAGCAACGGCGCCAACAGTATTCAAGGCAATGCCTCCAACAATTCGCTCGACGGCGGGGCCGGTATTGACACCCTCGTGGGGGCCGGAGGCAACGACACCTACTTTGTGTCGGATGCAGGCGATCTCGTCGTTGAAAACGGCGACGAAGGCACAGACATCGTTTTTTCAAGCCTCTCGGGCTACACGCTTACCAATGATGTCGAGGGACTCGTGCTCACCGGCTCCGCAACCCTCGGCTCCGGCAATGCCGGCAACAACACCCTCACCGGCCACTCCACCCTTGCCAACTCCCTGAGCGGCGCGGCAGGGGGCGACACTCTCATCGGCGGATCAGGAAACGACACGCTCGATGGTGGCGCGGACGCCGACTCTCTCGACGGTGGTCTTGGTGACGACTACTATATGGTGGACAATGTCGGCGATGTCATTTCCGACTCAGGCGGCACGGATACCATCCTCGTCAATGTTTCCGGTGGATTCACCCTCGGAGGGGGATCCGTTATCGAAAATCTTGTTCTCGGAACTGGTGACCAGATCACTGGCAATGCCTCCAACAACTCCATGCTGGGCAACGCCTCGAACAACACCCTCGACGGCGGCGGAGGCGCAGACACCCTCATCGGCGGCCTCGGGGATGACTACTATGTGGTAGATAGCGCGGATGATTTTATCGTGGAAGATGCTAACGGCGGAAATGACTCGGTTGTAGCCAGCTTTAATGGCTACACGCTCGGAGCCAATATTGAAAATGTCATTCTTGCCGATGGTGTTGCCAGTATTTCGGGCGGATCCACAGCCAATTATCTCGTCGGCAATTCGATCGATAACACCCTCGATGGAGGAGGTGGCGCGGATACGCTCGTGGGTTTTAACGGGAATGATTATTATATCGTTGACCACTTGGCAGATGTCATTATCGAAACCTCTGGAGTCTCTTCAGGCACCGACAGCGTGCTCGCAAACATCAGCGTCCACACACTCGCCTCGAATGTCGAATACCTTCTGCTTGGGTCCTTGGGCGTGGCAGGAATCGGAAACAGCCTTGCCAATACTATCGTGGGAAACAGCAAATCCAACTCCCTTGATGGTGGTGATGGAGGTGATTTACTCCTCGGAGGAGGCGGCAATGATACGCTGAATGGCGGACTGGGTAACGACACGATGGTCGGTGGAGTCGGAAATGATTACTTTGTCGTTGATAGCGTCGGAGACAGCCTGGTCGGCGGCGGTGGGAACGATGGTATCATCACGCTCATGAATAGCTACACCTTGTCAACGGACTTCAACCTGCTGGTTCTGGGTGGTTCGGTTGCCACGGCCTACGGAAATGCCAATAACAACACAATCACCGGCAATACCTCTTCAAACACCCTTCACGGAGGAGGTGGCGAGGATTCGCTCGTGGGACGCACTGGCCACGATTACTACTTCGTTGATAGCGCTGGTGACTCCGTGCTCGAGTTGGCCTCCGAGGGCACCGATACGGTCGAATTTTCCTTAATAAGCGATTATACATTAGGCAATAATGTTGAAAGATTAGTGCTCGGGGTAGGTGCAGTCAATGGAACGGGCAACTCCTTGGCCAATATCCTGACAGGAAATGGCGGAGCCAATTTCCTAAGCGGGGCCGCAGGAAACGATTCGATCTTCGGGGGAGACGGAAACGATACCCTCCTCGGCGCTCTGGCAACATCATCCGGTGGTTACGCTGAAATCGACACACTCACGGGTGGTAATGGCAATGACCTCTTCGTCCTAGGCACAGCAGTTGGCTATCTTTATAGCGACGGCAAAAGCAATAGCGTCGGCATCACCGATTACGCATACATTACCGATTTCACCTCCGGTTCCGATAAACTTCAACTCGTCGGCTCCGCAGTGAATTACTATTTGGGTGTTCACTCGGTCTCAGGACTCACTGCACACCAAGGCCTATTTCGCGAACTCGGAACTACCGATGAATTGATTGCGATCATCCAAAACTCATCCATCGCAGCGCTCAACAACTCGACGGTGAATTGGGTCTGAAAATATTTCTTAAGTTTTAAAAAACTCCGTCGATCTAACAACTATGGGAATGGCATTATCAGGTTTGGCGTCAGGATTCGACTGGAAGTCGATCGTTGATCAGCTCATCGAGGTCAGTCGCGCTCCGCAGAACCGCATGGTTCGAGAAAAAAGTGCTCTCGCATCCAAGTCAAGCGCGATCAACGAACTCAAGGGTTTGGTCTCGACTTTCAAAACCAGCCTTACTTCCTTGGTCTCGGAAGATGCTCTCTTTAAAAAATCGGCCACATTTAAAGATACATCTACAAATTGGGCGGCATCTGCGTCCAAAGACGCTCCTGCGGGGGAATACAAATTCAATCTGCTTACACCGGCAACTACCTCGAAACTATCCGGATCTGCCGATTTGGTTGCAGATATTGATACCTCGGTTGACATCTCAGATATTTCAGTTGGTCGCACGATCAAGGCCGGTTATTTCACAGTGAATGGTGAAAAAATAACCATCGCCACCACTGATTCCTTGGATGATATTTTTGGAAAAATACTCGGCCAAACCGGTGTCGTAGCGAGTTACAGTGGTGATCAAATCCACCTCGCCTCTGGTGCGCCAATATCATTAGGCGCCTCGAATGACACAAGTAATTTTTTGCAAGCCATGCGCTTGTCAGGATCTGGTGTTCTTAGTGGTGGTTCCTATGAGGTCGCGAGTGCTTCTCCCGGATTATCGGCTCCAAAGATGAATGTTCCTTTAAACTCCTCGAATTTGTCGGGGTTGACCCCAGTTGTTGCTGGAGTCGAGGAAACTCTGGTCATTAATGGTGAATCGATCTCTTACAAAAGCACCGATACGATTCAAGATGTCTTAAAAAAAATAAATGACTCATCAGCAGGAGTTACTGCAATCTATGATCTTGCTGCGGGGCAATTTTCTTTGACGAGTCGAGTCACCGGCAATGTCGGTATTACTGTGGCCGACACCGGCACCGGGACTCTTGGAGCCGCCATGGGCTTGTTAGGTCAGAGCCCCACGCTCGGAGCAGACGCCACCTTTACAATTAACGGAGGGGGAGTGCTGTCCAGTCGCAGCAACATCTTGGACGAAACGGCTCATGGCATTGAAGGTCTTAGCGTCACCGCAAATTCCTCTGGCGAGCAAACTGTAACCGTAGCGGGCGATTATACGGCGGCCAAAGAATCGCTAAATGATTTCGTCTCAAAATACAATGCCGTTCAAAATGCGATCGAAAAATACACGAAAGTGACCGTGAGCGGTGACAAGGTGAGCACTGCGGTGCTTGCAGGGAACCGCGAGTTGGCCTCTCTCTCCCGATCCCTTCGGACTGCCCTCTACACATCTGGAAGCGGTATTTCTGGTAGCGTGCAGAGGCTATCCGACCTCGGTATTAACTTTGCCGGTATCGAACCCACAATCTCGCTGACAAAATCCGCAGATTTGGAGTCCAAACTTGCCACTGCTGCTGATGATATTGCCGAATATTTTTCGACTTCAGGGACTGGTCTGCTTGATAGACTGGACACACTTCTAAGCGGTTATGTATCGGATTCTGGAACTGCAGCCGGCGGTTTTAAAGCTCAACTTGACAGTATAACCTCACAAAACAAGAGCCTAGATAAACAAATCGAGGATGTGGAGCGACGCCTAGCCTCCCAGCGTTCTCTTCTTGAAAGTTCCTTTATTGCAATGGAAAGAGCGCAGTCCAACTTTCAGCAACAATCCTCATACCTTGCAAAAACCTTCAACAACTCAAAATAATCACTAAAGTTTTTTCGAGTTTATCCGATGGTCTGACTTACAAAGTAACTTTTCAAACAACTAATTCAAAACAACACTCAGAAGGAGAAATAAAATGAACAACATGCATCCCATCCTGCCACAAACCTCACCGGTTTGGCCAGAAGTCAACGCGGCGACTGCTAAAAACAACATGTCATCGCCACAAGTCGGAGCCACCGAGCTTCCTATCCGTGACTCAGTCATTGCAACCGGTAAAGCCGAGCTGCTGAATAAAAAGTCTGTCACTGACAGCTTGGAGGCACCGCATCGTGAAATGGTGCGGGAGTGGCAAAATAGCCAGACCGAGGTGCGTCCTGGTCAGGTTACCAAAGCCATCAATTGGAATCTCGACCCGACATATCCCTCTTTGAATGTCTTGAATGGCATTGCCTCGATTCTTGTCGGGTCGGTGCTCAATGACTCCGGGTCAAATCTCAAAGGACAAATCATACCTTAAAAAACTGTTGAAATTCTCTTTGGTTATAATACTTTAGTTGAAATTTCACCATTTTGAAATCCAATAATCCTCTCAACATCTATCGTAAAACAGCTGCGACAACTGCGTCACCAGGAGAGTTAGTCCTGATGCTTTTCGATGGAGCCTTGCGCTTCATGGCAGCTGCGGAGTTGGGTTTCAATGAGGAAAATTTTGCACGCCAAAACGAGCAAATTCACAATAACATTCAGCGCACGCAGGCAATCATCACAGAGCTGCAAGCCACACTGAACATGGAGAAAGGTGGAGAGTTCTCCGAGAATCTTTACCGCTTGTATGACTTCATGCAGGAGCATCTCAATCAAGCTAACCGCGAAAAAAGCCGCGAAAAAATCAAAACAGTGGCGGCCTTCATGCAGGATATTCGCGATGCATGGTCCCAAATGCTTCTTCAGACTGCAGCTGAGCAAGCTGGGGCTGCTGGTGCCCCAGCTCATGGCCTCGGCGCGAAATGCTGATTAGAAAAACTCAGCCGAAAGCCGATGATGGCTTGCCGGATCGCTTAGAGCGACTCCTGTCCCTCTACGAAAAAAACCTCCGCTTGGAGGTTTTTTTTATTGAGAGAAAAGATATCGAAAGCCTCTTGGACATTTTGCCCGCTCAGGGAGACTTGATCAACGCACTGACTCCCATGCTTTCCGATTTGCGTCTTCCTCCCACTATGGCCGAGGCACTGCAGAATCGCCTCGAGGCGGCAGATGCTCTGCGCGAATCGAATAAGCAGGCTTTGGATCAAGCCATGCAGGAGGTGAGTTCGGAATTGGAGCAAATGAACGGTGCCCGTCAGCGCATTCGCCAAGTGCGCCAACTTTCCAAGTCCATGTATCAGGAATCGAATGAGCCCGCCCGCTTGCAAAATTGGGCGTAGGGAAAATGGGCTATGCCTTCGAGGCTTGGGATTCGAGGCGGCAGAGGTATTTGTAGGAATAAAGCCCTGTCGAGTGTCCGTCCGCCCAGCGGGGCTGGATGGCGTAGCCGCCGACCGTCTGCCAGGATGTAAGGTCGAAGCTGCGGTCGTTGTAGGTGACGGCGGGTAGGGCGACTTGGCCGAGCACATCAGGCTCGCCGCCGCACGCGGCACAGGGGCAATGGCGACGCAGGAATTCAAGGGCAAGGTAGGACTCGGTGCCGTCATTCCAGGCGATCGCGAGTTCGGTGCCGATTTTTTGTATGGCTGTGGGCTGGAGTGGAGGCGTCATATTTTTTCAGCTGGCGGATTTGGTGATGTGTGGCGGTTTGAGGTAAATGGGTTCCGCCGGTCCGGCCTGGGGGGCGCGCAGGGCAAGGTGGATGGCCTGCGGAGAGGCGAGGGTTGCCTGATAGCGGAGGGAGGAGGTCGAAAAAACAGGGACTCCCGGCGTGAGTTGGGCAAGGGCCTCGTCTGGAGTGAGGAGGGCTGGAGCGGCGGCGAGGTGTCCGTTGCGGATGTGTCCGTGGAACCATTGGTTCGCCCTGGCGTCGCCGAGAACATGATATTCGGCGGGCTCGTAGCCGAGGAGTGAGCAGATGCCTTGGAGTCGTGCCGAGCGTGCGCGGGCGAGTCCCCATGCGGCGGCGATGGAGGCGCGCAGCGAGTTGTAGCTGCCCGGACCTGTGCCGACGAGCACGAGGTCGAGCGCCTCGATGTGGCGGCTTGCATTAGCCAGCGCTTCGAAGAACGCCGTTCCGCGACCGCGCGGATTTTCGAAGGAACACTCGTGGAGGACCTCACCGCCCTTGGTCAAGGCAATGCTGCCGATGGCGCTGGAACACTCGATGGTGAGAATCGTCATGGCTGAATCTGAATGCGGCGGGCGTTGCCTTCGATCGAAAAAACAAGACGCAGCGTTTGCGGCGGGAGCATTTCTGCAAATTTGCCGCCCCACTCGATGGCCACGATGCCGTCGCCGGCGAGGTAGTCGTCAAAGCCCAGCGCGGCTAGATCGGCGGCGGATTCGATGCGGTAGAGGTCCATGTGCACGAGCGGTGGACGGCGTGGCGAGTGATACTCGTGGACAAGCGTGAATGTGGGGCTCGAAACCTCGCGCTGGTCGCATCCCATGGCCTCGGCGAGACCTTTAACGAAGCAGGTTTTGCCCGCGCCCATAGGCCCTTCTAGACTGAGAATGCATTGGTCGCCGAGGCAGGCGGCGAGATCGTGTGCGGCGCGGCGGGTTTCCTCCTCGGTCGCACACAAGCGTTCCCCGCGAGGGAAGCTTTTTTCGATTTGCGGGTTTGCCATGAGGGGTGGAATTTAGTTCGCTCGTTCGAGAGATGACAACATCTTCCCTTCTTGCCTGGTTCCGGATTTGCGCGGTTTTGATCCTCGGCACGGCTGTCGTATGTCTGGTGGGATGCGATTCCCCGGGAGGGATGATTCGTGACATCCGGAAAAACTTGGATGCTTTCAAAGCGAGTCCCAGTGATGCTGCACTTGAGAAGGTGGAGAAATCCTTCGTGAAGATCGATGCCGCCATCAAGGATCTGGAGGAGAAGGAGGATATTGCCCAGGCGGACCTTTTTCGCAGGCAGGCTATGACGCTTCGTTACGAGTATCGGGCGATGCACGCGGCTTATCTCACATGGAAGCAAGAGCAGGCGGCCAAGCCGACTTCCACAGGCTCAGGCAAATGAGGGCAGCGAAGTCGGAGCAGGGCCTTTGAGCTTTGTCTCGAGGGCGCGAAGGTTTTTATCCAAGTGGTCCAAGCTGAATCCAGCTACAGCAAGTCGGGCGGCTTCGCCCATGGCCTGCACGCGCTCGGGGTCTTCAAGTAGGGTTTGCAAACGCTCCGCGAGCGTGGCGGAATCCCTCGCGGGCACAATAAAGCCATCCAGTCCATCGGTCACAACACGGCCGCAATTTGGTGTGGTGATGACCGGCAGACCGTGTGCCATGGCCTCAAGCTGCGTCAGCGCGAAGCCATCCGAGATCGTGGGGAGAACAAAAACGTCGGCCTGGCTGTAGAATTCGCGGACGCGGTCGCGGGTTACGGCGCCGTGGAATCGCACATTGGGCGGGGCTTTTACAACAAACTGGTCGGCGATGGCAATCGGGCCTGCGATGTCGATCTGGATGTTTTGGGTCTTCAGCAACCGGGCGGCTTCGAGGAGGTATTGGACACCTTTGCGGAGGTTGACTTGGCCGAGGAAAAGCACGCGGAGCGGTTCGGAGTCGGGCCTGAGCGGGGTTGGGGAGTCGGCCTCGCCTGAATCCCCGACCTCGTAGGCGAGGGGAATGATGTGGATTTTCGCGGCAGGCACGCCCTGCTCAACGAGGGCGTCGAGGGTCCATTGCGAATTGACCATGACGGCATCCGCCAGCGCCCACTCGGCTTTGCGCCAGGCGAAGTATTCCTCGGGAACGAGGATTGGCGACTTTGCCCAACCGGGCCAGTGCCTTTCCTCTTCCTTTACCATTTCAACTTCCGTGCGCGAGGGGTCCATCTGGCAGACGATGCAAACGGCGCCGCGATCCTTGGCCCAGGCTGCGGCTTCTAGAAAGCCGGTGTCGTAGCCGAAGAAGATGGTGTTTTCCCAGTGCTGTTCGCGGCGCCGCGCTAGGCTTGAGCGCACCTGCTTGCCGAAGCGACTGCCGATGCGAAGAAAATCGCTGTAGGGGTCGGTGGACGGCCGGATCCGTTTGCGGAGACCATCCAGAATGGCAGTGGTATTGAAGGAATAAACCTCTGCATCGGTCAAATCCTCGTGCAGCCTGCTTCTGAGGCGGGCGGAGCGGGCGAGTTTATGCCAAAGCCCATGCGACCAGTAGTCGGTGAAAAGCGCCTCCAGCTTGCCCGAGCAGTGCAGCACGCGCGGGATGGCATAGTGTTCCCTCGCTCCGATCTGCGCGCAGATCCAGGAGGTGGATGGGGCGTGAACTTTGAAGAGTTGCTTTGCGATTCGCCTAAAAAAACAGCTCCAGCGGCCAGTGGGGAGCTTAAAAACAGGCGCGGGATTTTTCCTTGCCGCTGGCAGGGCGCGGTGGTTCATTGCGAAGCATCGCACAGGGCTTCGGCGCGGTGTGAAAAACCCATTTTTCCTTGGGGGTATAGCTCAGTTGGTAGAGCGTCTCGTTCGCAATGAGAAGGCCAGGGGTTCGAATCCCCTTACCTCCACTTTAACCATATGCCCGCACTTCCAGTTCCTGAAAATCTCCGCACCTGGGTTGAAATCAACCTCGGCGCACTGAGGCGGAATCTGGCTTTTGTCAGGAATCGCATCGGTCCCAGCCCCGGGATTCTCGCCGTGGTGAAGGCCAACGGCTACGGGCACGGCGTCGCCGATATTGTCAAAACCCTTGCCGACGATACCGAGGTCTTTGGGGTGGCCAATATCAAAGAGGCCATGGAGGTCGCCCCCGCCGCAAATGGCCGCGCGGTTATGCTGCTCAGCCCCTGCCTCCCTGCCGAGTATGAGACGGCTGTAAAGAACGGATTTATCGTCACGGTTTCCAGCGCAGACGAGGCTCACGCCTATTCGCGGTATGGCGAGGTGAGCGTGAATTTCAAAATCGACACCGGAATGGGACGCGTTGGATGCGCGGTCCCAGCCGCATTGAATGAGGTGCGGCGGGTTCTTTCGATGAAGAAGGTTTCGTTGCACAGCATTTCGACGCACCTCCCCTCGGCCGATGAGGACGAGGTTTTCACTCTGGAGCAGCTCAAGGGCTTTCACGCGATCTCGGAGGAACTGCGCGCTGTCGCGCCGGGAGCCAAATTCCATGTTCTCAACAGCGCTGGTGTCCTGACCCGTCCTGAGCACCGGCACGACCTCGTGAGGCCGGGGCTGATCCTTTACGGTGTTTCGCCTCTGCCGGCGTTTTCGAGTCACATCGAGCCTGTGCTTTCATGGAAGTCCCGCGTGGTGCTGCTGCGTGATTTGCCTGCCGGCGCCAGCGTCAGTTATGGGCGTTCTTTTATTGCCGAAAAACCCATTCGCACCGCGCTCGTGGCGGTGGGATATGCTGATGGCTTTCCGAGGCAGGTGTCGGGCCGAGGCGCGAGCGTCTTGGTGCGTGGAGCCCGCTGCGCCGTGCTCGGGCGCGTGACCATGGATCAGATCGTGGTCGACGTTTCTCATCGACCCGAAGTCGAGCTGGGCGATGAGGTCACGCTCATTGGCAGTGACGGGGACGAGACAATCGATGTCACCGAGCTGGCGGGCCAGGCGGGAACGATTTCATGGGAGATACTCGCGGGCATCGGCCGTCGCGTGGAGCATTTCCACACTTGATGCGGTGCCGTCTGGTTTTTCTAAAAAAATCAGCTGAAAAAGCGGATCGTCAGCGGGAATTTGTAGCTCACGCCGTTGCTGGCCTTGATCGCCCCGTTGATAACGAAAGCCAGCCATGCGATGAAGGTGCCCACGGGCAGGGCAAGCGGCACCACGAGACAGGAGCCCACCATAGCCACAACTCCAGAAAGGAAAAACCACAGGCTCCAGGAGATCTGAAAATTCAGCACGCTCCTGCCTGCGGCATCGATGCCCGGCACCTCGTTTTTCTTTAAAAGCCAGATGATCAGCGGTCCGAGGATGTGGCCGAAACCAACGATGACAAGCCCCGCGAGCGCGCTCAAATGCAGGACTGTGATCCATTGCCGGGCGGACGCGTCGTTGCCCTCAGGAGGCAATGGCGGCGGGCATGGCGGTTGTGACTCTTCCATGTTGAAAATCTCGCGGCAACTGCGCGTAAAATCAAGCGCCTCCGCCACGGCAATGATTTTCAAAAATGCGTTGGAATCACCCGCCTGCTTCCGCTATGGGTATGCCGTCATGAAAAAGCTCCCCGTTATTGTCATCTCGCCTCTGATGTCCCTTTTCTTCTGGCCGGGCACGGTTCACGCCCAGTCGCAGGCGGCCGCGCAGGAAAACGAAGCCGCCTACAACCTGCTCTCAAACGCCGACTACAAAGGCGCCGCCGCGGCATACCAAGGCATCATCACCGGCTATCCCACGGATATTCTTGTCCAGTCGGCCACCATTCAGCTCGGCGTCTGCCAATTCTACCTCGGCGAATTCGACAAGGCGCTCGCCAGTTTGGAAAAATCAAAGACCGGTCCAGCGCTCACACCCGACCAGTTGCAGATGATCGACAATCTGCGCGCGCAGATTCTCGCCGCCAAGGCCATGGCGCTTCCGCCCACGGATGCAGGCCGCAAGGGCATCTTCGAGCAGGCTGTTAAGAGCTACAACGACTTCGTCACAAAGTATCCGCAATCCCCCGATCTCGAGGCCGTCGTTTATGGCCGTGCCCTCTGCGAATACCAGATCTCCGACTACGACAAGGCCTCCGCCAGCCTGCGCGAAAACATGCAGAAGTTTGCCGCGAGCCCGACCATTGAAGGCAGCAGAAACCTCCTTGCCATCACGCTCGCCACCCAAGGCGGCGACCAACTCACCAGGGATGGCGGCGACAAGGACAAAGGCCTCGACCTCCTCAAGCAAGCCGAAGACCTCCTGCGCAGCATTATCACCAGTAAAAAAGACCTCGCGCTCGTGAACGACGCGAATTTCCAACTCGGCGAAATCCTTTTCATGCGGGCCGCATTCAGCCCCGAAGCTGATCGCAAGGGCCTCTACGAGCAAGCTGCATCCGCCTACATGGCTGTTCTTCCCAAGGAGGACATCGTTGCGATGCAGCAGGAAAAAGTGAAATCCTATGGCCCCCAAAAGATCGCCGCACTCCGAGCAAAGAACCTTCCTCTGAAAAACAAGCTCGATAAGGAAAACGAACGCGAGCTCAAAAAACTCGCCGAGATCAGCGCCAAGCCCGACCAGACCGCCCAAGCCCTCCTCAAGCTCGGCGAGATCTTTTTCAATGCCGGAAAATACAACGAGTCCCGCGTCGTCATCACCCATATCTCGCCGTTCCTGACGACGGATGACGACAAGATGCGCGCCCTCTACTTCAAGACGATGGGCTATGTCGTGCAGAACGCCTCCGATCCCGCTTTGAAAGGCTACGAACAGTTCCAAGCCACCTACAAAGGCAAGCCCATCGCCGAAAACCTGCCTTTCATGATCGGCAATATGATCCTCGCCCAAGGCGATAGCGCCGGGTCGATCCGCTACTTCGAGGAGTCGATCCAGTCCTACCCCAAAGGCCGCCTCTCCGGTCTCTCCGTCGCCCAAAAAGCCCAGGCGCAGCTTGGCCTCAAGCAATACGAGGAGGCCCTGAAAACCTTCCAAGACAGCCTGCAAAAAAACCCCACGCCTGAGGTTGGAGTCGTTGCCCAGTTCGGCATTGCAAACATCTATCGCGATACCTCGAAGTGGGACGATGCCATCAAGGCCTTCAAGGCCACCGTTGAGAAATACCCCGGCACTCCGCAGGCTATGGAGTCCGCCTACTGGATCGCCGCCTGCACCCAGCAGAAAGGCGACAATGCCGGCGCCATTCCGCTTCTTGAGGCCTTCCTCAAAGCGAATCCCGATACGCCGCTCACGCCTCTTGCCACCTTCGTGCTCGGAAATGCCCAGATCGCCACGGGCCAGAACGACGCCGGTGTAGCCACGCTTGCCAAGGTCGCCGAGCAATTCCCCGACTCGCCGGCCGCGCCATTCACCTACTTCTCCCGCTCACAAGTCTTCGCCGCGGCTCAGAATGTCGCCGAGGTGAACAAGCTCATGCGCGAGTTCATCGAGAAGTATCCGCAGGACGACAAAATTTACTTCGCCTACAATAGCATCGGCCAGAATGCCGCATCCGCAGGGAATGTGGATCTTGCCATCTCGACCTGGCGCGAATTCGTGGAGCGCTATCCCGACCACGCCAAATCGCCCTCCGCCCTGGTGACCGTTTCCGAACTTCAGCGCGCCATCGCCGAGCGCCTCGCCACGAACTACACCTCGCTCAACGAGACCGACCGCGTGAAATGGAAGGAGGCCGTGGACGCTTCCTCTACGACCATCGAAGGCCTCCTCGCAAAATATCCGCAGAGCGCCGATCTCTCCCCTGCGCTTCAGTCCCTCCTCACCAGCCAGCGAATGCTCATACGCTCGGGCTTGAAGGATGACGCCGCCGTCGAAGCCGCTTTCCAGGCCCAAGCCGACCAAGCCACAGACCCCGGCGCTCGCAGCAAGGTTCTCTTCGCGCTCGCAGGCTTCATTGCCGAAAAAGACAAGCCCCGCGCGCTGGCCAAGATGACCGAAGCCTACAATGCCCAGGTTCTCTACGGTCCGAAGGATATCGATGTCTTCGGACTCGCCCTTGCGGATTCCGGTAAGATCGACGAGGCGCAGGCCGTTTTTGAAAAACTCGCCGCCGACTACCCCGCTCCCGCGGGCGTTGCCCCGAACGCCGCCCCGCCGCTCGTTCAGGAGGCCCAGGCCACATCGATCTTCGGCAAAGGCCGCGTCGCCCAGAAGCGCGGGCAGACCGCAGAAGCCGGGCAGTTCTTCCAGCAACTCAAAGCCACCTACCCATGGTCGCCGAAGGTCCTTGAAGCCGACTATGGTATTGCCCAGTCGCTCCGCTCCCAGCGCAAGCCCGACGAGGCCATGTCACTTCTCGGCGGCATCATCCGCGCGCAGAACGCCACCGCCGAACTCCGCGCCAACTCCTTCCTCCTCTACGGCCACATCATGAAGGATAAAATGAACACCGAGGCCGATCCCAAGAAGAAAGCCGAGCACTGCGGCGCCGCCATCGACTTCTTCATGAAGATTCCGCAATTCTACTCTGGTGTCCCTCTCGCGGCCGCTGAAGGCCTCTGGGAAGGTGGACAACTCCTCGAGCTGCAAGCCGCCACGCTCACCGAGGAAACCAAACCCAAGAAATCCGAGCAAATCAACCGCGCCAAGGCCTCCTACAGCCAAATCGTGAAGGATTTCCCAAGCGACAAATACGCCGAGCAGGCCAAGCAGCGTCTCCAAGCCCTCGGAGGTAACTGATCCGCATGCCCCGCGCCGCCGCTGCGCCCAGCAGACAGTCAAAAAAAACCGCCACCGCATCCGAAATGGCTCGGGAGCTTCTCAAAAGGCTCCCGGCCATTTACCCCGACGCCCACTGCGAGCTCGACCACTCGAACGCACTCGAACTCCTCGTCGCCACCATCCTCTCCGCCCAGTGCACCGATAAAAGGGTCAATATCGTCACCAAAGACCTCTTCGCGCGCTGCCGCACCGCTGCCGATTACGCCGCCATCTCGCAAGAGGAACTCGAAGCCCTCGTCCGCTCCACCGGCTTCTACCGCAACAAAGCCAAAAACATCCGCGCCATGGGTGCCGCACTCCTCGCGAAGCACGGCGGCGAAGTGCCATCCACCCTCGAAGCCCTCGCCGACCTCCCCGGTGCCGGACGCAAAACCGCCAATGTCGTCCTCGGAAACGCCTTCCAAAAAAATGAAGGCGTCGTCGTCGATACCCATGTCGGCCGCCTCTCCCAACGCCTCGGCCTCACCGCCTTCAGCGACCCCATCCGCATCGAACAAGATCTCATCAAACTCTTCCCCCGCGACTCCTGGACCCTCCTCAGCCACTGGCTCATCTTCCACGGTCGCCGCCGCTGTCCCGCGCGAAAACCCGACTGCCCCAACTGCGAACTCCGCGACATCTGTCCCTCTGCAAGTCCGCCCTTGGAGGGTCAACCTCCGGCTTGACCCAAGACTGAACGGCTCCGCCACCGCGCAGCCTGCTCCCCATCACCCCGCACGCTGACAGAAAACGCCGCTTCGCGGCTGAAAAATGGGTCAGGCGAGGACGCTGACCCTCGTGTGCCCGGCATGGGCATGAACAAGTCAGGAAAAAAAAAGTGAAATAGAAACAAATGACCGGAAGTAGTGACAGCAACCGTAGTGAAAGCCAAGGCGGGTTCCGCGAGGAACTCAGCGCGAAAGAAGGCCGTAGCAAGGACAACGACCGTAGGAACACGAACAGGCAGAGAGGCTGGGTGCGGGCGATAAGCGTGCGAGAAAACGCGAAATCCAAGAGTCACCGAAAGACGCATCAGGTAGAGCCTGACGGCACGGAGTCCAAAATGTTCATGCACCTTACCCGGGGAGATCTCCGCCGAGA
>JBILMW010000114.1:0-8433 GCA_044375335.1 Terrimicrobiaceae bacterium | reverse complement strand
CTGCGTGCACGGCTTGGAGAGGCTTGTAATCAGGCTGCCATCGCAGAAGCCGCCAGATGCCTTCAACAAGAATGTGGCGGACCCGAGGATTGCCGTGTTTGGTCACCGACCCTTGGCTGCGGGATTGCCCCGAAGAGTATTCGCTCGGACAAAGGCCGGTGTAGGAGGAAACCTCTCGCCGGTTTTTGAAGCGGTTCCAGTCGAGGATTTCGCGGCTGAGTTCCTCCATGCTCAATGCGCCGAATCCCTTGGGTCTGCGGCGGCGTTCACCGGCCTTGCGGAGTTCTTCGCTCAGCGTGTCGTGGCCTTTTTGGATTTCCATGGCGATGTCGCGCCAGTATCCAACTTGTGCGGCCAGTAGGGTGGGCAGGTGTTTTTGGAGGATTTTCCAGGACGCGTTTTCCCACCACTCGTCTGGCGCGCTGATGCCGTGGGTGAGCATGAGACTGCGGGCGCGTTTGAAGCAGCGCTGTTTTTCCTTCGAGCGAGACCAGCGCTGGCGTGAGACGAGACGGTCCATCTCCTGTTGCGGGGTGGGGACCCGGACGCTGGAGAATGCAGCGGTATTGCCTTTGGTATAGCTGTCGAGCCTCATGACTAGTGTGCGTGCATCACGCTTGTCGGTCTTGACGCGCTTACAGCGCGGGTCGAGCCGCTCGGGCGTGACGACGGTATTCGTGACGCCCATTTCCTCCAGGGTGCGATGAAGGTGGTAGCCGAAGGGCCCGGCCTCGTAGCAGGAGTGGAGCTCAATGTCAGGGCCGCCGGAATCCTTGATGAACTTGAAAACTTGATCCCAAGTCATCTTGAGCGGGGGTTGTGGGGTTCTGTCGCCGATCTGGCGACACACGGTGATCTGGGTGGCGTGGACATCCAGACCGAACTTTATTTTGATGATTTCCTTGGCCGGAGCCTCGGACTTTTGGTTTGCTGTGTCTTGTTTCATGTGGAGCCGACAGTATGGCGTGGTTCACGCCAGCTGTCGGCTACATGTCATCTCCCATTTTTCAGCCGCCAAGCGGTGATCGTTGAGGTTGCGGCGCCAGTGTCTTTCACGGTCGAGACGACCGTGCTCCCCTCTTTCGCGCGGCGGCGCAGACTTAAAGTTCGGCCGCGAAGGATTCGAGGTCGGTGCTGATGATGGCAGCACGGTGGAGGTGGGCGAGTTTCTTGGAGTCGCTGATCGACTCGATTTCCTCACGCAGGCCCTCTGGGATTCGTTGGAACCGGATTTCCAACGCTTCGAGGATGGATTGTTGTTTAGCAGCAACCTGACCGCGATGGATTCCTTGCTGCATACCCTGCTGCATTCCCTCTTCGTGAAGTTGTTCGGCTAGTGTCATGGCGGATTCCTTGAGTTTTGTGGCTTGAATCTCAGTCAATTTATGGCGGAAGGTTTCTTTGTCAATGTCGGCAGCGTTGAGGATGTAGAGCAGGAGCGCCCGGAAGAGGTCGTCCGGCAACAACGACAGGCGCGCCTCGTCCCAGACTTCCGGCCCGAGCAGGAGCCGAAGCTGACTGGCTTTGAGTGTGCGAAGGACCATGATGCCCGCGTTCGTGCCTTGGATTTGATCGAAGGGCATTTCCGCAAGCTGGATGAGGCGGAAGGCGAAGTCGGGGATGAAGTCGCGAAAGCCCTCGGGGTTTTCGGCGGGCAGGTCGAGGAGGCTGGCGAATTGTGTGGGGATTTCCCATACCGTGGCGTTCTGCGCGAGCACGACGGGCAGGATGATTGGCAATTTGAGCGCGCCGGGATTCTTGGCGAGAAACTCACGCCAGATTTCGAGCATGTAGCGAAGCAGGCGCAGTGCGATCCATGGGTCTTTGTTGTGCTGATGCTCGAAGAGAATGTAGAAGAACGCTGCGCAGCCATCAATCGGCGCGCTGAAGAGGAGGTCGCTCTCGGCTTTTGACATACCGGAGTCAACGAAACTGCCGGGCAGGTGCTTGAGCTTCGACCACTCGACGCGTGACGCCACAGCAGGTGGCAGATGCTGACGCAGAAAGGCTGCGGCGTTGGCCGGGATGCGGAAGCCGGCCTGGAAGAGCTTATCGTGGGGTTGGTGGATCGTGGCCTTGCGAGAGGGCATGGCGGCAGGATTCCGTAAAGAGAGGAATGGAATCAACGGGAGGAATGTGACGATTTTGGCAAATGCCACGCCAGTGTCTTTCACGGTCGAGACGACCGTGCTCCCCTCTTTCGCGCGGCGGCGTGCGGCTTGAGGGGAGCGAGGCGGCGTGGTGGCTGAGCTTTCCAGTCTTGGGTCAAGCCGGAGGTCGACCCTCCAATTGGTTGCGCGCTGCCGCGCGGGTTTTTTGTGATTTGTTTGTTTGATGCGTTGACCTTATCGTTTCACAAGCAAAGCCATCATGAATACCCGCCCGCCGAGCTTGAGGAATGTCGCCGAACTCGCGGGGGTCTCCCCCGCCACGGCCTCGATGGCGTTGCGTGGCTTGGCCCGCGTTCCTGCCTCGACCAGAGAGGTTGTCGAGCGCGCGGCGGCGGAGTTGGGCTACATTCGTGATCCGGAGATCGGGCATGTTTTGGCGCGGTCGCGGCGCAAGGCAATCATCCCCCGCGAGACCATTGTGTTTCTGTCCGAGATCCCAATTGGCACGAAACCGGATGCCCGTGCGCCGTGGCTTTTCGACATGCGGCGCAAGGCGGCTGCGGCGGCGCATTTACTCGGATGCGAACTCGAGACCATTGTGATTCCCCTGGAACCCGCTGCCACGCGCGAGTTGGGGAAAAAACTTTGGATGCGCGGCATCCGCGGCATCCTCGTTGGTCCAATGACTCTTGCCGACGAGGCCCGCATCGATATGGATTGGGGGAAATTTTCCGCCATCGAGATTGGAACCACTCTCCGGAATCCGCGTTTGCACCGGGTGGAACGGCTCTTTTTCGAGGATTGTTCCGAACTCTTCGAGCTTCTGAGGGCCAAGGGCCGCCGCCGCATCGGCCTCGCGCTGGATGCCCGCCGCCGCTACTTCATGCGCAACATCCCCGAAGCGGCCCTTCTCCTCCACCTTCGACGAGATACCGCTTCGCAGTATGTGGAGCCCTTGCCGCCGGAAAATTGGAGCCGCGAGGGGTTTCTCGAGTGGATCGAGAAGGAAAAACCCGACTGCATCGTGGTCTATGAAGACGAACCCGTCCGCTGGCTGAAATCGGCACCAAAGAGTCTGCGCACGAAAATTGGCACAGCCTACCTGAGTGCTTCAAAGCCTGATCAAACGGGCCTTGTCGCGGATGTGAGCACCATGATCCGCGAATGCATCGGCATGATCCACTGGATGATCCAAACCGGAGAACGCGGCATCCCAGCCCGCTGCCGTTCGCACGGCTTCCGCAACCTCCTGCAAAAGGGAAAGTCGGGCTGAAAGGAATTTTTATCCGCTGGGCGGTGGGCGGTGGGCGTTGAGGTTGCGGCGCGAGTTTCTTTCACGGTCGAGACGACCGTGCTCCCCTCTTTCGCGCGGCGGCGAGCTTCGTGACAAATCATTTGAAGGGATCCGCCTACGCGCTTCGCGGCTACGGCGTGACACTGGGTTCATCGTCCTCGCATGACCCATTTTTCAGCCGCCCTCCGGCTCGGAGACCTACGGGTCGGAGAGTAGCGGCGTCCGAGGGGAGCATGACTGTCTCGGGCGTGCAGACGGCAGGCGTGGATGTAGGGTGTTTTTCGCGGGGAGGTGTCTGGCTGTTATTCCACACCTTCCGTAATTGATATTTGGGCCATGCTGGAGGATCGCCCTCCCATTGATCTGCAGCCGCTGAGCGGTGATCGTTGAGGTTGCGGGGCGAGTGTCTTTCACGGTCGAGACGACCGTGCTCCCCTCCTGTATTAGAGCGGGTCAGGGTTGGGTGGGGGCGGGGTTTGAGTTTTCGAGGATGGCGCGGAGGTTGCCTGTAATGCGGCCGTCGTAGAGGGCTTTGCCGATGATGGCTCCGTAGAGGCCGGGCATGGTGTTTAGGCGGCGCAGGTCGTCGGCGCAGGAGACGCCGCCACTGGCGACGAGGTTGCAAGTGAGGATGGAGAGCATTTTTTCCAGCTCGGCGAAATTGGGGCCCTCGAGCATGCCGTCGGTGGCGATGTCGGTGTAGATGATTGTTCCCGCGCCGGCTTGTTGTGCGGCGAGGGCGAGATCGGTGGCTGATGTGCCTGTGGTCTCGGTCCATCCCTTCACAGCGACCTTGCCTCCATGGGCGTCGATGCCGACGGCGATGCGTTCGCCACCGAATCGTGAGCAGAAGTCCGCGATGGTTTCTGGGGATTGGCAGGCCTTGGTGCCGAGGATGACACGGCTCACGCCGGCATCGAAGGCGGCTTGGATTTTTTCGACACTGCGCATCCCGCCGCCGAGTTCGCAGGGGACTTTCACGGCAGCGCAGATTTTCGCGACGGCATCGAGATTCTGCGGTTCGCCGGTGAAGGCGGCGTCGAGATCGACGATGTGGAGCCAGTCGGCGCCGGAGTCCTCCCACTTTTTGGCGAAGGCCACGGGGTCGGAGGAATAAACGGTTTTCTCGGTGGCGAGTCCGCGCTTGAGGCGCACGACTTCACCACCCATGAGGTCAATCGCGGGCAGAAGGATCATAGTGTCGAAAGAAAATTGCGAAGCAGAGCGAGTCCGGCGGACTGGCTTTTTTCAGGATGGAATTGAACGGCGTGCAGTGCGCCCGAGGAGACCCCGGCGGCGAAGGAAACACCGTAGTCACTCCACGCACTCACCAACAAGGAGTCGGCGGGCACGGGATAGTAGGAATGCACGAAATACATGGAAACATCGCCGGAGAGGCTGTTGTAGAGAGGTCCAGAGGTTTTCGAGAGCGTGTTCCAACCCATATGCGGAACCTTGAGGGCGGCATCGGAAAATCGCACGACGCGTCCTTTGAGCACACCAAGGCCCTCGACGCCGGGGGATTCCTCGCTGGATTCAAAGAGAAGCTGGTAGCCAAGACAGATGCCGAGGTAGGGACGACCGGAGAGGGCCCATTCGCGGACGGGATTCCACAAGCCGGTGGCGCGAAGATTTTCTGCGCAATGCGCAAAGGCACCCACGCCGGGAACGACTATGGCATCCAACGAGTCAAGGCCCGAGGGGTCGGTGACAAGGCTGGGTGTGGATCCGGCGGCTTCGATCGCCTTGCACACGCTACGAAGGTTGCCGCTTCCGTAATCGATGACGCCAAGTTTTTTCCCGCTCACAGAACACCCTTCGTGCTCGGGATGCCTTGGACGCGTGAATCCACCGCTGTCGCTTGATCCAGCGCGCGGGCGAGGGATTTGAAAACCCCTTCCGCCATGTGGTGGGCGTCGCGACCGGCGAGGATGTCCACATGCAGGTTCATGCCGGCGTGCACGGAGATCGCACGCAGAAACTCCTCGACCAACTGGAACTCGAAATTGCCACCGATGGCCGAAACACGCTCGGGGGCATTGTAGGCCAGAAACGGACGACCGCTCAGATCCACCACCGCGCGGACGAGGGCCTCATCCATCGGAACATAGAAAAACCCATACCTGCGAATGCCGGCCTTGTCGCCGAGCGCCTGCGTGATCGCCTGTCCGAGTGCGATGCCCGTGTCTTCAACCGTGTGATGGAAGTCCACTTCGATATCGCCCTTGGCGGTGACATCCAAATCCATGAGCCCGTGTTTTGAAAAAAGGGTGAGCATGTGGTCGAAAAAAGCGATCCCGGTGGAGATGCGGGAGGCACCGGAGCCATCGAGGTTGATGGTGAGTTGAATCGAGGTCTCCGAAGTCGTGCGGTGGATGGTTGCTTCGCGTGGCATGGGAAGGAGTCAAACAGATGCGGCGGGCTTTGTGAAGGCCGCGCAAAAAAGGAAAACGAACCTTCCTTGACCTGCGCGCGCCAAATGAAACAGGGTCGTGGGGTGAAGACCTTATTTTCTATTTTATGCGCTGTGCTTTCGACGGCGCTGGTTTCAACCGCCCAGAACCAGACTCCGCAAGATGCCTCGGCGCCGTTTTTGCAGCGTGAGACGCTGACCGGCGAGTGGTTTGGGCGTGGCTCCGCAATGTCGGATCGCGGCGTGGAATTTTTTGCCAACTACACGGCGGAGGTCTGGGGAAACACGGCAGGCGGGCTTCGCACGGGATCGGTTTACACTGGGTTGCTGGATTTCGGGTCCGACCTGGACTTGGAAAAGCTCGTTGGCTGGCACGGGGCGAGAGCCAGCACGACATGGCTCTGGCTGAGCGGAAAGGACGCGAGCCAGGATTTGGTCGGAAATTTTCTGACGATTTCGAACATTGCCGGTTTCGACACGCTGCGGTGCGCGGAGCTTTGGCTGGAGCAGGATTTCCTGGATCAACAAATCTCCCTGCGTGTCGGCCAGATCACAGCCGACTCGGAATTCCTTGTCTCCGATTACGGCGGTCTTTTTATCAATGCCGAATTCGGCTGGACGGCACTGGTGGGTTCCAACATGCCGAACGGCGGCGCAGCCTTTCCAGTCGGCGCGCCGGGGCTGCGACTCGCCTACTCGCCGAATGATTCCTTCACTTTCCTCTCGGGAGCCTACCAGGGAAATGTCTTTGCGCAGGATGTGAACCGCCACGGATTCCGCTGGAGGTTGGACGCGCAAAATGGGTTCACCTGGATGAACGAGGCGCAATTTTACTGGGGCAAGGCGGATGAATGTCGGTTGCTGCCGGGTTTCTTGAAGCTGGGGGCTTGGCTTCAGAGCGGTCAATATGCGGACGCGCTGGCCGACTCCACCTCGTCCGGCAACTCGGGATATTATCTGGTGCTCGACCAAATGCTGTTCCGCGAGAATGGGGAGGCAGACCCCAAGAGCGACGAGGGGCTTGGCTTTTTCGGCCGCACCGGCTTCACCCCACCCGACAGGAATGTGGTGGATTTCTTCTTTGATATGGGATTCACCTACAAAGGCCCGATACCCGGCCGGCGCGAAGATTCTTTCGGTCTGGCGTATGGCTTTGCCGCGCTGAGTCCCGATGCGCGCGCGGATATCGGAGCGGCGGGCGGGGACGGTGCGGTGTCCGAGATGGTTCTGGAAGCCACCTACCAATGCGTGCTTGCCCCGTGGTGCATTCTGCAACCGGATGCCCAGCTGATTGTGAATCCGGGCGGGGACAACTCGGCGCCGAATGCCTTCGTGATTGGCGCACGGTTGGCTATTATTTTTTAAGAAAGATGATTCGCAATGTGCTTCTCGACTGGTCCGGCACGCTGGCGGACGATCTCGGCGCCGTGCTTGAGGCGACGAACCTGATCTTTGCCGAGTATGGGAGGGACGCGCTCACGCTGGAGGAATTCCGCGAGCATTTCCGCCTGCCGTTTTCGGGATTCTACGCGGATCTGCTGCCCGACGCCACGGCCGAGGGCTTGGAGGCGCTTTACGAGCGGTTTTTCCTGGGCTTGAACGACCGGATCGAACTCCTGCCGGGAGCGCTGGATTTTTTAAAATTCTGCCACGCTACGGGCCGACGGACTTTTTTACTCAGCACGATCAAGACCTCGCATTTCAAAATCCAAGCCGGGAGGCTCGGGGTGGAGAAATATTTCGAGGTCGCCTACACGGAGATCATGGACAAGCGGGAGAAGATTCGCGAAATCCTGCACACCCACTCGCTGGATCCGAAGGAGACGATGTTCGTCGGCGACATGGTGCATGATATCGAAACCGCCCGCCACGGCGGTGTGCTCGATGTGGCCGTGCTCTCGGGTTTCGACCGCATCGAAAAACTCATCCCGGCAAAGCCGACGATCATCGCCCGCGACATTGCGGCCGTGCAGCAGTTACTATGAGCGAGATCATTATCGATTCGTTGCGGGTCAAAACCTGGATCGGCGTGCCTGATGCAGAGCGGAGCGATGCCCAGGAGGTCGAAATCGATCTCTGCATCCGACCGGCGAGAAATTTTGCCGAGATGAAGGACGACATCACCCTCACGGTGGACTACGCCGCCGTTTGCCAGCGCGTCTCGGAACTCGCCGCAGAGCGGCCGAGACGGCTTATCGAATCCCTCGCCCGGGAAATAGGCGAAGTGGTTTTGAGCGAATTTGACGCCGCCTCGGTGGAGATGGAAATCCGAAAGTTCATCCTTCCGGAGACGCGGCATGTCGCTGTGCGCTGGTCGTGCTCGAAAGAGATTTCGAAACCGGCAAAATAATCTTCAGCCGATTTGAGCCGAACCCACGATCCGTTCACTGCCGCTTAAAATCGCGGTTCCCGCGACATTCACCGCGCCACCCAAGACCATTTCGCCTTCGACCACTGCGGCGCCGCCGACCGATGCCCGGCCACGAATGAGCGCGTGGCCACGCACTTCGGCATCGCCGCAAACGGTGGCCTTGTTTTGAACCCGGGCCGCGCCGGAGATGTGGGCGTTGCCGGAGATTTTTGTTCGGCCGGTGACGACGGCCATTTGAGAAACG
>JBILMW010000113.1:0-8484 GCA_044375335.1 Terrimicrobiaceae bacterium | reverse complement strand
CGGCGTTCGGATGAAAAAATTCAGGCCGGCGCGCGTTCCTTGGTTCCCGCGTTGGCGTAAGTGATCAATTGCTGTTTTCATACACTGCCACAGGTATGCCGTGAACCGCGCAGAGCAACCGCTGGAGGGCAAAAGCAGGCGAAGACCCCATGGAGCAGTGGGTGCGCGCCTTCTAATTTTTCGCCATGGAAAACCAACCTGAAAACCAAGTTGAAAAACACCGGGCATTGCGAAATCTGCTATTGCCCGGTCTCGCGTTCCTGCTCTTCGCAGCAGTGATAGTTGTCGCTTTCTCGCTGCGCGGATCCGCTCAAGCGGGTGGCACGGTGACGCTGTTATTCTTTGACCGAAACGGAACGGCTCTCACGCCCACCCAAGTGCGCTCGGCTTCGAACAACGGCGGAGCAGGCTACAACAACGACTTTTTGCTGAACCCCGCCAACATGCGTGCGATCAGCGGCGGGCCGCTCTACACCTCCGGCACGAATTTGGCATTCAATATCCCTTCCCAAGCGGTCGCCTTGGCTTTCAACTGGCCAACTCTTCCCAGGGGATATCAGCTCCTCATTCTAGACAATGGCGGCGCGGGATTCAGCACGGCCGCGACGATCAATTTCACCTACCAGGCGGCTTTGGATGTGAAAAAGAAACTCGATGCGGCGCGTTCGGCGCGGCCCGATTATGTGCCGTCCGCGAAGTTCACCACCGCTTATCAGGCCGCTTCTTCGCAGCTTGCCGGGGTGGATGTCTACAGCCCCCAATCCGCGAGGGGAAAGGCCGGACAGCTGGCGCTGGACCAACTCGCAGTGGCCTATGATGCGATGCTCGCCGAGCATGGGCCCGTGTATGCGGCGGCGAACAAATCCACCGTCACTCCTTGGATTGGATTCACGATCGATACGGTTTCGAACTACCAAGCCAATGTCGACTTGGCCGCCACACTGGCCGCGCCGTATGCGTGGATTCGCATTGTTTTTGACGCAGGTCAGGCGCCTTCGACTTACACGAGCCTCGTCAATTACGCGAAAACCAAAGGCGTAAAGGTGCTGGGTCAACCGATCGATTCCACCTACGACAAAGGCTACACGCGCGCCCAATACAAACAGCGTTTCATCGACTACATCACAGCCTTCCCGCAGATCGATGCGTGGGAGGTCGGCAACGAGGTGAATGGAAGCTGGCTGACCAGCGACATTGGCCTGCGCATCGCGGATGCCGCCGCCGAGGTGAAAGCCCGCGCGCCGGGCAAGCCGACTTTCCTGACATTGTTTTGGCAAATCAACACGGACACCGTGGCGTATTCGATGTTCACCTGGGTGAATGCCAACCTTCCTGCATCGACGCGTGCCAATATCGATGTGGTGACATTTTCCCAATATCAGGAGCAGGCACCGATGGGCGTCGCGTTCGACCAGGTCATGAAGACTCTGCGTGCGGAATTTCCAACGCAGAAAATCGGTCTTGGCGAGCTGGGGTATTGGATATCGGGCCAGCAATTCTGGTGGGCTTATAACCAGACCGACACGCTCGCAGCGAAGCGCACGGTCGCCGAGCAATACTACAATGCCTCCTTTGATTATCCCGGTAGCATCGGCGGGGTCTTCTGGTGGACATACATCCAGGATTTTAAAAGCGACACCACCATGCAGCAGATCGTGAAGACGCTTCGCGACAAACTGCTGAGCGGCGCTCCCACTCCAACACCCACCGCGACGCCATCTCCTACGGCAACAGCAACGCCGACTCCCACTCCCACCGCGACGCCTAGCCCGACAGCAACAGCATCGCCGACGCCTAGCCCGACGCCGACGGCCACTCCTACGCCCACACCAACTCCAACAGCGACACCCACGCCCGCGCCCGGCGGCATTGTTTTCAATGGATCCTGGTCCGCGATGGCGAAAATTCCCGCTACCGCTACTTATCAGGATTTCTACCAGACTGTCACCGTGACACCGAACGCGAACCATACCGCGAGCGTCTGGGTGAAGGGCAGCGGATCCCTCGAGCTGCAGGTCTGGGCGAACGCCACTTGGACAAGGCGGCTCGCCTCTGTGCGGATCAACGCGACCTCGACTTGGACTAAATTCACCACGCCTGTGTTCAACTCCGGAAACCGCCAGAGAGTGTATCTCAGCTTCGATACAGCCTTCAGCAACGCGGCCGGAACGATGTATTTCGACGAAGTTTTTCTGGGAACATCCGGGGGCGTCAACCGTGTCACCAACCCGGGTTTCGAAAGTGGAAACACGGGCTGGAGTAATGATGCGCCCGCCATATTCAGCATTCAGACAGGGAAATAACGCAGGCCAGGTTTCAGCCGCGCCGCCAAAATCGGCGGTGCGGCTTGAAACTTTCACGAGGCAGGATAGTTTCTGCGGGTCATGCCGTTTTTGTTGAGCACACCCGACATTTCGTTTCTGAAAGGCGCCGCAACCGGGGGGCGTGTCCTTTGACTGCGCTTGAGCGGAAGCGACTGGTCGAAGAGCGCAAAAAAAACTCCTCGTTTTGGCGAGTTGTCCACTGGTTGGGATCGCTGCAGTTGGCGCTCATTCTTTTGGCGACCATCGCGATAGCCTGCGCGGCGGCGACGATTGCCGAGTCGGAGTTCAGCACCAAAATCGCCCAAGTTTACATCTACAAGGCACCATGGTTCCTCGTCTGGTTGGCCGTGCTCTGCATCAACCTCTTTGCCGTGACTCTGACCCGCTGGCCGTGGGAGAAAAAGCACACGGGATTTATCATCACCCACTACGGCATCATCACGCTCCTGATCGGTGCGATGATCGGAATCCAGACGGGGTTCGAGGGAAATGTGACCCTCCACAAGGACAAGGGTCCCGTGCGGAAGGTGACGGTGAATCGCAGCATCATTCAGGTCGAGAGCCCGAACGACTCGGCGCTCTATGTCATGCCCTTCGACGCTTCCACAGCGCGCCCGAGCGAGAAGCGTCCGCGTATTTTCGAAGTGCCACAGACAAACCTCCAGATCATCGCCGACGGGTTCAGCGACAATCTCATCAAGGAGGAAACATTGGTTCCCTCCGACTCGGGGACGCCCGGCGTCATGCTACACTTCACCAGTCTGCGCATGGGGCAGAATCTCGAGATGCCGATCGTGCTGGAGGGCAACTCTCCCCAAGAGCGTGATTTTTCCGGGTTGGCGCGTGTGGTTTTCCAATCGGAACTCCCGCCGCCCAAGTCTGCCGGGGGCAGCGAGACGCAGATGGTTTTTGGAAAGTTCGCATCCGTCGTGCAAGGCGAGGCCAAGGCTTCAGGCATTCGCGTTATGCTGGGTGCGGATGGCAAAAAAATAACGATCGCCCCGCCGGATGCGGCGGCGGTGACTTATCTGCGCGAAGAAGTGATGAAAACGCCCATCCAAGCGGGTGGGGCGATGGTCACGGTGGAGGAATATTGGCCCGATTTTGAGATGGTCGGCGGGCGTCCGGCGACGAAGAGCGATCAGCCGAACAACCCGGCTGCGCTGGTGCGGATTCAGAGCGCGCAGGCAACCGAGGGGGACTTGAAGCCCACGCTCCTTGTGGCTCCCGGCGAGGGCGGCATCCGCTACCAACTCCAGCGCAACGGCGCCACTCTGGCTGCTGGAAGCGCCAAGGTAGGCGAATCATTTGCCACCGGCTGGGCGGATTGGCAGGTGGAGGTGCAGGGTTTTTATCCCCAAGCAGCGGTGCGCTCGACCATGAAGCCCGGGCCTCCGTTGCCGAAGGGGGAGACCGGAGTTCCAGGCTTCCGCGCGCGACTTGTCTCACCAGAGAAAAAGGACTCTGAAACGCGCTGGGTCGCGAGTGGTGACATCACCTCGCTCACGGATGGACGGAATGTTGTTCGTATTGGATACGGCTTGGAATTGCGTCCGCTGCCGTTCGCCATGCGGTTGTTGAATTTTGAAGTTCCGCGCTACGAGGGCACCGAGACGCCATCGAATTTCATAGCGACCGTGGAGTTCAAGGAGGACGGCACTGGTTTCACCAAAACCGGCAAGGCGCGAATGAACCATCCCGCGAGCTTCCCCGGCACGGTTCTGGCGAACTTCACCGGCATCAATTACAAGTTTTCCCAAGCCGAGTGGAATCCGCGCGATCTCGGTGAGACCACGCTGCAGGTTCTCTACGACCCCGGCTGGCTGCTGAAATGGGTCGGCTCGCTGGCCATTTGTATCGGCATCACCATCATGTTTTACATCAAACCCAAATCCAAGGACGCATGACATCTCTTATCCGCATTTTTGCCTTCGCCGCCGGGCTTTTCTTTTTTTCCAACGCCTCGCGCGCACTCGATCTCACGGGCCTCGACTCCATACCGATCCAAGAGGGCGGCCGGAAAAAGCCGTTCCTTGTTTTCGCCGATGAAGCGCTCATGAGCCTTTCTGGCAAGAGCCGCTATGTGAAGGATGGTGTGAAGATCAGCTCGACAGCGACTGTCGCCTCACTCTGGCTCACGCCGGTCGGTTGGGAGGATCAGCCCCTCATTCTCATCGGGAATAAAAAATTCAAAGACCAACTCGGCTTTGATCCGGCGAAAAAACTTTTCACCTACCGTGAGCTGGCGGGAAACGAGAAGCTCCGCGACGCCTTGCACGAGGTCTCCGCCATTCGCTCCAAAAATCCCAAGGCCTCGCTCGATGTGCTCCAACGCGAGGCTTCCACGGTTGGCATGCGGTTGGCCGTTTTTGAAGGGCTCGTGAGCGGACGCTCCGTCACGCTGCTCCCGACAGGCGCCGCTGCATGGAGCCCCCTGAAGTCCGACGACGTCGCGCTCGCCAAGCTGCGCGAGGGATTCCGCTCGAACAATCAATCCGACTTCGATGCTGGCCTCGCGGAACTCCGCGCCGAGCAGGCGCGGGAGGAGGCGAGATTCCAGGCCGATGCGGGCAAGATCGCCGTCGAAGTTTTCTATCAGAGGCTCCATCCCTTCCGCTGGGCATGGATTCTTTATCTCGCGGCGGGCATCGGATTGCTGGTCGTTCCTGGTAAAGGCGGCTACGCGCTGGGCTGGGCATTCGGCCTCTGCGGTTTCTTGCTCCAACTCGCCGGCTTTGTTTTCCGCATTATCATTTCCGGCCGCGCGCCTGTGACGAACATGTATGAGTCGGTGGTGTGGGTGGCATTCGGCACGATTTTCTTCGCGCTCCTTTTCGAGGCGATCTATCGCAGCCGGTATTTCCTCCTCGGTGCCGTGCCTGTCGCAGTCGTCTCGCTCATCCTTGCCGATACGCAGCCAGTGATCCTTGACCGTTCGATCCACCCGCTCGTGCCGGTATTGGCCGATAATTTCTGGCTCACGACCCATGTGCTGACGATCACGCTCAGCTACGCCGCCTTCGCCCTCGCGCTCGGTGTCGGCCACATCATTCTCGGAAAATCCCTCTTCGGAGGAAAGGCCTCGCCGACGTTGAACAACTACCTCTACCGCACGCTCCAAATCGGCGTGCTCCTCCTCGCAATCGGCACCATCCTCGGCGCCGTGTGGGCGAACTACTCCTGGGGCCGCTTCTGGGATTGGGATCCCAAGGAAACCTGGGCCCTCATCGCTCTTCTGGCTTATCTCTTTCTCCTCCATGGCCGCATCGCCGGCAAGTGGGGCGGATTTGGCATGGCCGTGGGTGCCGTGTTGGCTTTTCAATGTGTGATCATGGCCTGGTATGGAGTGAACTTCATTCTCGGCGTGGGACTTCACAGCTACGGATTTGGAACAGGTGGACTCCCCGGAGCCGTCACCTTCGTGTTGTGCGAACTCGCATTTGTCACTCTCGCCGTGCTGCGCCAAAAGAGCGCGAAGAAAAGCGCCTGAGATCACCCCGCGCCGCTGGTCGCTTGATACCCTGCATTTTCCCTTTGACAGAAAACGCGGAAGCGATACTTTGCCCATCCCTGTCGGAAACAGGAGAGGACGCCAACCGCCCGTCGCAAATGCGGTAGCGGGTAGCGTCGTCGCCTTTTTCCACCGGGAAAACATAACGCAGGTCGATGTGCAAACACCGCGGCTCCGGCCGCCAAATGCCCATGTAGCTCAGTCGGTAGAGCACGTCCTTGGTAAGGACGAGGTCACCGGTTCAATCCCGGTCATGGGCTCCACCAACATCGTCCCGCACATAAAAAACCAACCGAATAATCAAGATGGCAAAAGAACAGTTCCAGCGTAACAAACCGCACGTCAACATCGGCACGATTGGCCACGTTGACCACGGTAAAACCACACTCACAGCAGCAATCACCACCGTCCTCGCCAAGTCCGGCAAGGCACAGGCTCGGAAATACGACGAAATCGACGCAGCTCCCGAAGAAAAAGAGCGCGGCATTACGATCAACACCGCCCACGTCGAATACGAAACCGACAACCGCCACTACGCGCACGTCGACTGCCCCGGCCATGCTGACTATGTTAAAAACATGATCACTGGTGCCGCCCAGATGGACGGCGCGATCCTCGTCGTCAGCGCTGCTGACGGCCCAATGCCTCAGACCCGTGAGCACATCCTTCTCGCCCGTCAGGTCGGCGTGCCTTCGATCGTTGTTTTCATGAACAAGGTCGACATGGTTGACGACAAAGACCTCCTCGAGCTCGTCGAAATGGAAGTCCGCGAACTTCTCAGCAAATACGAGTTCCCAGGCGACACCATTCCAATCATCAAAGGCAGCGCCCTCAAAGCTCTCGAAGGCGACGCCGAATACGAAAAAGAAATCCTCGCCCTCATGGCAGCCGTGGATGAATACATCCCACAGCCAGAGCGTCCGAAGGATCAGCCTTTCCTCATGCCCGTCGAAGACGTGTTCAACATCGAAGGTCGCGGCACCGTCGCCACCGGCCGTGTCGAGCGTGGCATCCTCAAGAAAATGGAAGAAGTCGAGATCGTTGGTCTTCGCGACACCAAGAAGACAACCGTCACCGACATCGAAATGTTCCGCAAGCTCCTCGACAGCGCCGAAGCCGGCGACAACGTCGGTGTGCTTCTCCGTGGCACCAAGAAAGAAGAAATCGAGCGCGGCCAGGTTATCGCCAAGCCAGGTTCGATCAAGCCACACACCAAGTTCAAAGCCGAGGTCTATGTCCTCAGCAAAGACGAGGGTGGCCGCCACACTCCATTCTTCACCAACTACCGCCCACAATTCTACTTCCGCACGACTGACGTGACCGGAACTGTGAAATTGCCTGAAGGCGTTGAAATGGTGATGCCTGGTGATAACGTTTCCGTGGAAGTCGAGCTCATCACTCCAATCGCGATGGAAAAAACCATCCGCTTCGCTATCCGTGAAGGCGGCCGCACCGTGGGTGCCGGACGCGTGGGTGATATCATCGCCTAACACCACAAGCGCCCGCTTCTAAAAAAAGCGGGCCGGAGTCAATTCCGAAGGTCAGTAGCTCAATTGGTAGAGCAACGGTCTCCAAAACCGTCGGTTGGGGGTTCAAGTCCCTCCTGGCCTGTGGCTCCTTCTCAACAATAAAAACCCGATGTTTTCAAAAATCCGCAAGTTCACCTCCGAAGTCCGGGTGGAACTCGGCAAGGCCCAGTGGCCCTGGGATCCGAATGAAAAAGGATTCCGCCGATACAAGGAACTCACTGACTCCACAGTGGTCGTTTTCGTGGCCATGGTCCTCCTTGGCGGCTACATCGCATTCTTCGACTTCATTCTCATCAACGTGGTAGGTTTCCTGACCAACCCATAACCCCCCAAACGGAATTTATAAAATGGCTTTAGCCCCGAAAGATCAATGGTTCGTCGTCCATGTCCTGTCCGGACAGGAGCAGAAGGTGAAGGACAACATCGACCGCCGTATCGTCACCGATGAAATGTCCGACCTCGTCTTCGAGGTGCTCATCCCGACCGAGCGCGTGCAGGAAATCAAGCGGGGCAAAAAGACCGAGACGACCCGCAAGTTTTTCCCGGGTTACTTGATCGTCAACATGCACCTCCTTGATGAAAACAACCAACTGGTCGAGAAGACCTGGTATTTCATCAAAGACACCGCAGGCGTTCTTGGATTCGCCGGCACGAAAGACCGCCCGATTCCTATGCGTCCAAAGGAGGTCGAGGGCCTGCTCGCGCAGATCCGCGACCGCGAGGACACCGTCAAACCGAAGATCCATTTCGAGATCGGCGACAAGGTCAAAGTGGCCGACGGCCCGTTCCAAAACCAGAACGGCCTTGTCGAGGAGATCGACCCCGAGCGCGGCAAGCTTCGCGTTTCCGTGAGCATCTTCGGCCGCGACACCCTCGTGGACCTCGAATACTGGCAGGTCGAAAAAGCCTAAGCCTGCTTTTCAAAAATTTTCCCATCCGGCGGGAACCAAAGTGTGCCGGAACCCATAGTCCGGATTCGTCCGGTCGAACCTCGCACGCGGTCGACGTGGCCGCAAGCCGCCCTCTCTTTCCTGCTTGAGGCCGGTGGCGAACCAAAACAAGGAACCATCAACCATATGTCAGCATTAAAAGAATTGATCGCCAGCTCGGTCAAAAACTA
>JBILMW010000112.1:0-8489 GCA_044375335.1 Terrimicrobiaceae bacterium | reverse complement strand
CCACGCCATGCAACCCGAGGAAGCGGTGGATTTGTGGGTTGCTATGAACAAGGAGGCCGCCGACTTGGGACTGACTCTGGATCTGGAAACCCACCGCGACACCTGCACGGAGACGCCCGAGAAGACATGGAAGATCGCTGAGCTTTACGCGCAGAAAACAGGGGCGGTGCTACGCTTGAATTTCGACTTCTCGCATTTCGCAGTCGTCAAGCACCTCTACCCACCCTATGCAGACCGTCTGCTTGATCGGCCCGACCTTCTCCGCGCCACGAGTCAGATTCACCTTCGCCCTTTCAACGGCCACCACTGCGAAATCCCCGTCACTGACAGCCACGGAAAAATCTCCGGATGGGCGGCATCCTGGTTCGAATTCGTCAAGGACGCCCTCACCTGCTGGAGTGAAGGAAAATCCTCAAGCGACACGCTCTGGGCTTGCCCGGAACTCGGCTCCATGACATCCGGTTATTGGATCCCCTCTTTTCCAGATCCCTGGAAAGACACCATCGCCGCCAAGCAATCCATCGAGGAAATCTGGGAGAAGATTTAACCGCAACCATGCAGTAGAGCTATAAACCTCCTGGCGGCGGATGAGGGTCAAGCTGCGCGCTCACCGCCTCCGAGTGCCTTGATATACCCGCTCATACCAAGAGCCGATAGCTCTTGGGCTTTTCTTACAGAAGCTACCTGCGGCAGCCGAGTGGTCTCGGGGATCGCGTCCGCCCGATCGGGGCTTTTTTTTCAACTCCATCGTTATGGATAAGCTTTTTAAATCAAAGCCCACCACACTGTAGGAGGTCCAAGGAGGTGTAATAGTATCGAATCAATTTTGACTTGTCTTTTTCGACTTTCCTTTTATTCTAAAATGACATGAAGCCCCTCATGCCGCACTGCAACCAATCCCACCGATTACGCCATGCTTCCAACAAGAGCGGCATGGCCTTGGTTTTGGTCCTGAGCGCAGTCGTTCTCCTGAGCGTGCTGATTTTGGCATTCATGTCCAGTGTGGGTGTGGAGCGCGTGGCATCCAGCTCCCAGCTTAACCAAACCGAGGCCCGCGTGCTGAGCGAGAATGTGCTCAGCCTTGTCACCGCACAGATTCGAGACGCGAGCACGCAGAATGGCATCGCTTGGATTTCCCAGCCAGGCGCCATCCGGACCTTCACCGGATCTCAACAACCCGATAAGGTCTACAAGCTTTATTCCGCTGAAGAAATGGTCGTCCCCGGATCGAGCTTCAATCCCGCCTCGCTTGCAGATGTTCCCACGGGCGGGGGGGCTTTGGATAACAACATGTATACCGACTTGAATTCGCCCGTCAGAGTTGGCAGCACATGGATTTATCCCATCCTCGATCCAGCTGCCCTCGATGTCGTGGAGGGGTTTTCCGCCAATTCCACGACTGTCGCTAAAAACACCATCGCAGGCGACCCCGCGCAGATTCCCATGCCGGTTCGCTGGCTCTATGTGCTGGAAGATGGCACACTGCAGGCCATGGATAGCTCAGGCAAAGTCACCTCTGCCTCGGCAACAAATCCCATCGTAGGGCGCGTCGCCTTCTGGACGGATGACGAGACCTGCAAGCTGAATATCAATACGGCCAGCTCCGGCATGTATTGGGATCAACCGATCGGCGTAGGCAGCCAATTCGAAATGGGCTGGTTTTCTAATCTGGGAACGGCAGGCTCTCTCCCCGTTGTATCGAAAACAGGCTTGGCCACTTCCCCCCCCGGAGTTAGGGAATTTCAGAGATATCCCGGCCACCCGGCGATGACTTCACTGGATGTTGTTTTCAACAATAACACCTTTTTTTCAACAACAAACAACACAGAACGCGTTAAAAAAATCCTCGAACTCACTCCGCGGGCAAATTGGGGCGGGTCCGAATTGGGAACCAAATTTCCGGTAACATCAGCTGGAGGCAACGTGACCCTCGACAAGGATCGCCTCTACGCCACGGTGGACGAACTCTTCTACAAACACTCTGGAAACAGAACTCAAACGGCGACCAATAACGGCACAGTCGCTCCTGAGATGACTATGACCCCCGCCAACCTCAGCTTGGCCAGATTCTTCCTCACGGCAAACAGTCGCGCCCCGGAAGTCACCGCATTCAACACCCCCCGGGTGGCCGCCTGGCCAGTGGACTCGACAGTGGCCAACCGCACCGTTTTTGATAAGACAATCGCCTTCTGCTCCACAGTCAATGGGACAGAGTATATCTTCCAGCGATCGGCATTCGATCCCTCAAAAATTGGAATGGTGGCGAATCAGCCTTTCACGGGAGCCTCCAATATCGGCTCGCAGAGCGCTACCCTGGATTTCACCGCAAAAAACTCCACCATATACAACTACCTGAAGGGATTGATGTCTAAACCCTACCCCGGTTTCGGGGCCAGCCTCGCCTCCAAATTCGGGGCCGACAGCGACCAGATCCTCACGGAGATCTACGACTACATCCGCTGCGTGAATCTCTTCGACTGCAGCTCTGCCAATGCAAAGCAGTTTACCGGACGTCCCTTTATACTCCATGAGGCTAACAAGTTGGTTCCCGGTTCGGATCAGTATGGTGCAAGCTTCCAATACTCGCCAAGGCTACCATTGCCAAGCGACTCGTTAATCCAGTCGTTAGGGCAGGGTTTGTCTTACTATATGCCCTCCGCCTACATGGGGCAGGTCGTCCCTGCGGTGATCGGATCCACCAGAGGATTCGGCCGATTCCCGACGATCGTGGGTGCGACCCTCGGATTCTTCGCCACCGATCCGGTAACCCCAAAAACTCCAGCTTATTATGCAGCGAATCCTATCAAACTCCTGGGCGCTAACAGCACGGGCGGTTCACCCTGGAATAATAACAACTACCGCGACGCTACTACTCTCACCAGTTGGATACCAAAGACTATGATAAACGGAACAGAGACAATTATTACGGAACCCGCCGGAAAGATCCGGGGTATCCTGATTTTTTCGGTTGCCACACCCTCTGCGGGGCCGCTGAGTATGACCCATACCTACGACATCCGCGTTAATAGTGGGTTGTCCTCATTCCGAGTCAATGGGGCCAACGCGAATATGATCGATGGCTCCATCAACCGCATCATGGGAATACCCCATCGAAATGTGGAAGCTTCAGGTCTCCCCACCTGGGGCCCTCTTTTCTCTGGTGGTCCCGGTGGAGTAAATAGCAGTTTAAGATCTTATGTCGCTGGGGTGAAACAACAGATCACGCCGACCGGAGATAATATGTCATCCTATCCTTTTTTCAGCCAGAGCGACATCACGGTTAATACCGACACTTCGGCATCTATCGGTCCCCCCCTCAATTTCACCGGAGGCACCTTGGATATCGACATTCTGGTGGACAACCAGGTGGTTCAGAATGTAAGAATGAACTTTCCGGATTTCAAAGCCCCCATGCCTCTTTGGGCCCCGGTGGGTGGAGAAGGAGACGCGTGGGGTGTGACTTACTGTATTGACGGCAAGAGAATATCAACAACTGGTTCTGGCAATGCGACTATAGTGACCGCTATAGGGGGCAATTGGGGCGATCAGAAAGCCGTTGGGAACGCAACATCCGGAAACTGGACCACAACCACAGCCTCACTGGCAGATAACAATCCATTTTGGTATGCTCGAACAGGGCTGGCTAGCGGTGGTGAAGGAGGCCCCATTCGATTTATGTGCAAAAACGAATTCCCTACGCAAATGGTTAGAAACCTCGCGACGTGTCTGATGCCCAACAATCTCGATACGGTCCGCGGCATCGAGCTGAACACTTCGGCGGCACCCTATGGCGATGCACGCTTGGTCGCCGGACTCCAGAATGTCCCCGCCAGCTATTTCCAGAAATGCGAGGAATATGATAATGATACACGAAATCAGGCCCACAGCCTACGCGGCCATCCGGCTGCCACGAATGGTAATCTGGTCGCAGGTGTCAGCGCCCTCTCCTCAAACGGCTCTTCCGAACTCTACGGACTTCCCAGCACCATGACTGACGCAAGATGGATCAACGGGAGCTTTAGCGGCCCGGGCGACTGGGATGCGGGAGTTGCCCGGCGAGACAGCGACCTGAGGGGCTTCATGGAAGCAGGTGCCTTCATTAACAAACCCACCGACGCGGCATACTCCTTCCGTAGTAATTATAACATCGCTCTCCCTTACTTCCAATCCCCTGCGATGATCGTGTCGACAGACAATTCATTCACCCCGAACCGCATGATGCCCTCGGCTGGGATGTTCGGCTCACTCCCCGTAGGAGTCATGCGGGGTCTCCCGTGGCAGACCTTGCTCTTCCGGCCCAACTTCGGCGCCTCGCCCGCCCACCCAGGTTCTGCCAATCCACCAGACCACCTCATCCTGGATCTCTTCCAGATGCCGGTGGTGGAGCCATACGCCATCAGCGAACCCTTCTCGACGGCTGGCAAGGTGAACTTGAACTGGCAGATCGCCCCCTTCAGCTACATCAAGCGCTCGACCGCCCTGCGCGGCGTGCTCTATCCGGAAAAGATCACCGCCGTGCCCACCAGCAACGCCTATTTATTCACACTCAATGCGGACGGGAAAACCGGCACCGGGTATTGGGATGGCAGTAATATCTTCAACTACCGCTACAATATCGACCGCGACGCGACGATGACGCTCTTTGAGAAGCGCTTCACGGACAATGCCCCCTTCCTCACCGCCTCGCAGATCTGCGAGATGCCCCTGGTGCCAAAGCCGGAAGATGTGAAGGCCGACAAGCTTGTGCCGGCTTCCAAGAATCCATACACAACGACACTGCCCGCAAATTCCACCGACATCCAAGTCACCAACTATGTCAATAGCTTCTGGAACGACACCAAGCTTGGCGGGGCAGGCACCGCCGATAACCTTCGGGAGCGCCCCTACACCACCATCTATCCGCGCGTGACGGTGAAATCGAACACCTACACCGTCCACCTGCGAGTCCAAAGCCTGAAGAAGCGCCCCGGGTCGGATCCTCAGACATTTGACCAGACGAAGGACACGGTGACCTCCGAGTATCGCGGATCGTTTATGATCGAGCGGTTTCTGGATCCCAATGCCGCAAACTTTAGCATTACTGACGCAAACTCGACGCTCGGGCCCTACAAATTCCGGGTGGTCAACACGAAGCAATTTTCCCCTTGAAGCAGCGCATAGCTCATAACAGGCGGCATGCTGCTTTCAGCCTCGTGGAGGTCGTGATGGCCTTGGGCATCGCCGCATTTTGCCTGGTAGCCCTCCTGGGCTTGATGCCCGTGGGGTTGAAAACCGTGCGGGATGCGCGAGGGGACGCCCTCCGGGCCGAGGTCCTGAAAGCCATGGGCAATATTGCCCAGCAGACGGATTATTCCCTGCTCGGCAACTTAGCTGGTAAAAAATACTATTTTGATATCAATGGCTTGCTCGTCAACTCCACAAGCGCGGATGCCATTTATGAAGCAGTCTTAAGCACCGGAACGGTGAATGTCCCCAGCTCATCCACTTCAACCGCTCTCTCGGGAGCGACTTCGGTGACAGTCGCGATTCGCCGCTCGGCTAATACGAACAGCGAGGCCACAACCCACACCCTTTTTATTTCCAACAATGGAAATTAGGCGCTCCCACGGAATACATCCACAGATGCTTCCAAGCAGGGCGTTCACGCTTGTGGAATTGATGGTCTCCATGGCTGTGTTAAGCGTGGTGGGAGTTTTGATTCTCACGATGGTGGGCAATGTGTCATCAGTGACAAAACGCACGCGGGATCAAGTGGAGAGCTACCAGGGCGCGCGGGCTGGTTTTGAAGCCCTCACTCGCACGATCGCGCAAGCCACGCTGAATATTTACTGGGACTACTACGATAGCACAGGCAAAGCAGCGAATAATCCCACCTACAATGGAACACCAGCGAAATATGGTCGCCAATCGGAACTCCACTTCCGCAGCGGCCCCACAGACAGCTTGTTCGGAGCATCCAACGGCGGGCTGACGCGACCGACGCACGGCATCTTTTTTCAAATCCCCGGAGGCATTACTTCCAACTCCACACTGAAACAGCTGAACAATACCCTGAATGGCATCGGTTTTTTTTTGGAGTTTGGCGATGACGAAGCACTCCGGCCAAGCTTTCTTGCGACGGAGACATCCATCCCCAAGCGCTACCGGTATCGCCTCCTGCAAATGCAGCAGGCCACCGAGAATCTGCAAATTTACAGCTCCAGCAATGGCACGGCTTGGTTCCAAGACCCGCTGGGATTCGGCAGCACCACAGTGAATGCGGCCGCCAGGCCGACGAATGTGCTTGCGGAAAATGTGATCGCACTGGCGATCATTCCCCGGCTTTCCCCCACAGAGGATCCCACTGGGTCTTCTTTGGTGAAAACCGACTACAATTACGATTCACGCGCGGCCAAATCCTATTCGGCGACAAGCGCAACTGGAACCACCATGAGCGGCACCACACTGCACCAACTGCCTCCGCTGG
Organism: Terrimicrobiaceae bacterium; assembly: GCA_044375335.1. Taxonomy (GTDB): domain Bacteria; phylum Verrucomicrobiota; class Verrucomicrobiia; order Chthoniobacterales; family Terrimicrobiaceae; genus UBA967. The sequence goes on along the minus strand of JBILMW010000112.1, from coordinate 2,023 downwards.
TGGAGGTGATCATGGTCGCGATCGATGAAACCTCCGCCCAGCGATTGGCTGCCGAGTCTGGCACAAATCCACCGGATTTGGGACAGAAAGACTTGTTTAAATCCATATCGTCTATTGCAGATGTGGATGCCGATCTCGATAAATTGGAGAAAAACCTCGTTGATAAAAAGTTGAATTACCGCATTTACCGTAGTGTGGTAGGCATTCGAGGGGCCAAGTGGAGTGCGAATTAGAAAGACCTTCCGACACACAAGAGACATGAAACGAAACGCCTTCAGCCTCATCGAACTCCTGGTCGTGGTGGCGATCATCGGGATTTTGGCCACCTTGTCGGTGCCGGCGTGGAATGCGATCGCCGAGGGCAATAGGATGACTTCGGCCGCGCAATCGCTTTCCGACGGTCTTCGTCTCGCGCGTCAACTGGCACTTGCCAAAAACTCCCCGGTGGAGTTCCGTATTTTCAACACCCTGCCGAAGGATGGCGGCACATCAAATTACTGTGCGTTCGCCTACTACCAACTCACAGATAGCGGCACAACAAATCAAATGACACGAACCAATTTTTTGCCGACTGGCACGGTCCTGTCGACAGCGGCGAACTATTCCACGCTGATCGGCCCAAATGGCCCCTCGCCTAATGCATCCCCTGCCTACAACAGCTTCAGATTTCGTCCCGATGGCAGCACCGACCTGGTTTCCACAAACTGGTATGTCACAATCGTGCGGGAGCGTGATGCTGCAAATACAACGCTTCCGAACAACTTCATCACCATCAAGCTGGATGCCTTCAATGGCAATGTGAGCTTTTATCGGAAATAACCTCGGAACGCCGCAATCGACCGTGCACGCAGCGGCGGGCTTTTTTTAAAATGAAAAACATACATATGAAACCTGGACTGAACGAAAATACATCCATCGGCCGTGTCGGAGCCTACCGACCTTGGGCAGACACCGCGAATGCCATCCAACTCGCCACCTGTGTGGCTCGGGATGTGGATTTTGAAACCGTGCACGGCCAGCGTATCGTTCACCTGGGCGGCCCTGTGCTTCCGCTCTCCCACAGCCGCCGGCACCTTAGCAGCGGATGGACCGGCCGAGCCTACGCCTACTGTTGGGAGGATGGCGGGTTCGACGCGTATCTTGCCTCCACGCTACCCGGCCCGCTCTTCATCCCGCATGGACGGGAATTCCATTTCCGCTTTGCCTTGAACAACGGCGCTCCGAGCCTGCGCTCCCTCGAAACAGGAGTCCAAGCCCATGCCTCCTGGACCAATCGCGACATGGGGCGTCTGGTCTTGGTCGAGAACTGGGGTGTCCCCACCCTGCTCGTCTCCTCGTCGCCCATGACTGAATTACGCTGGGTTTCCCACAACTTTCTCGACATCCAATTTGAGCAAGAGCGTGCGAACCTGCTCTTCGTGCCTTTGTTGAAAATAGAGGATGTCCCTTCCGATCCGGAGGCGATCGCCGCATGGCTTCGCCTTGCGGAGAAACCACCCATCCGCTGCCACGAGTCCTACGAGGTGTCGCCTGACAAAGTGGCAACGAGGCAGCAGTTCTTTACGACGGACGGCACTGCGACCCATCTCTCGCCGCTGCCTGCCATTCCCTCCTTCTCGCCGCTGCAATCGCAACCACCGCACCGACGCCTGCTCCACGGACTCTACGGGCCCTACAGTGTCACCGAAGGCGACCATGCGGAATACGAGATCGACATGCGCTGGGCCGCCTCCCGTCCGGAGCCATCCCGCAAGGTTGCGCCCGAGGGACTCGCGCCAATTCCGAGCGAGCTGGCTTATGCAGGGGATGTCACCTGGGAACCCGGCACGCCGATGGACCAACTCCTCTCGCTGCGCATCTGGGCGCCGCTGGCAGGCGTCGTTCCTGAATCTGTCTGGGAAAAACTCCGCCCTCAACTCACGCCGCCCTCGGCAGAGGCTTTCCGTGCCAGCCTCGCGCATATCACCGAACCCGTCGGTGGACGCACATGGGCCAAGGAAGGCAAACTCTTCGAGGTGGCAGG
>JBILMW010000015.1:0-26872 GCA_044375335.1 Terrimicrobiaceae bacterium | reverse complement strand
GTGCGGCCGGAGCCGAACTTCCTGAGCTCCCCCGCTGAGATCGCCGAGGCGGCACGCCACATCCAGATCTTCGTCTCGAATGGCGAGGCCCTGCACTCCGTGCTTCGCGCCATGCTTCCAGCCCTGACCGCCGAGCATGTCATTCTGAACCACGCCACGGTCTCACCCGCCGACACCCTCACCGCCGCCGAGATCGTTGCGGAAAAACACGCCACCTTTCTCGATGCCCCCTTCACCGGCAGCAGGGACGCCGCCGCCGCAGGTCAGCTTGTATACTACATCGGCGGCAACCCGCAGGCCCTTGAGCGTGTGCGTCCGCAGCTCGAAGCCTCCTCGAAACAAATTCTGGAAATCGGCGCCGTAGGCCAAGCCTCGGTCGTCAAAGTCGCCACCAACCTCATCTCCGCAAATGCCGTCGCCTCCCTCACCGAAGCCCTGGCCCTGCTTGATCGATATGGCGTGGAACTCCACAAACTCCCCCTCGCCCTGGAAAACAACGCCGCCCGCTCCGGCGTGATCGATCTCAAGCTCCCCTGCATGCTGGGAGCCGATTTCGACCCCCGCTTCTCCCTGAAAAACATGTTCAAGGATGTCCAGATTGGCCTCGCGATGGCCGAGGAAAAAGACATCGAGCTTCCCGCAGCCGGCGCCTTCGCAGGCATCGCTATGGCGGGCCTCCAACGCGGCTGGGGCGACGAAGATTTCTCCGTCATTTCCCGCTTCTATGACTTTCCCGGCCAGGGCCACACGCTACCTGAAACGCCGTCGCCAAGCACCTCCGTTCAAGCAGAGGAAGCCACCCACGAACCCGCCGGACTCAAAAACCTCTGGGGACTCCTCCGCCGGAAAAAATGACCCCCTCGCCCGCGTCAGGTTTTTTCGAAGTCCATGGCCGCGCCCGCTTCCAGCTCAGCGGCCCTGATGCCACGCGCTACCTGAATGGGCAAGTGAGCATCGACATCACGCGCCTCAAGCCTCTCATCGCACGCCCCGCCTGCCTTCTCACCGCCAAAGGAAAACTCTGCGCCCTCGTGCAAATCTGGCGCGATGGAGACAATCTCCTCATCGAGTGCGACGAATCCCTCGCCGAAGCTGTCCACGCCCGCCTCGAGCGCTATCTCATAGCGGATGATGCCCGCCTCGAGCCCGCATCCGCGCCGTCGCCGCTCCACCACATCTTCGGCATCGAGCCACCCGCCGGAGCCCTCCGCATAAACCGCACGGGCCTGCCCGGTTTCGACGCCGCCGAAAAACCCTCCGACCTCACCGCTGCCACGCCCGCGCAGCTCGCCCTCCTCCGCATCGTCCACGGCCAACCTGCATGGGGGCTCGAAATCACCGAAGACACCTTGCCACAGGAAGCCCGCCTCGAAGAGACCGCCGTCGATTTTGACAAAGGATGCTATGTAGGCCAGGAAACCGTTTCCCGCCTCAAAAGCGTGGGCCGGGTGAACAAGCGCCTCCACGGCTTTCTCGGAACTCTATCCGCCGACCTCCCCCTGCCCGTTCGCCTGCATCCCATCGGCCAGTCCGACACCACGGTCGGCCAACTCACCAGCGCCGCCCCGCATTTTGACATCGCACAAACTGCCGCCCTCGGTTATCTCAACCTCCAGTTCGAAGACCTCGAGCGCTTTGGCGTCAGCGATGAGCAAGGCCGCCCGCTCGGCGAAGTCGAACGCCGCGCATTCCCGATCCTATGAAATCCTTCATCGCCCTCACGCTCGCCGCGCTCCTTTGCGCCACCACCTCCCGCGCCGCCACACTCGGCCCGGATGTTGCCGTCCTGCAAATCCAATTCCCCAAAGAAAAGCAACCGCGCCAAGTGACCATCGGCCTCTACGACGACTCCGCGCCCTACACCGTCGAGAATTTCAAAAAGCTCATCGCAAAAAAATTCTACAACGGCCAACGCTTCTTCCGCGTCTTCCCAGGCTCATTCATCCAAACCGGCGACCCCGCCAGTCGCCGAGGGCAAACCGACACCACCGGCACAGGCGGACCCGGCTACACACTCCCCGCCGAAATCCGCCTCAAACACGACAAAGGCGCCGTCGCCATGGCCCGCCTCCCTGACAAAATCAACCCCGCAAAAAATTCCAACGGCAGCCAATTCTTCGTCTGCCTCCAGCCTCTCCCCAAGCTCAACGGCCAATACACCGTCTTCGGCACCGTCCTCGAAGGCCTCGACACTCTCGAAGAAATCAGCAAGGCCCCAACAAACAGCAACGATTTTCCCTTGCCCAAAATCACAATTAAATCCATTCTCCTCACCCCTCGCGATCAGGCCTCGCCCACAAGGTAGGCCAACCGCAGGAAAAAAAAGGGTAGATACCGAAGTGGCCAAACGGGGCGGACTGTAAATCCGCTGGCTTACGCCTTCACTGGTTCGAATCCAGTTCTGCCCACCATCTTCTTAATCAAGAAGATTACGCGATGAATCGCTGATGTTTCTCGAATCGTCCGAAATTGCCAGAAACTGCCCGTTTTTGCCCCTTAACGCAGGTTTTACTGGCAACAGATTTCATGACTTTGAAGCTTGTTTTTTACACAGTTTTTTCATCACGCCGATAATGAAACTTTCATCCATCGGCTCCCAAGAAAAGTTCTCCCTGCCGCGACCTACTCCGAAAGCCGGTGACGCCAGTAGTCCGGATCACGGCTGTGATGCTTGAAAGCCAGAATGCGAAGGTGATCCGGCCAGATGCGGTAGTATACCGCAAATGGGAAACGCGGCATCAGATATCGCCGCACCCCAGCCTCAATGATGCTCCAATGTTCCGGAGCATCCAAAATCGCACCCACGGAGAGCTCCGCCGCATCGAGAAACTGTCCACCAAGCGAGGGAACCTGCTGCTCGTAAAACCGAGCGGACTCGATCAGTTCCGCTTCGGCACCGGGGTGATAAATCAGGCGCATCCGACAGCACATCGCGCAGCCCGCATCACCTCTTCGTGGGTGCGACCCTGCACCACACCGGATGAAAGCTCCTCGTCACGCCGAATAGCCTCCGCCAAAGCCTCACGATCCTTTGATGCCTCCAGACCCGCATCGATGCTCTGCCAGAGGGCTTGGGCAAGAGACACTCGTTCGGAAATCGGCAGCGCCATGGCTTCGATGGTAAGCTGTTGAGAGGACATATCAGAAACCTAACCTTTCAAGACACTTCGGTCAAACAAACGCGATTGAGGAATTGGGCCGAAGCGGTTTTGTCGGAGATACAACGACCCTCGGATTTACGAACAAGCGCGACGGGGGATTCCCTTGGAATGGAGTTTTGCAACCGCTGGAGTAGGTGGACTACAATCCGGACGCGATCATCGCGGCGGGATACCGCTCCGCATCTATGCCTGCTCGATAGCAGACGCCGCCTATACGGGAATTCTCCTCGCCCGGTGTTGAACACACGATGCATCATCATTGGTGTATTTGCTCCCCGCGTGATTGGTGGTAAACGGAGCCATGGATTTCATCGATCTCAAGACCCAGTATCTCAAATTCAAGCCCGCCATCCACGAAGCCATCGAGCGCGTTTTGGAGCACGGGCGCTTCATTATGGGACCCGAGGTCGAGGCGCTGGAAAACACACTCGCCGATTATGTGGGCTGTCGTCATGCCATCACGGTGGCCAGCGGCACGGATAGTCTGGAAATAGCCCTGCGCGCGCTGGAGATCGGGCCCGGCGATGAAGTCATCACAGTTCCCTTCACCTGGATCAGCACGGCGGAGGTGATTGCGCAGGTCGGCGCAAAGCCTGTGTTCGTGGATATCGATCCCTTGGATTTCAATATCGCTGTCGAGCAAATTGAGGCGGCCATCACACCCGCCACGAAAGCGCTTCTGCCTGTGAGCCTCTTTGGCCAGATGCCGGACTACGATGCCATCAATGCCATCGCGAAAAAACACGGGCTCACCGTCATCGAAGATGCCGCGCAGAGTTTCGGAGCTACGCGGCACGGAGTGAAAAGCTGCAATGTCACGGAGATCGCCAGCACGAGCTTCTACCCCGCCAAGCCTCTCGGATGCTACGGCGAGGGCGGTGCGCTGTTTACAAATGACGACGACCTTGCTGTAAAAATGAAAGCCATCCGCACGCACGGTGGCATCCGCCGCCACTACCACGACCTCGTTGGAATGAACGGCCGTTTCGACACGCTGCAGGCAGCCATCATGCTCGCCAAGTGGCCTGGGTTTGAGACTGAAGTCGAGGCCCGCAACCGCATTGGTGCCCGCTACTCCGAAAAGCTCCGCGATGTTTGCGCGACGCCAGCCATCCGCGATGGAAACACCCATGTTTACGCCCAATACACGATCCGCGTGCCAGACCGCGATGCTCTCGCCGAGAAACTCAAAACGCTCGGAATCCCCACCGCCGTTTACTACCCGAAGTGCCTCCACGAGCAACCGGTCTTCGCTCCGCTAGGCTACAAATACGGAGACTTCCCCGAAGCCGAATCCGCCTCCCGCGAAGTCCTGAGCCTTCCGCTCAATCCCTACCTGACCGAAGAAGACCAAGACCGCATCATCGCCGCCGTTAGGCAGGCTTTGCGCGTTTGAAGTATCGCCTGAAAAAACCGGACCCTACACCGTCGCAAAGGACGAGAGAAGGGCACTCAGGCAGACTAGGAGGTTCCGGGATACTGCTCAAACCAATTTCCATCGCACAGATCGGATCACATCGGCGTGAAAAACCAGAGCCCGCGCATTGTCGCCGAACCAAAAATTTGGACGATCGTCCAAATTTTTGGTCGCTCTACTCAGCGCTACGGCGAGGTTCCGCTGGCGGTGATATTGTTGTCACTTTGTAATTGGACTTTGCTCGGCAAAAGAAGGGGGCATGGCCGTCTCGGCCGTGTGGAGACTGGTCGGCCTACTCGCACCAGGATCATTGGAACCGAGGAGCACCCCTTTGCACACAGGCGGGACGCCTGTTCCCCTCTTCAAAAATCTGCGGCGAGGCCCCTGTATATATCAGGGCGGCGAACAGACTTCTTTTTGAACGATTGAAGTGCCGAACAGAGATACGGAAATTTCAAAGCGCGTTTTTTCGCTAAACCAAAAATTTGGACGATCGTCCAAATTTTTGGTTCGCCGCTTTCGGGGCTGTGCAGTGGGTGGTGGTGTTTTGCGGTTCGTTGCGGTAGGACTTTGGTATCCGGCTCAAGAATCTTTTTTGAGCCTGCGCACCATGCTTGCCGTCCTCTTTAAACGCCTTGTTTCGCTGTTTGTGGTTTTGTTCTGTGTTGTGTCGATCACTTTCCTGTTGATCCGAGCTTCGCCGGGCGGGCCGTTTGACGGGGAGAGGAAGATTCCGGAGGCGATTGAGAAGCAGCTTTTGGCGAAATACAAACTCGATGGGACGCTGTGGCAGCAATACTCCGGCTACATCGGCGATCTGATGCAAGGCGATTTGCGGCTTTCCACGAAGTATCGCAACCGATCGGTGAATGAAATCCTGGCGCAGACATTGCCGGTGACGCTGGCGCTTGGAGGGGCGGCCTTTTTGCTCGCAACCTTCGCGGGTGTTTGGCTTGGGACGCTGGCGGCGATGCATCGCCAGACTTGGCGGGACTTCGGGGCGATGTTTCTTGCGCTGGCGGCGATTTCGTTGCCGTCTTACATCATCGGCCCGTTGTTGATTCTTGTTTTCGCTCTCACGCTCGGCTGGCTGCCAGCAGGGGGATGGGGCGGCTTGTCGCATTTGATTCTTCCCGCGCTCACGCTGGCGGCTCCGGCTGCGGCGGTCATTGCGCGTCTCATGCGCGGGAGCATGGTCGAGACGCTCCAGATGGATTTTGTGCGGACGGCGCGGGCGAAGGGTCTGAAAGAATCGGCCGTCGTTTATCGGCACGCGCTGCGCATCGCCATATTGCCTGTAGTTTCCTACCTCGGGCCACTCGCTGCGCATTTGCTCACGGGATCCATCGTCGTCGAAACTGTCTTCAATATTCCCGGTGCTGGCGGATTTTTTGTTCATTCGATCATGAACCGCGATGGATTCCTCCTCGGCGGAATGGTGATCGTTTATTGCGCGATGCTGGTTTTTTTCAACCTCCTCGTCGATCTGGCCTACGGGTTTCTTGACCCGCGAATCAAATCTCATGCTTGATCCGCGCGTCTTTCAGCGAGTCCAAAAAAATCCCGCCGCTGTGCTGTCGGCGGTGTTTCTGGCATTCATGGTTCTCGGCTGCGTCGTGGGGCCGTTTTTTCTGCCATCCGCTCTTGGCGAGCCCGGTCCAAACCAATACGCGCCGCCTTCGTGGGATCATCCCTTCGGCACGGATCTCAATGGTCGCGACTTGCTCTACCGTGTTCTTACTGGTGGCCGTATCTCGCTTCTGGTCGGCCTGTGCGGCGCAGTGGTGAGTCTTTTCATTGGCACCGCCTGGGGATTGGTTGCGGGTTACGCCGGTGGGCGGATCGATGCGCTCATGATGCGCTTCGTGGATATCCTCTACTCGGTGCCACGGCTCATTTTCATTTTGATCGCGATCAATGCATTCAATGCCGGGCTTCAAGAGTGGGCGAACCGCGAGGGCCTTGCGTGGCTTGTGGAGTCATCCCGCATTGCGATTTTGATCCTCACGCTGGGTTTCATCGAGTGGCTCACCATGGCCCGCATCGTTCGCGGCCAAGTGCTCTCGCTCAAGGAACGCCAATTCGTCACAGCAGCCCGAGCACTCGGGCAGTCGCATTTCAAAATTCTGACCCGTCACCTACTGCCAAACTTGGCCGGTATTATCCTTGTTTACCTCACCCTCACGATTCCGGCCGTGATTATCGACGAGTCATTCCTGAGTTTTCTCGGGCTTGGCATCCAGGCACCGCAGGCGAGTTGGGGTTCGCTGCTGGCTGACGGCGCTGGCGCGATCAATCCCGTTCGCAGCTTCTGGTGGCTCCTCGTTTTTCCGGCTACGGCAATGGCTCTCACTCTGCTGGCATTGAATTTCCTCGGCGACGCCTTGCGGGATGCATTCGACAGCAAAGCGCGGTGAGGGTCGGCTATTTTATGATGATGAAATCGACGCTTTTGGGTGTGGTGGCGTTTTTTTCGGAAAAGACGAGCGACTGGGAAGGATGCTCGTCGAGTTCGCGGCTGGCGACCCAGAAGTAGTTCTCGGGTTCGCCTTGGCCAGTTTTTTGGGCGAAGACGATGATGATGTATTTGCCGGGTTGGATGCCGCTCACAGTAGCGACGCCGTTCGAGTCGGTGATGGTTTCGCGCCAGGGTGGCGGCAGCGAGGATTGGAGGCGCAACATCATTTCGGAGGCGCCGCCGACGGCCGGAGTGCTTAAGACATCGGCGACCATGGATTCGGGATAGATGAGGATATTCGCGCGGGAGACCGCAACAGGGCGATTTGTCGTGGCGTCTTCGTAGGTCACCCATGTCCGGATTTCATCCGCTGCTTGTGGGCCTCGCAGGGTGACGCTTGCCTCGAGTAAGCCGCGTTCGAGTTCGGCGCGTGACACGGCTGGTTCCGCCTGCTGCTGGATGTGGGATTGTGAATCGACCAAGAGGAGACCGAGAACGATAGAGACTGCTCCGAGCAACAAAACAAGGACTACTAGAAGCACGACTCGTTTCTCGACTCGACCTGTCCGCTCTTGCTGCCAGGGCACCGGCGGCGCGGGAATTTCGGCTTCTTGAGAGGAGGGCTGGTTCTCGGCGGGTTGGGCTTCATCGCCGAAGTCGGTGGATTTTGCCACCAGGCCGATCACGGACGAGAGCGGACGCCATTCCTCCCAGCCTTCGCGCCAGCACAGGTTCTCAGGTGCGTAGCGCCCCTCGCGAAGCAGGCGTTTCACATCGGCTGTCGCGTATGGGCCTTCCTGTGCGTCATTGTGGAGGACAAAATAAACCATTTGATCGAGGCGAGACTTAACCATAGCGCACCTGAAATCGCCAATGCGAAAGACGGCTATGGCCCGTTCGGATCGTGCGTTCGTGCGCTGCCTTTTTCGAGATTGGCTCCCGTCTGGCTTGCACAGCGGCGGCGAATCTTTAGTTTGATTGGATATGAGCGATAAAAACTACGCGCATCCTGAAGCGTTGGTCTCCACCGAGTGGGTCGAAGCACACCTTGCTGATCCCCATGTCAGAATTGTCGAAAGCAACGAGGACATCCTGCTCTATGACACCGGCCACATTCAGGGCTCGGTGCATATCGACTGGCGCTCGGATTTGCAGGACCAGACGATCCGCGACTACATCACTCCGCAGCAATTCTCGGCGCTGTGCGAACGCAATGGCATTTCGAACGACACGACGGTCATTTTCTATGGCGACAAGTCGAACTGGTGGGCTTGCTATGCGCTTTGGGTTTTCCGGCTATTTGGTCACACGAAAGTGAAAATCATGGACGGCGGGCGCGACAAGTGGGTCGCCGAGGGGCGGCATCTCACGCGAGCCGTGCCGCATTTCGCTCATGGCCACTACACGCCAGTGGAAACCCGCTGCGATGCGGAGATCCGCGCGTTTTACGATCAGGCCCTCGCCCAGAGCCGTGCTGGCATGGCGCTCATCGATGTGCGGTCGCCGGCGGAATTTCGCGGTGAGGTCACTCACATGCCGGAGTATCCCCAGGAAGGCGTTCTGCGCGGCGGCCACATTCCCGGTGCGGCCAGTGTTCCTTGGAAGATGGCTGTGAAGGATGATTCCACTTTCAAAGGCGTGAACGAACTCCGCCAGATTTACGAGGACGAGGCAGGACTCCAGCCCGGACAAGATGTCGTAGCCTACTGCCGAATCGGCGAGCGCTCGAGCCACACCTGGTTCGTTCTCACCTATCTCCTCGGCTACAAAAATGTCCGCAATTACGATGGATCTTGGACCGAGTGGGGCAATCGCGTTGGGGCTCCGATCGAGAGAGGCTAGGAAACGCTGTGTATCCCGGTAAGCTCAATCAAATCATCGCGCTCTTCGAGTCCTTGCCGGATGCCGAAAAGCGCGAGGCGCTCATCTCGTATGCCGCCGCCGCCATGAAACAAGGGCCGCGCGACGGGGAAACCTTCGATCTCGAGGACATCCGAAAAGACGAGGAATGCACCGACACGGTCGGCGTGTTTTTAAAAGTCACGCCACAGCGCAACTGCGCCTTCCGTATCACGCTTGGCCCGCAGGTGCAAACGCTCACGAAGGCCATGACGGCCATTCTTTGCAAGGGGCTGGATGGCCTTACCCCCGAGGAGATCATGGAGGTGCCTGCGGACTTCGTGCCGAAGATCGTAGGTGCGGAACTCGTGCGCCAGCGCAGCCAGACGGTGTATTATATTCTCACTCGCATGAAGGGTGTCGCCCGCGTGTGGTTGAACCGCGAACGCTCTGCCGCTCCGCACGGGGCTTGATGCGGGGTTTTCCTGCGAGGAATTGACCACTGAGGTCACAGAGAACACAGAGTTTTTTTTAGACAGGTCGAACTGTGATGCACGAGGCGGCGACCGAGGTCAGATATTTTTTTGGAATGTGTGGAGCTGGCGGCACATTTTCGCCACGAGGGCGGTCCAGCCTGTTTGATGGCTGGCGCCGACGCCTGAGCCGTTGTCGCCGTTGAAGTATTCGTTGAAGAGGAGCAGATCGCGCCAGTGGGGGTCGTTTTGGAAGAGATCGACTTCGCCATTGAACGGGCGGCGGCCGTCTTTGTCCCGGGTGAATATGCCGACGAGGCGTTTTTCGAGTTCCAAGGAAACCTCCCAGAGGTTCATTTGGACTCCACTGCCGGTCGGAAATTCCACTTTGAATGTGTCGCCGAAGTAAAAACCGAATTTTTGGAGTGACTCAATGACGAGATAATTCATCGGCATCCAGACTGGGCCGCGCCAATTCGAGTTGCCGCCGAACATCGCCACAGGGCTATCGGCGGGGCTATAGGCGAGGGTCTCGGTTTTTTCCCCTTCGGTGAAAGTGTAGGGATGCTCTTCGTAGATTTTTGAGAGGGCACGGATGCCATGCGGCGAAAGGAATTCCGATTCATCGAACAAACGCTCGCAGATCCGCCGGAGGTGCTCAGGCGGGACAAGTGATATGAGTTTGCGGCCATCAACATCTTCTTTGATGTGCTGAAGTTTCGCCATCAGATGCGGCCGGTTTTTTTCGAACCACTGGTAGCGTTTGCGCAGGAGTGGAAACTTCAACACGGTCGCGGGATCGAAGCTTTCCACCGCGAAGAGAGGGGTGAGACCCGCAACCGAGCGGGTTCTGAGGTAGGCTGAGGAGCCGTCCGGACGCCGTAGGATATCATAGTAAAATCCATCCTCATCGTCCCATAAGGCGAGGCTGCCCGTGCCTGTCGAGTTGATGGCTGCGGCGAGGTAGATGAAATCGTTGAGGAATTTGTCGGCTATGTCCTCGAACTCCGGCTCCTCGTGGGCGAGTTCGATGGCAATGTTGAGCATAGTGAGCGAGAAGGTCGCCATCCAAGCCGTCCCGTCGCTCTGGGCAATGCGCGAGCCATCGGGAAGGGGGTAGCGGCGGTCGAACACAGCGATGTTGTCGAGGCCTAGAAACCCGCCTTCGAAGACATTCTCTCCCGTTTGATCGACGCGGTTCGCCCACCAGCCGTAGTTGAGGAGGAGTTTGTTGAAGGCCTTTTTGAGAAAGGCGCGGTCGCCTGTGCCCTTCGCTCCGCGTTCGATGGAATAAATCCTCCACGCCGCCCAGCCGCCGATGGGAGGGTTGGCATCCGAGAGCTCCCATTCGTAGGCGGGCTGCTGCGCGCTGGGGGAGGTGTAGCGCTCGCCTTGGAGCAGCATGTTTTGGCGTTTGGCGGTGGCGGGATCGGTGACCGCGAAGGCCACGGATTGGAACATGAGATCCCACGCGCAGAAGTAGGGATATTCCCAGCAATCGGGCATCGAGATGACATCGTTCGCGTAGAGTTCCTGCCAGAAAACATTGCGTCCTTTCCAGCGCTCGGCTGGCGGCTTCGGCATGGTTGGATCGCCGCTGAGCCAGCGATTCACCTGGTAGGAGTAGAATTTCTTACCCCAGAGCAGGCCGGCGATGGCGCTGCGCATGACGAGCGACAACTCCTCGGGCATTCCGGGAACCACGGTTTCGAAGTGGGCGAGGTGTTCCTTTTCCCGATCGGCAAAAAGTTTGTCGAAGGAGGCATCAAAGGACTTTTCCTTTGAACTGGGAGCGAGCCGCAGGCGGATCACCCACTCTTCGCCAGGAGCGAGTGTGCGTTGGTAGACTGCAGCGGCCTTGGTGCCGATGCGGGCGGGGTTCACCGCGCCGGTCGCGCCACTCACGACATAATCGTGGAAGGCATCCTTCACATAAGGCGTGCGGTTCGGGGCGTTGTAGAGGCGGCGGTCGTTGGTTTCGTTTTCGGTGAAAATCCACTCCGGCTGGCCTTCGGCTTGGAGGCTGTAATCACCCAGCTCGGCGGAATGCGCGCTGAGTCCTTGGCCATTGGGCAAAAGACGGATCTCGGGCTTCGAGGCAGGGGCAATCTCCCATGTCCATGTGTTGCGGAACCAGAGTGTCGGAAGAACGGTTAGCGGGGCCGCATCGGGGCCGCGATTCACGATACGCAACCGAATCGCCATGTCGTCAGGCGCTGCCTTGGCGTATTCAAAGAAGACATCGAAATAACGGCTTTCGTTGAAAATACCGGTATCGACTAACTCGTATTCGGGCTCCAAACGCGAGCGGCGGCCATTTTCCTCAACGAGGTGTTGGTAGGGAAATTCCTGCTGCGGGTATTTGTAGAGGCCGCGCATGAAGGAATGCGTCGGCGTGTTCGCGAGGTGGTAGTAGTAGTCCTTGATGTCCTCGCCGTGGTTGCCCTGCGGGTTGGAAAGCCCGAACGCGCGTTCTTTTAAAATAGGATCCTTCCTGTTCCAGAGCGCGGCGGAAAAGCACAGCAGCCCGTTTTTATCGCAAATGCCGAGAAGTCCATCCTCGCCCCAGCGGTAGGTGCGTGAGCGGGCGTGGTCGTGCGGAAACGAGCTCCAAGCGTCACCATCTGCCGAATAATCCTCTCTCACCGTGCCCCATTGGCGGTCGCTCAGGTAGGGGCCCCAGAGTTGCCAGTCTTCTTTGCCGGAATCGCGGGCTTCGATGCGGAGGGATTCGTTGTCTTTAGGCATAGGCTGGTGATGAGTGATTTGGGGCGGGAAGTCAATCGCGGCAGGAGAACAATCTCACGATAAAAAATCCAACCCACTCGAGTTCGCGATTTTTTGCCGATTTTCCAAAACCCTTTGCTGAGAAGCCCCGATGACGAAAACTCACCAGAGGACGGCGCAACCATACTTTGCAAAGGGTTCGTCCGGGGAAAGCAGTCGCAAATCGCGATGCAAAGCTTCGGCGGCAATCACCCGGTCAAATGGATCTTTGTGGATCGGCGGCAGGCTTCCCGAGCGATAAAGCACCACTCTTTGGAGCGGCAGAACCTCGATATCCTGCAATCCCACCTGCTCCTCGATCCAAACCTCCGGCTGAGATGGCAATGGCAGCTTGCCCGTGTGGTGCTTGAGCGTGATCTCCCGCACTGAAGCCAAGCTCATGACCCGATCATTAGCTGGGTCATCTAGAGCCTTGGCCGCCCTCGCCCCCAACAACTCGGGCGCGCTCGTCAACCAAATGAAGGCACAAGTATCCAGCAGCAGCGTCATTCCAGCCCCCACTCCTTGAGTTCCCCGGCCCCAAGCGGCGCAAAGGCATTGGGCGGAATTTCAAATCGCGGCGAAGTAGGCCCCCCTACTTTCGGGCGTTTGGGTTTGGCGGAGTCGGTAGGAACAATCCGGGCGATCGCTTGCTTGCCACGGCACACCACCACCTCTTCACCCTGCTCCACTCGCTGCAGAATTCGCTAAAGATGGGTCTTGGCTTGGTAAATAGTCACCGTCACGGCTGTAGTGTTAGTCAACTTCTGACCAAGTCAATGGCGGCTTCGCCGCAAAAATGGGACCGCTCGGCGAGCCGTCCCTACCCAGGGGGAACGACGGCGCTGCCAAACGCGCGGGCGGCGCGGTAGCGCCCATCGAAAACAATTGGTAGGGGCGGATCGCCGTAGACGCCCCATTTTGCGGCGCAGCCGCCTTCATCTTCCCCCTACTCTCCAGGCAGAATTGTAAAAGGCCAATCCCGCCAGTCCTCTACGAGCGCGGCCCGAACGGGATTTTCGAGGACATACTGAATTTTCTCTTGAAGGCTTTCGTCATGGCGAAGTCGATGTTCAAAAAAATCCCTCTGCCAGTCGAACCCGTGGGCGCGTGCTGTCCATCTTTTCCAATCCCTGATGCACTTGGCCACATCCGTTTCCGGGGGAAATCCCAAAACAAGGTGGACATGGTCGGGCATGATCATGGCGGCATGGACATACCAAATGCGGATTTGCATCCGGTGACGGATCGATTCCAAAAGTCCGGCTGCAGTTTTTGGGCAGGCTAACGGATTCAGCGCGCGATCCTTGGCGCAACAGGTGATGAAAAACGCGGCCCCGTGAACATCAACCCACAGCGGAAGTTCGTGGGGTAGCGATTTGCGGCCGACATCCATCCGATAATGATTGGGGTGAATAGGGTGTTATGAGGAGCTTTTTTTCGACGGAGACGGCGCTGCGCGCCTGAATCTTGGGACGGTTCGGCGAGCCATCCCTACCCAGGGGAACGACGGGGGGAGCCAACCGCGCGGTCGGCGCGGCAGCGCCCCTCGAAAACCCATGGTAGGGGCGGATCGCCGAGCCGTCCCATTCTCGCGGCGAAGCCGCCTCATTCCCAATCGCTCAATCTTTCCTGCTCAGCAACGCGGCAAGAATCGAGAGGCCGATTGCGGGGACTGCTGTGGCAGCGAAGATGTGATTGAGGGAAAGCGATGCCATGTTCTCAAGCGGGCCGACGCCGAAGGCAGCGAGGCCGTAGCCGAGTTGATAGAAGGCGATGAGCAGGCCGGCGACCGAGGCGGCGATTGTGGGCATGCTTTTTTGGCCAAAGCTGATGATGAGAGGGAGCATTGCAGAGCAACCCAGGCCTGCCAGGGCGAAGAGAGCGAGGCCGGCGAGCGGGTTTCCTGCGGGAATGAGCGGAACGAGGAGGAAGGCTGCGCAAATGATAGCGGGGAGGATTTTGAAAACGAGCCGTTCGGGCATCCATCGGTCGATCGAGGCAAAAAGCAGGCGTCCGCCTGTGACGGAGCCCCAGAAGAGCGTGAGGGAGAGGGATGCTGTGGCGGTGGTGTTTGCGAGCGCTCCGGACATGAGGATCGAAGCCCAGTTGCCGTTCATCGTTTCGCAAATTCCGTAGAGCAGGGCGGCGGCGGCGAAGGCGGGAAAGACAGGCGGCAGTCCGCCGGAGGTTTTATCGTCAGTTGGCGAACCTGCGGAAATAGTGAGCGGCATGGCGAAAACCAAGAGTCCTGCGCAAAGGACAGCAACGAGGACGGGCAATCCCCACCAGAATCCGAGGCCGACGAAAACGGCGACGAAGGCTGGTGCGAGCGCGGTGCCGAGGCCGAGGAGGGTGTTGAGCGTGAGGAGGGCGCGGTCGGCGGTTTTTGGAAAAAACGCGGCGGCGCAGGTGTTTATGATAGGAACGGTGAGGCCGAAGGCCAGGCCCATGCAGGTCGTTGCCAGAAGCAGAATCGCGTAGGCGGCGGTTTGGTCTGCCATGAGGAACTGGCTCGCGATGAGAAGCCCCATCGAGAGGAGATTCGCCAGCATTCCTGCCAAAAAGACATTCTTCGCCCCCAGGCTCCGCGCTAGGGCTGGGCCAAGGAGGGAGCTGATGATTGCCATGATGGCCTGCGGCACGAAGAGCACGCCGTATTGCGTGCTGCTCAGTCCGTAGTGCTGCGGGCTTGTGAAAATCGCCCCCGCTGCGGGGAATGTGACGAGGGCGATGCCCTGCGCCACGCCCGCGCCGAAGACCGCTCCCACGGCGGCGCGGGAGGGTTTTGATAAAGAAGGGTGCATGGCCGTCCCGGCCGTGTCGAGACTGACGCTCTTTGCAGTCGGCGAGTCGGATTCGGACCGATTCATCAACGCCCACACAGGCGGGACGCCTGTGCTCCCCTCTTTAGCGCGCTCTTTTTCACCACGCTTTTACTTCAGCCTCTCAAGGAGGTGGTCGCCGACGCGGAGGGCGTTCGCCATGGCGGTGAGTGCGGGATTCACCGCGCCGATGCTCGGGAAGAACGAGGTGTCCACGACATAGAGGTTGTCAAGTTCGTGGGCCTTGCAATTCGTATCGAGAACGGAGGTGGCGGGATCGGTGCCGAAGCGGCAGGTGCCGGACTGGTGCGCCACGCCGCCGATGTCGATCTCGTTTTTCATGTAGAGATTTCGTGGGATGAGGTGCTCGTGCATGCCAATGTGGTTGAGCATGGACTTGAGTTTCGAGTAGAGGCGTTCTTTGGCTACCTGATTGTTCGGCGTGTAGCTGAGCGTGATGTTGCCCTCGCGGTCGATTGTGACGCGGTTGTCCGGCGAGGGGAGATCCTCGGTGGAGAGCCAGAAATCGACGGCGTGCCTGGCGACGAAATCGAGCGTGAACATCGGCGCAAGCCCGGCTTCGATCGGCTTCTCGCCCTTATACATCGGGCCTTGGGATTTTCCGACCATCTGGATATTCCCCATCGGAAACTCGAAGTCCTTCATGCCAAAATAAAAATCATTCAACCCAAGCGTCTTCTGGTATTTCGTCGGATTCGGCTCCTTGGAAATCGCCAGCACGGCCTGGCTGTTGTGATACATGTAGTTCCGGCCGACCTGGTCGGAGCCGTTCGCAAGGCCGTTCGGGTGCTTGTCATTCGCTGACATGAGGAGGAGCCGCGCGGAGTTTGCCGCTCCTGCGGAAACGACGACGATGCTGGCGCGGAAGGTCTCGGTTTTTCCGTCGCGATCGACCACGACCTCGCTCACCGAGTTGCCGGCGGCGTTGGTGTTGAGTTTCAGCACTTGGGAATTTGTGAGGAGCGTGACATTCGAGTGTTCGAGCGCGGGACGCACACCAAGGACCTCGGCATCCGACTTCGCTTGGACGAGGCAGGGAAATCCATCGCAATCCTCGCAGCGCACGCATTGGCTGTAGGGCATGTTCGCCTCGTTGAGCATGATGCCGCAGGGCGAGTGGAAGGGGTGGTAGCCAGCGCGTTTCAGGTCGTCGGCGAGTTGTTGGATGCGCGGTTCGTGGGAGACGGCGGGGAAGGGATACGGCTCGCTGCATGGCGGCTCGGTGGGATCTTCGCCGCGTGCGCCGTGGACATGATACATGCGCTCGGCTTTGGTGTAGTAGGATTCAAAATCCTCGTAGCCCAGTGGCCATGCGGGCGAGATGCCGTCTTGGTGCTTGAGAACGCCAAAATCCTCTTTGCGCAGGCGGTAGAGAGCCGCGCCGTAGAGCTTGGTCGCACCGCCGACGAAGTAGTGGACGCCGGGTTGGAATGCCTTGCCGTGCTTGTCGCGCCAGGTGTCCTTCGATGTGTAGCGGTTTGCGATGAAGACTTCCGATGCGGACCAGTTCTCCGGCTCGCGCGGGAGCCAGCCGCCGCGCTCGAGGATGAGGATGCGTTTTCCGGAGGGTGCCAGGTGACGGGCCAATGTGCCGCCGCCCGCGCCGCTTCCGATGATGATGATGTCGTAGTCGTTGTTCATGGATTTTTAGCGTTCGATTTGTGGCACGGGTTTCGCACCGGTTGTGTTGAGCTTGATCGCCCAGACGGAGTCGGACGAGCAAATGAAGAGGATGTTGTTGTCGCGGCCGCCGAAGGTGAGATTTGCGGTCTGCTTCGGCAGCTTGATTTTGCCGATCATTTTTCCCTTGGGGTTGAAGACATGGATGCCGTCTAGCGCGCCGGAGTAGACATTGCCCTTCGCGTCGAGCCGCATGCCGTCGGGGAAACCGGGGTAGACGACTGCGAATTCGCGCTGGTTTGAGAGCGTCTTGCCATCCGCCGAGACATCGAACGCATAGATCGTGTGCGGCTTGTCGTAGTAGTAGGTGCGCGGCGCCTGGATTGCTCCGCTGTCGATGATGTAGAGGATTTTTTCATCCGGCGAAAACGCGATGCCGTTGGGCATTTGCAGTTTCCCGGTCACCACGGTGAGGTCCTTTGTTTTCGGATCGTAACGGTAAACATTGTTCGGCAATTCGGCCTCTTGCGGGAATTGCAGCGAGCCGTAGCTGGGATCGGTGAACCACACGGAGCCGTCGGATTTCACCACCAGATCGTTCGGGGAATTCAGCGGCTTGCCATCGTAGGAACCCACGAGTGTTTCCACCGAGCCGTCATGTTTCGTAATGGAAACGCGGCGACCGGTTGTTTCGGCGGTGAGCAGGTTTGCGTTGAGATCGGCTGTTTGGCCATCCCCAATACTCGAGGGATGCCGAAAAACCACGGGCTCGCTCCAGGAGGCGGGCGTGATGGTGTTGTAGGGGGTCATGCCATGCCACCGGATGAGGTTGATGTTGTCGTTGATCTGGTCGGTGAAAATGAGAAAGCCCTCATCGGAGTTTTTCACCGAGAGAAAGACAGGCCCCTCTGTGAAACCAAAACCCTTCGCGAGATGAACCAGCGCGGGCTCCTTGCCAAGAATCTCGGCGAATTCGGGATCATAAACCTCGAGCGGCAGCTGCGGATTCTGCGCCTCGGGGTAGGGAGGGTTTTTTTCGTAGGACAGATTCAGGATTTCAGTCTTTTGTGCTGATGCTGAAAGAAGATGAAAAAAAACCGCACACAGCAGGGCGCCCATAAGGGGTATCTGGCGTGAAAAAGTGATGG
This sequence comes from Terrimicrobiaceae bacterium, assembly GCA_044375335.1. GTDB lineage: Bacteria > Verrucomicrobiota > Verrucomicrobiia > Chthoniobacterales > Terrimicrobiaceae > UBA967. Next base: position 9,144 of record JBILMW010000015.1, on the reverse strand, counting down.
ATGAACGCACGCGCCGAGTCTTGAGATCAGCTTTGCGCGGTCAAGGATTATTGCTCAACAAAATCGGCATGCCACACTGAACTTTGTCCGGGTTGTTTTTTCGTTTGCCTCGCCCCAGCTTTCCGTAAACTAACCGATTCTCATCACGCATGATTTCATCCACTGAAAAAGCTCTTCGCGACCTCATTGCCCAACGCATTCTTATTTTGGACGGCGCGATGGGAACAATGATCCAGCAATACAAGTTGCAGGAGGCCGATTACCGCGGCGAGCTCTTTGCTGATTGGAAAGGTCAGGATCTCAAGGGCAACAATGACCTGCTTGTGCTCACGAAGCCCGAGATCATTCGTGAGATTCATGGTAAATACATCGCCGCCGGTGCGGATATCATTGAGACGAATACATTCAATTCGACGACGATTTCCCAGGCCGACTACGGGCTCGAGCATCTTGTTCCCGAGTTGAACTTGGCTGCGGCGAGGGTCGCGCGCGAGGCAGCGGATGCCGTCACAGATCGGCGCGTCTTCGTTGCGGGAGCGATCGGCCCGCTGAACCGCACTCTATCTATTTCGCGGGATGTCAACGATCCGGGAAAACGCGAGGTGACTTTCGAGGAGGTGGCTGCCGCTTACACCGAGCAAATCGAAAATCTCGTCGCCGGCGGGGTGGACATTCTTCTGGTTGAAACAATTTTCGACACGCTGAACGCCAAGGCCGCGCTTTTTGCAATCGCCCGTTTTTTTGAGAAGCACCCGCGCATGCCGGTCATGGCATCCGGCACGATCACCGACCTGAGTGGAAGAACGCTTACTGGGCAGACGGTGGAGGCATTTCTTAACTCCCTTGCCCACTTTCCGCTTTTGTCCATCGGCCTCAACTGCGCGCTCGGTCCGAAGGAAATGCGGCCCTACATCGAGGAATTGTCGAATATCTCGCCGTTCTTCGTCAGCACATATCCGAATGCCGGACTCCCCGATCCGCTCTCGCCGACCGGATTTCCCGAGACACCCGAAAGCCTCGCGCCGCAACTCCTGGAGTGGGCCGAACAAGGCTGGCTGAATATCATCGGTGGTTGCTGTGGAACCACGCCAGGTCACATCAAAGCAATCACCGATGTGGTTCGCGGATTGCCGCCGCGCCGCATCCCCGCGCGCACGACGACACTGCGATTGAGCGGACTGGAGCCCTTTACCGCTCGTCCAGAAATCCCATTTATCAATATCGGCGAGCGCACCAATGTGACCGGCTCGCCGAAATTTGCGAAACTCATCCTCGCTGGAAACTATGACGAAGCCCTCGCCGTAGCTCGCCAGCAAGTCGAAGCCGGCGCGCAGATCATCGATGTGAACATGGACGAAGGCATGCTCGACGGTGCCGCAGCCATGACGAAGTTCCTCAACCTCGTCGCCAGCGAGCCGGACATTTCCCGCGTGCCGGTGATGATCGACTCCTCGAAGTGGGAAGTGCTCGAGGCAGGCCTCCGCTGCGTCCAAGGCAAGTGCGTTGTTAATTCGATCAGCCTCAAGGAAGGGCCTGAAAAATTTAAAGAACAAGCCCGTCTCATCCGTGCTTACGGAGCTGCGACGATCGTCATGGCCTTCGACGAGCAGGGACAGGCCGACAGCTTCGAGCGCAAAATCCAAATTTGCGAACGCGCCTACCGCATGCTTGTCGATGAGGTGGGCTTCCCGCCGGAGGACATTATTTTCGACCCGAACATCCTCACCGTTGCCACCGGCATCGAGGAGCACAACGACTACGCCAACGCATTCATCAATGCCACGCGCTGGATCAAGGAAAACCTCCCCTACGCACGCGTGAGCGGCGGCATCAGCAACATCTCGTTTTCCTTCCGTGGCAATAATCCGGTCCGTGAGGCCATGCACGCGGCCTTCCTCTACCATGCCATCAAGGCCGGGCTCGATATGGGCATCGTGAATGCCGGTCAGCTCGGTATCTACGAAGACATCCCCAAGGATCTTCTCGAACTCATCGAGGATGTTCTTCTGAACCGCCGCGCTGATGCCACCGAGCGGCTCGTCACATTTGCAGAGAATTTCAAAGCCTCGAAATCCGCCGCCCCTGGCTCCGCTCCGGTTCAAGACACGGCTTGGCGCGAACTTCCAGTTGAGAAGCGCCTTGAGCACGCGCTCATCAAAGGCATCGTGGATTTTATCGATGCCGACACCGAGGAAGCGCTGCAAAAATACGGCAAGCCCCTCTCGGTCATCGAAGGTCCGCTCATGGACGGCATGAAAATCGTTGGCGACCTCTTTGGCGCAGGGAAAATGTTCCTGCCTCAAGTTGTGAAAAGCGCGCGCGTGATGAAAAAATCCGTCGCTTGGCTTACACCGCTCATGGAAGCCGAGCGCGCAGCGAATCCCAACGCCCGCACGCAGGGCCGTATCCTCATGGCCACGGTGAAAGGCGATGTGCACGACATCGGAAAAAACATCGTTGGCGTGGTTCTGGCCTGCAATAATTACGAGGTTATCGACATGGGCGTGATGGTTCCCTGCGAAAAAATCCTCGCCACCGCTCAGGAGAAAAATTGCGACATTATCGGCCTCTCTGGACTCATCACGCCATCCCTCGACGAAATGATCCATGTCGCGAAGGAAATGCAGCGTCAATGTTTCAGCATCCCGCTCATGATCGGCGGAGCCACGACCAGCAGGGCGCACACGGCCGTCAAGATTTCCCAATACTACTCGGGCGGAGTTGTTCATGTCCTCGACGCCTCCCGAGCGGTCAATGTCGCGAGTTCCTTGCTCAGTCCGGAACAAAAGCCCGCATTCCTCGCAAATCTCGAGTCCGACTACGAAAAACTCCGCGTCGAACACTCTGGCCGCCAAGCCGGCAAGCCGATGCTGTCCCTCGAAGACGCCATCGCCAACGCACCGAAACTTTCCCACGAAGAGATCGCCGTTCCAGAGCAAACCGGCGTGGTGGTTTTTGAATCAGCGAAACCCGCTCCTGAATTCCCTCGCCGGATCGGCGGGCTTGAAGTTGCAAGCGATTCCGAACTCAAACAAATTTTCTCCCTTGCCTGCCCGCCGACCTGGTTCAGCACGGACGACACGCCCAAAATGGTCGAGGAAAAGCGTCGGCTCAAGGCTATGAATTTTGAGGATGCAGCCATTGCCGAGTTTCTTGATGAGTATTGTGAAATCTCAAGCTACTCGAATGCCTTCGATGGTTCGACTCCGATATTGCTCGTTGCTCCCAGCACTTCCGGTCGCAATCGAATTCCTCTTCTTTTTGCCCGCTGGTTGCAAAAAACCTTTGGAGGTGAGATTTACGACGGACTTGTTTCTTTGGCGCAAGAGGAGGCAAAAAACCGACGGGGTTACCTTGAGAAAGTTTCATCTCCATCACTCATCGAAGTTCCGCCTGATGCCAGTCGTTTTGTAGGGAAACGGATCATCCTTGTGGACGATATTCTGACCAGCGGAGAAACAATCAACGCGATTCAGGAATCACTCTACGATAGTGGCATTGAAATTTCCGGAGTCGTTGTTTTGGGGGCTGCGATGTCTGCAAAGCCCGCAGTGACCACATCAGCGAAACAACTTGCAACAAAGCTGGCAACGGCCCTCGAAATCGATCCGAAAAAAATCACAGAGGAACTCAAAGTTGCCCACTCCCATGTTTATGCTAATCTTTTGCGCAAGGCCGCGAAGGACGCCGAAACCAACCCACAAGCAGTCTATGACACTCTCATTCGAAAAGCAGAAACACTTCGCCGAACTTCACGACTCCATGTATCGGGAGAGCGTTCGCAACAACCGGACGCCAATACCGGAGGAACTAAAGACACCCGAAGTGTGGAGAGAGTTTTGCCATTGGAAGCACGAGAATTATCTGAAGCTTTGCCGGAACTCGGAGCAGTTCATATCAATGTGGTTGGAAGCAAAGGATCGGTCTCCTTATCTTCTCAACGAAGAGCCGTCAGGCTCAGCGACCTGATTCCCTTCATCGACTGGTCGCCGTTTTTCCACACATGGGAATTGCGCGGGCGGTATCCTGCAATTTTTGATGACCCGAATTGCGGGGTCGAGGCGAAGAAGCTTTTTGATGACGCCCAGAAACTGCTGGCGGAGATCGTTGCCGATGATAGCCTGCAATTGTGCGGCGTCTGCGGACTTTTCCCGGCGAACCGCGATGGTGAGGATATCGTTGTCTACACTGACGAGTCGCGCAGCGAGGTTGCTGTGCGTTTCCATGGCCTCCGGCAGCAAATGAAAAAACCGGAAGGCCAGTTCAACTTTTCCATCGCCGACTTCGTCGCGCCCGCGCCAGCGAAGGATTATGTCGGCGCCTTTGCCGTGACTTCCGGCCACGGCATGCTCGAGTTGGTCAAAAAATTCAAAGCCACGCACGACGACTACAATGTCATCATGACCGAGGCCATCGCCGACCGGTTTGCCGAGGCTTTTGCGGAATACATGCACAAGTTCGCCCGCGACACATGGGGCTTCGGCAAGGCCGAGAATCTCACGCCGGAGGAACTCATCCGCGAAAAATACCGAGGCATCCGTCCCGCGCCCGGCTATCCCGCGCAACCCGACCACACCGAAAAATGGGCGATCTGGAAGCTTCTCGATGCGGAGCGTAATACCGGCATCACGCTCACAGAGAGCCTTGCCATGTTCCCGGCGAGCAGCGTGAGCGGACTGTATTTTGGACACCCCGAGTCAAAATACTTTGCCGTCGGAAAAATCGAGCGCGACCAGATTGAAAGCTACGCGCAGCGGAAAGGCATGTCGGTTGAGGAAGCCCAGAAGTGGCTCCAACCTTACCTAAACTACAACCCCGACAGCCAGCTCACGCGACCTTGTCAGCCGGGAGTCAGCAACTGATTTAAAATATGAAAACCCTCGTCATCGGCCACCGCAACCCGGATATGGACTCGATCTGCTCCGCCATCGGATATGCGGAGTTCAAGCGCGCCACCGGAATGGATGGTGTCATCGCAGCCCGATGCGGAAACACAAACCAGCGCATCGATTTCGCTCTTAATAAATTCGGCCTCGAGGCCCCGGTTTTCTTTGCCGATGTCTATCCCCGTATCGAGGATGTCATGCAACGGAATGTTGTCAGCATCCACCGCGACGCTCCTGTTTATCAGGCCATGACGCGCTTCGGTGAGGACAAGTTTCGTGGACTGCCTGTTGTCGATGACGCGCGTAATTGCATCGGACTCCTCTCGGCATTCAAGCTGGGCAAATATCTTTTCCCGCCGATTGAAAATCTATCCTCCAGCCGCATTGTCGAAGCCTCGATTGCACACATCCGTGAGGCCATCCGCGGAATGCTCATCACTGGCAGGGAGGATGCCGTCATCCGTCCACGAACGCTCGTCGTGGCGGCGATGCTCACCGACTCCTTCAAAAAGCGACTCGAGCAGCTTGATATTCCCTCCACTGTTCTGATTGTCGGCGATCGTTGGAATATCCAGGAACTCTCCATCCTTGCCGGCGTTCCGGCCATTATCATCACGAACAACTTTTCCCCGCCAGATAAGATCCTCGCGCTTGCTCAGGAGCACGGAACGACCCTGCTCTCATCTCCGCATGACACCGCCACAACGACGCTGCTGGCGCGCGCTGCTGTGACTGCAGGACAAATGCTCTCGCCCGATTTTACCTGCCTCCCGGCTGATGCCACATTGCGGCAGACGCGCAACGACCTGGCGATGACATCGCAATTCGCCTTCCCCGTGCTCGGGCCGCAGGGGCGCATGCAGGGAATCATCTCCAAAAGCGATCTCCTCCGACCTGCGCCACGGCAGCTGATTCTTGTTGATCACAATGAACTCACGCAGGCGGTGGCGGGTGCCGAGGAGTTGCCCATCGTCGAAATCCTAGACCACCACCGCATCGGCGTTGCTCCCACTCAGCAACCGATCCTTTTCATGAACCGCCCGGTGGGCTCCACCAGCACGATTGTGGCGGATTGTTTCCGCATGGCCCGCATTCCCATCCCCAAGCCAGTGGCGGGACTGCTCATGTGCGGAATGATTTCCGACACCTTGAACCTGACCTCGCCCACTACGACTGCTGTGGACCGCGAGATCATGCAGGAACTTTCCAAAATCTGCGGCGTGAAGCCGGGCGATCTCGCCAACGAGATTTTCAGTGTCGGCTCGCCGCTGCTCACTCTCTCCACCAAGGAGGTCATTACCGCCGATTGCAAGGAATACGACGAGAGGGGCGTGCTTTTCAGCGTCTCCCAGATCGAGGAAATTAGCTTCTCGCAATTCGAGAAGCAGCGCTCCGCACTCCTTGAAGAGCTCGAGAAATACCGTTTGTCGCACGGTTACTTCTTCGCCACGCTTTTGATCACCGATGTGAACACTCAGAACTCGGTCCTCCTTGTCAGGGGCGACGAGAGTTTCACGCGCCTCATCGATTTTCCCGAGGATGGTCTCCACGCCTGGCGCCTGGACGGGATCGTGTCCCGCAAAAAACAACTCCTGCCCTACCTTACGGAAACATTGGCGCGCATGGCCTGATTCCGCCGCTCCATGAAATTCGGAGACAATCTCACCGGTTCGCTTCTCGTGGCGCATCCTTGCCTGCGCGATCCAAACTTCCGCCGGACCATTGTTTTTCTCTCCCAACATTGCCCGCACGAGGGAGCGACGGGATTTGTCCTGAACCGCCCGCTTCAAGCCCTGCCGGATGCTGGAGTGCCCGTCTTTTTCGGCGGCCCCGTCGGCGCAGATGAGAGCGTCCTTACGAGCCTTCAATGGCGTGAAAATCCCACACTCGTGGCGTTCCGTGCCTTCACCGATGTGGGCGATGCCGAGTCGCGTCAAGGCTGGGAGAAGGGCCTTCGAATTTTCGAAGGATACGCCGGTTGGTCTCCCGGTCAGCTTGAGCAGGAGATCGAAGGCAACACCTGGCTCGTCATTCCGCCCACGCGCGAGCTGATTGAAATGAAGGAGCCCCACGCAGCATGGCAGGACATCATGCGGAATTCCGGACCTCTTCTGCGCCTGCTCTCCGAGGCACCGGATGATCCAGGATTGAACTGAGCAGCCTTTCAACCTCGCCACGGCTTGCATTCCAATCGGGCGGAGGCTTTCTTTCGCTCCCGAAGAGTAGTCGGCACAAAAAAACCGGCCTGATGGTCAGGCCGGTCTTTTGCGTGAGGGAAATTTTTTGTTGCCTGCGTTATTTGACGACGCCGAATTCGGCACGGCGGTTCAATGCCCATGCCTGCTCGTTGCTCGCGGGATCGGCTGGCATTTCACTGCCGAAGCTTACGGTCTGAATCCGGTCGGCGCTGATACCTGCATCGATCAAAGCTTGGCGAACCGCTTGGGCGCGGCGTTCGCCGAGGCCACGATTGTATTCCTGAGTGCCGCGCTCGTCGGTGAATCCGGCAATGATGAGACGCTTGGAGGAGTCTTTCATGGCCGTGGCGACTTGCTGCACTTTCGAAGCTTCACCGGGCTCGACGGCGTAGCTGTCGTAGCCGAAGCGGACGGGTGAGAACTGGCCTTTCGTAACGCTGTCGCTGAAGAAATTGGCTCCGCCTTCGAAGCGTTCGGAGAGCGGCGTGCTTGTTACGAAATCGCCATCAACACCGGCGAATTGATCCCCTTTCTTTTTGTTACAGGCAGTGAGGGAGAGGGCGGCGGCGAGAGCGATGATTGGAAGAATTTTTTTCATGGCGTGAGATTGTATGATTTCCGCAAAAATTCAAGTTGGAGCTTTAAAAATTGTTCGAAAAAAGCCCGGTTGCACGCTGGGCGTGTCAACCGGGCGGTTTCGGCAGGGGAAATTACTTCATGAGGAGGGCGGCGCGGGCGCGCTTGACCTCACGGGTGATTTTGCGGTGAAGGCTTGCGGACATGCCGGTCACGCGGCGTGGCAGGATCTTGCCGCTCTCGGTGACGAAGCGCTTGAGAAGATCGGGGTTTTTGTAATCGATCGCCTCGATGTTGAGATCCACGCGACGGCGTGGCATGGGACGGTTGGCGCGGCGGAAGTTCGAGCGGCGTTGTGGTGTTTTAGGCTGCATGGCGTTTTATTTGATTTCGCGGTGGAGTGTGTGGCGGTTCAGATTGGGGTTGAACTTTTTCTTTTCGAGCCGGTTTGGTGTGCGCGGGCTCTTTTTGTTGCGTGTGGTGATATAGCGCGAGGCGGGTTTCCCCTCGGCTTTGGCCTCGGTGCATTCGAGGGTGATGTTTTCCTGTGGCATAGATTTAGTCTTTGGTGTCGGTGGTGGTGTCTTCTTCCTCGCTCTCGGACTCGCTTTCCTCACCGAGACCGAACAGGGAGGTGACGGGCTGGCGGACGCGTGTGAGGCGGTTGGTTTTCTCCAACTCGGCCTGGCACTCGACGGTGTAACGGGCGAATGGAAGGGCTTCGAGGCGGTTGTGGGGAATCGGCTTGCCGGAAATCTCGCAGAAGCCGTAGTTGCCGTCGCTGATTTTCTTCAATGCGGCATCAATCTCGTAAAGGGAATCGCGTTCCTGAGAAAGCAGGCTCAGTGCGAAGTCGCGGTCGTAGGCATCGCTGCCGGCGTCTGCCGTGTGCATACCGAATGCAGAGGCCTCGCTGCCCTCGGCGCGGTTGCGGAGGGAGTCGCGGCCAACGCCACTCATGGAATCAAGTAGCGTGTCTTTGAGTTGGAGAAGGCGGCCGCGTTGTTTGGCAACCCATCCCGTGACTTTAACGGGCTCTTTGCCTTTTTTAATGACGACCACTGGCATTTTCAGCGGCTTGGCCGGGGCTCCTTTTTTAACAGGAGCGGTTTTTTTAATAGCCGCCACCTTCTTGGCTGGAGCCGCCTTTATTACAGGGGCAGCCTTTTTAGCAGGAGCGTTTTTTTTGACCGGAGCAGCCTTTTTTGCTGCGACGACTTTTTTAGCGATGGGCGCGGCTTTTTTAGGCGCTGGCTTTTTAGAAGCAGGAGCGGACTTTTTGGCCGGGGCGGCTTTCTTGACGGGAGCCGCTTTTTTCACAAGAGCGGGAGATTTTTTGGAGGGAGCTGGCTTTTTAGAAGCAGGCTTGACCTTGGCTTGAGGCTTTGCCTTCGCGATCGGCTTCTTGGCGGGAGCCGCTTTTTTCGCAACAGGCTTTGCCTTGGCAGGTTTTTTGGATTTTTGAGCCATGGACGGTTTGGTTT
>JBILMW010000268.1:0-8601 GCA_044375335.1 Terrimicrobiaceae bacterium | reverse complement strand
CACATTGCCGAAGGTGAGGTCGACAAGGCCGCTTGTCGGCAGGCTTTTGTTGGCGGCGCAGCATTCTTCGCGGATGTCTGAGTATCGTTTCATGGAGTGGGATTTTACAGGCCCAGCAGCCGCACGGCGTTTTGATGGAGGATTTTTGCGGCGATGTCCTCGGGCAGGCCAAGCCCATGGATTTCGAAGGGCGCGATGCTGCGTTTGAATGGCGGCGATGTTTGGACCTTCGATGAGGTAATGAACTCGATGTTGGAGATGTTGAATGCTGCAGTCGTCTCGATGTAGCGCTCCCTCGGGTCGGCGCCGTTGAGCGGGATTTCGCCGGGTTGATAGAGAATCTGCGCCTGCTGGCCGGTCGGGACATTGGTGTCGTCGAAGATCACATCGGTGCCGAAAAAAATGCGGTCGGCGTAGGCGGTGAAAAATTCGCGCGTGTGGGCGGCGCGGCGGGCGCTGCGGGCGAGTTCCGGGACGCGTGCCGAGAAATCATAGACGATGTTCGGGTGCGCATCGAGGTCCTCGGCGGCGCAGTCGAGCGAGTCGGCTTTTTCGGCGCAATGCGGGAAAATGAAGGTCGTGCCGCGATGGCGGGCGACCATTTCGATGCGGTCGCCGAGCAACTCGTTAGCTGAAGGCTGCCCCGTGTTGTAATAGGTCCACCAAGCGTATTCGCCGTAGAGGACGCCATTCCAGAAATTGAATTCATTAACCGGCTCCCAAAAGTTTGGCGGGTCGGCGCTGTGGATGAGCACAGGAATCCCCAGTTCACCGGCCTTTGCCCAGATGGGATCGAGTTCCGAATCGCTCGGGCGCCAGTAGCGGCCATCGGGGCGGCGGTAGCCGAGGCCAAGAGCCTTGAAAACCTTCAGTCCGCGCATGCCTGCAGCATAATCGCGCTCCATCTGCGCTGCGGCAGTCTTGCCGAAATCCGGCTCATTGATGCGGCTGAAGTCAACATTGCCGAAGGTGATGAAACGCCCCGGGTATTTTGCAAAAGCGTCGATGTGGCGTTGCAGGCCCTCGCCAAAGCCATCGTGCCAGGCCAGCACGACGGAGAGTTCGATCCCACTGCGATCCATCGCCGCGACGGCGAGGTCGGCATAGTGCGGGAACACATGGGTGTGGATGTCGATGACGCGTGGCATGGATTCAGTAGTTGAGGTTTTCGTAGAACTCGATTTTGACGGATTTGAAAAATTCCGACTGCTTGGCGAAGAGTTCCTCGTGTGTGTCGTCGGCAGCGAATGCATCGAGCGCCTTGCGGGCCTCGTCGAGGCTGGCGAACTCGCCTTGCCATACGAGTGTGTTGCAGGGCTCGCTGCCAGAGATCGGCTTCATGCGCTTGCCTTGCGGAAGGTCCGGGCGGGAATGTTCGAGGGCGGCGAAGCGGCGTTCGAGTTCGAGGAATTCTTTTTCCTTACGAACATCGAACTGCTGGAGGATGCGCATGGTGACAGACATGGTGGTGTATTGGGTTTATTGGAGAAATTGTTGAACGGCGGCAGGCAGGGTGAGGCCGTGGCTGGCGGCAAAATCGCGCAACGCGTGGCGGTCGATATCCGGGTGGATCGTATGGGCGCTGGTGACCGACATGGCTCCCGCGAGAATGCCGATCCACTGGGCATCGGCGAGGGCAAGCCCTGAAGCGAGACCCGCGAGAATGCCGGAGAAATGAGCATCGCCCGCGCCAGCGGCACTTTGGACCTCGACCTTCGGCGTGGCGATGAAATGGAGGTCACGGCCATCGAAGGTCCAACTGCCGGTCGCTCCGGCAGTGATGGAAAGTTTCAGTTGCGGGAATTGCGGGCCAAGATGGGCGGCGATTTTTTCAACGATGGCCGCTGGATCCCCTTCGGCACTGGTTTGCGCGAGGCTGGCGGCTTCATCGAGATTGATGGCCAGGAGGTCCACCCGCGAGAGCAGCGAGGTTTCGCGCACTGTCGCCATTTCTTCAGAGGAAAACGACGCCGCCCGCAGGAAACCGTGTTGATGCGCGAGGTCGAGCAGTTCCAGGCGCGCGGCGAGCGGAACCTCGGGCACTGCCAGCGCGATGCCTCGACTGGCGTATTGGGCAAAGTGCGGCGCGGCTTTTTGAATATCCGCTGGAGTCACGCGTCCGCTGGCGGAGTCGGTGACGGTGAGATTCCCGCCCGAGCCATCGGGGTAGAGGAGGCAAATGCAATCCAGCGTTTGCTCGCCGGACATGATGGCGGTGTGCGAGACATCGAGTCCCTCGGCCCGCATTTCCTCCACCAGCCTGCGTCCGGCGGCATCATCCCCTACTCTGCCCACCGGCAGGGTTTTGAAATCCCCGCCAACCAGGCGTTGCACATAATGGCTGATGATATGCAGCTTGCAGTAGTCGCGGCGGTCGAGGAATTGCCCTCCCCGACTCTCCTCACGGCCGAGCGTATGGTTTCCACTCAACGCAAAGAAGGTTCCGGTGCCGATGCCTCCGGTGCCGATCATGGCATCGTATTTTCGGGTGGGGTTCATGGTGCGCGTATCGATTAAAGTCCCAAGTCCCACTCGGGATGGATGCTCACGGGATGTGTGGCGGTTTCCAAAGTGGCCGTGACGAGGGCGTCGGGATGCTCTTGCAACAGGGTCATCGGATACTCCGGCGTGGGTTCGCTGAAGAGGGCCACACGCAGTGCGGTTTGTTTCCAAGCCCCGGTGTCGCTGAAGAGACGCACTTTTTTTGCCGAGAGGCATTCCTTGAGACCAAGGGTCACGCTCATCGGCGGCACAAACTGGTAGGCGCAGCCGAAGGTGCGCTGGGCAAGGGCGATGATCGTATCGAGGTTGTTGTCCTGCACACGCACGCTGCAGTTGCGGAGGTCGTCGAGCGAGAGCGAACTGAAGGGATGACGCCGCGCCTGGTTGTAGGCGATGTGGCCGTCCTGCCCCCAACCGCCGTAGGTGATGTCGATCGGCGCACGGGCGATCTCATCGGCGATTTGCTGAAAGTTCGTTGCGTTCGGCCACCAACGGTTTTCCTCGGGCGTGAGCAACGCAGGCTGGATCGGACCGTAGAACTCGCGCTCCATGAATCCCCGGAAGCTGTAGGGATGGTTGCGCGGCAACTCCCGACCCTGCCAGTCGAGGCATTCGTCCATGTGGAAAACTGTCAGATCGCGCAGGCTGATCTGCTCACGGTTCACGACTTCGGCAAATGGCTTATACCAGCAAGCCGGGCCGCAGGGAATGATCGCACGGGTCGGCAGGTTTTTTGCGTTGTTGCCCGCGATGAGGTCCGCAAGCTCGCGGGCCATCAAGGCGCCCATCGCCGCCGAATCAGCCGCAATGCGGAAAGGCACTTTGCGGGCCGGATGTTTTTCAAGTTCGCTGGCCGGGATGCGGCACCAGCCGTGGAGTTGTTTGGCAGTGATGGTGTTCATGAATAACGAATTTTTTAGACAGAATTGACGGAATTTACAGAATTAACGGGGAATGAACTTTCCGTTGTCATGTTTGACGAAAATCGGGACCTGAAATTCTTGCCGCGCGCCAGTCGTTTTCCGACAGCTTGGCAAACCAACTCGCAGCCAGGCGGCGGTTGCCAGCCTCGGTGAGGTGCACGCCATCCTCGACATGCGTGTCCGGCGCTTGACCGGCGGGAGTGTGATCGGCATACGCGCAAGCGAAGCCCTCAGCTGCTCGGCGGGTCGAGGCTTCGCGGAGAAGCGCATTGTAGGCATTCACCCGGTCCGTGATGTCATCCGGCACAAGCGTTCCCCAGGGCTTCAAACCAGGCAGGATCGGCATGATGCCACCGACCAACAAGGCGGGCTTCGTCGCGGATTGAAGGATGAGGTCCATCAGTTCCTCGGTGAGTGCTGCGCATTCCATAGGATGGCCCACATACATGTCATTCGTGCCGATGAGCAACAAAACGAGATCCGGACGATGACGCTCGAGCGTTTCCGGCAAAGAGCTGTTTTCGGAGTTCTCCGTTTTGGCTCCATCGCGGATCATTTGAATCCGGAATCCGGAGTGCCCTTCGTGAAAAGGCTGCTCCATGCCCTCGGAGTTGAGTTGCGAGCCACCAACAAACAAGAAATTCCAACCCGCATCGCGCAGGTGCGCCTGCAGCGGCCCGCGATAGCCGCCAGTGAAGCCCCCTCCCCTCGTGATCGAGTCGCCGATGCAGAGGATGCGAATGGGGGCTGGGGCAGGGGTGTTGCTTGCGGAAGTGAGATGAGATGCAGACATGAACTATGGATTTTTTAGACAGAATTTACAGAATCTACAGAATTAACGGGAACGGAAGCGGCAACTGGAAGCGATCTCGCGCTTGTCATCCTTGACGGAAATCGGGGCCTGAAATCCTTGCCGCGCACCAGTCGTTTTTCGAGAGCTTGGCAAACCAACTCGCGAGCAGAATTGGCAGAAGTCAACGCATGCTACGGCTTTTTTGGATATCAGATTACTTGGTAAGCAAATCGGAGGTCAGTTCCTCTTCGGTCAATGCGCGATCGAAGACCTTTACGGCTTTGATCTCCATGCCGTAATCGGCTGGAGCGCCAACCAGGAATGGCTGGTTGACCTGCTTGATCGAAGGCAGAATGAACTTTTCACCCATATTGTGAGTTTGCAGACGCTTTCCTTCATTCGAAAAGAGTGAAAGCGAAGCCAGTTGTCCGGCCTTCCAGCGAAACACAAAGATTCTCCAATTATCTGCCGGAATCGGAACAGAAAGGCTCTCGGAGCGAACACCCTTGATCGTTCCATCGGCACATATGCCAAATTTCATAAGTTGGTCCGCGCCGAGGAGCAAACCGACTGATCGATCGTTGGACGCAGGAAACCAGCGCCCCATGACCGGCGAAGACTGAGAGGGGGCGCCAAAATTGGTAAACTTCACCCTCAAAACCCAAGTGAATTCCTCGATCGAGAAGAGGGGATCTCCCTCGGCATAGGGAATTTCGATGGCCTTTTCGCTGTTTAAAGCCACGCAAGTATTATTGGAACCGGCGGGCAACTCGGTAAGCTCCCGGGCTTTTTCGCTTTTGTCGACGGCCATACCGTTGCCAGCTTGGATGTTCAAGACAGGCTCCGGAATGGATTGGGCATTGAGCGAGCTTGCGGAAATAGAGAGGCAAGCGAGGAATGAGAGAATTGTGGGTTTGGTTTTCATGATTTAGGGGTTTTGTTGTTTGGGTTTTGTGCTGGGGAATTTCTATTGACCTGCGCTCTCCGCATTTTTTCCGCTCAGGATGATATTGTCTATGCGGACATTTCCGGGAGCTTCGGGACTGTCGGTTGCGCCCGAAAGGTAAATCTGGAAAGTCACCGGACTTGCCAACTTTTGCTGTGAGGCAGCCTGACTGAGATCGACGCTGTAGGAATCAAACTCTTCGTTGGTGTTGCCAGCGCGGTTTTGCAAGTCCCCTCCCCCGAGACGCTCGGTGCGACCATCCACTTCGGCATACACGGCGTATTGTTTGGGTGAATTTTCGTTGCTGCGCTGAACCATGAAGTCCAAGCGGTCGAGGGCGATCGTTTTCCCCGCAAACGGTGACATCTTGAATCCAAACCAGGCGCCCTTCTGGACCATCTGGTCTTCAGTGCCTGCGCCGAAGGCTTTGGCATTCATGAAAAGCGAGTGTGGAGGAACCCCATTCCCGCTTATGTCGAGATGGCTGGCATCAATGCCGGCCCCCGTTAGCAAGCCGGAGGCTTGTCCTGCAGGAAACTTCACCACGGGTTGAATATCCTTCGGCTTTGGCTTGTTGGCAGGATCGATGGTGAAATCCAACTGCACGAGAGTTCCCGGTTTGATCGGTGCGGCATTGCCAGGTGTGCTGCCAGGCAGAGTTTCCTTGTCGCCCAAGGCAAAAAGGTAGGTCTTGTAGGCTTCGAGATTTAACATGTGCTCCTTGGCAAAAGACTGCGATGGAAGCGCCCCGTTCACCTCCGAGAGTGCCGCTGGCGTTTTCAGAGAGATCAGGACATTGCCGCTCAACTGCGGATGAACCATGAGAAACTTCTCATTGGCGGCAACGGCATACTGGATGGGAGCAACACGCCAAGCGGCCGCAAGCTCCGCGAGTGCGGCGATCGTGCTACGGCGCAGCGAGTGGGTGCCGGCAAAGACACTGGTCCAGCCCTCATGTTTGCGCTCGGCGAATCCACACAAGTTGCTTCCTGGGTAATTGGCGAGGCGACGGGCTTTGGGATCTTGCACGACAAGGCCGAGCTGCGGATCCAGCTTCAGGCCCTCGGACTCACTGCGCAGGATTCCTTGCTCGATTTCATCCCGGCTTTCGACAGCAAGTCGCAGTCCCCTGCTGCCGCCCTTCACGCGCACCGCAAGAAGGTTGGTGCCTTTCTTGAGCTTGAGAGGGAAAATGAAGTTGTCGGAAGCAATGTTGGGAAATTCATTACCAAATCCCGCAGTATCGAGGAGCTTCTCCCCATTGAGATACCAAGTCATCCACCAGTCGGCTCCCGCTCCGATGAGCACTTCGCGTTCCTCGGGAGATTCAATCCGAGTGAAGGCCCATACCACCTCCTCGGCTCCCAGCTTTCCCAGAGGCGAGAAATTCAGCATACCCCCATTGCGTGTGATCGGAGAGGCCGTTTTGGTGATGCCGCCAATTTCCATCTGTGCCGGAAGTTCCGATGGCACTGGCGTCTCGGTTGAGTTTGCGGAGAACGGCCCGAAAGCAGTCCACTCCGCAGGCAGCGCAAAGCTTGGCGCAGGCTTGCCGGAAAGCAAAGGTTCCGTCGAGGCTGAAGCGCTCGGAGACTTGGCAACAGCTGCAGGCACGACCTCCATGCCGATGATTTGACTCAGGCGTGCGGCATCTTTTTTCTGGAGGTTGAAGCCTGTGCCTTGTAAAAAGCAGAGGACATTGTTGTTTGCTTTGAGCTTCTCGATGGCGGCAGCGGTGGCATCGTCGATCTCGAGGAGGTTGTTAAAAATGTAAAGCTTAGCGGCAGGCACTTTGCCGGCCTTAAAATCCTCCAAGTAGTAATAACCGTAAGGCACACCCGAGAGATCCAGTTCGGAACGCTGGCCGCTGGACCATGTCATGTGCAAGTCGCCAAGCGCGCCTTTCAAATAATCGGTGGAGCGCTCGTCGTAGATGACGGCGACTTCGGCACCAGTGGGAGCCCCTGCCGCCGTTCTTGCCTGCTCAAGCGAGTTACGCAAGACCGACATCTCATGCTGAATGAGAGGATCCTGATGAGTTTCTGGCCCCTCGACGGGATCGACGAAAACACTATGCCCTCCGAGCACGATTCGCCCGGTCTCGCGCAGCCAAGCGCTGCGAAGTTCCTCCGGCGTGGCAGTGCGGCCGACCATCCGGGCGCTCACATTGTAGCCGGGGCCAACTTTGCGATTCTCGTAATTCTTGTTTTTCCAAGTCCGGTAATCGAGATCGAACAGGATGGGTTTGTTGTTAAGTCGAAAGGAATCGAAGACAGCAAGCGCGCCGCCCGGGCTGGCCGGAGCCAAGCGCTGGTGATAGCGAACAGGCCCATTCACAAAATCCAGCTCCTTCGAGTTCATCAGCCGAACATTGGCTGTCATGTTTGCCCGCGCGCCATTGTCGCCAGAACTTGTTCCAATCAGGAGCGGCCGAGTGGCGGATTCACGGATCATGCGGGCGATGTCTTCAGCCAAGGTAACGCGACCGTCGGCGATGAACTCCTTCCAGTTGCGCTGTTGCTCTTCAGTTTCCGGATCGTGAAAGCGCGGACTGCCGATCAAGGAATCGGCAGGCGGCGGAGCGGCCTGATCAAAGGATGCGATCTTTTGATTCCACGCGGCAGAAAGAGCCTCGGGCGTGCCATATTTTTTCTTCAACCAAGCATGCCATGCCGCCACAGCTGGTTTGCTGTAATCACTCCAAGCGCGGGCATCCTTGGCCTTGGCGGCATTCGGTCCTTCCCACAGATAAAATTGCGCGTCCTGCGCACCACCGATCAAGTAGCCAACCACCTGATCTCCGCCTGGCGCGCTTTCCACGGTCTTGACGAACTCCTTGATCGCCGGGCGCATGTCCTCGCGCAGCTTTTGCGAGTAGAACGACCAAGCCAGCACCTCGCGCTTCTTGGGGTCGGGGTCATTGCCCACCCGTTGAAAATGGAAGTTCACCAAAAATGGCTCGCCACGGTCGTTGCGCAAAGCCTCATCGGGATTTTCCGTGATCCACTCGGGATAGGTATCAACCTGAAACCAAAAAATGATCCGTGCGGTGGGGTGCTGCTGTTTGACGAGATTGAGAACCTCGCGCACAGACTCCCGATCATAGGAATCGCGGCCATTCCAGAAAGTGCGAATAGGATAGGGCTGGCCCGCGATCTTTTGCGGGAGGAATTTCCGCATCCCTCCGTGCCAGCCAAAATTCATTCCCAGCACGACTGTTTCCATTCCGGCCTGCTTGAGCACGGTGAGATCGAGCTTGTCCGTAGACCGATTGATCGTTGCCCAGTCACAGCCTACCACATTCGGAAGTATCGGAGACTGTGATGGCGCCGCGGCTTTCATCTCTGCGGTAGGCTCAGGGCTTTTTTCGGTGTCGCTCTGCCGAGAGCATCCAATGGCTAGCAAAGCGAGAACCGAAGCGACGAGTTGGCGATGAT
>JBILMW010000111.1:0-8670 GCA_044375335.1 Terrimicrobiaceae bacterium | reverse complement strand
TCCTCTTCCCGCTGCATCCGAATCCCTCGGTTCGCGAAAATGTCAAACCCCTGCTTGAAAACCGCGCTGGCATTACCCTCTGCGAACCACTCAACCACGACGAATTTCTAAACGCCTTGCGGCAGTCCCGTTTCGTCCTTTCAGATTCGGGTGGCGTTCAAGAGGAAGCCACCGCTCTTGGCAAGCCGGTCCTCGTGCTGCGCCGTGAAACCGAGCGACCCGAGGGCGTCATGGCGGGAACCCTCCGACTCATCGGCACCGATGTTCAGGATATCATCCGCGAAACGGAAAACCTTCTCACCAATCCGGCCGCTTATGATGCCATGACCAAAGGGTCCAGCGTTTTCGGTGATGGCCACGCCGCCGAGCACATCACACGCATTCTTGAAGAGAAACTCGTCGCATCCGCAACTCCATGCAGGCGCGAAGAATTTGATCTCATGCATTAACCCCACGCGCCCATGACCACCTCCTCCCTTCCTCCTATTCTCCTGATTGATGACGACCCGATGGTGCTTGAGACTTTGAAGGACCTCTGCGCCAGCATGGATTGCCAACGCCAGGTCCACCACCTCGACACCACAAGCGCTTTCGATGCAGCAGCCGATCCCGATATCGGCCTCATCGTTTGCGACTATCGATTTCCCTATACGAGCGGCGTCACATTCATTGAACAAGTCCGCCGCCGTGGTATTGAAACGCCCGTCCTTTTCATATCGGGTGCACCGGACAGTGATGCGGTGATGAAAGCTGCCATCCTCCCTCGAACAGCATTTCTCTCCAAGCCATTCACTATACAGCGATTTCGCGATGCTATTACCGGCCTGCTCGACGCCACTGCTTAGCGCTGTGGGACAAGCGCACTTCGGCTGAGTCTCCAAGGAATTCGAAGGGTGACATGCATAGAGATGCGAATAGGTTGCCCGACATGATTTCCTTTCGCAACCTGGCCGAAACCCGCACTCCGGACGGCGCCCGCTTTTCCCTTCATGAACACGATGGGGAATATTTTCTCAAACTCAATGGCCGACAGCTCATGGGGTCAAACTCCACGGTTTCGGAACTCCTTCTGGCCGATGTGGCCTGCAGATTCCGCTATCCGGTTGATCGTCCAAGCATTCTCATCGGCGGTCTGGGCCTGGGATTTAGCCTGCGGCGCGTTCTGGAAATTGCCGGGCCCAACGCTCTGGCACAGGTTTCCGAGTTGCTGCCTGAGGTTGTTGCCTGGAACCGCGAGTTTCTGCAGGACCTCAACGGCAAGCTGCTCAATGATCGCCGAGTCGAGGTCCTGACCCGTGATGTCTTCGATTGCATAAAAAATGGCCCAGGGAGCTACGATGCCATTCTTCTGGATGTCGATAACGGCCCCACTTCATTCGTTCAGGCAAAAAACTCGCGCCTCTACAATGGCAAAGGCCTCGCACTAATTCGGCGAGCCCTCCGACCAGGTGGGCGTGTCGCTTTCTGGTCAGCTGACCGAGAGCCCATGTTTCTCACCAGCCTCTCACGCGCAGGTTTCCGAACAGAGGAGCACGAGGCCAAGTCAAACGAGCGCGCAAAACGCGCAGCCCACCGCATCTACGTCGGCGAAGTCGCCTGATAGCTTCCTGTGGAATCAAAATATCACTCTTGATGAGACGCGGACGGTTCGTGTTGAGTCCGCACATGTTTGATCCTCGCAAATTCGTTGCCTGCGTTCTTGCCACACTCTTGCAGACGATACCTGTTTTGTATGCAGAGCCCGTTGAAGTGCCTGCCGCAAAAATGCAGGCCCCTCCGCCCGACGCACCCGAGCGCATCGAACTCTGCCGCGTGCAGGTTTTTCTCGATCGGGCTGGGTTTCGTCCCGGGAAAATCGACGGTCTCGGCGGCGAGTTCACCCAGAAGGCGGCAGACCGCTACTGCGATTCCACGGGAGTTCCTCGCGGCACGATGTTGGATGTCGCCTCGGTAGCTTCCCCGTATCGGGAATATGTGATTTCGGAAGATGACGCCGTATGGGTGGGGCCTGTGTCCTCCGAACCCTCGGCTCAGGCCAAGTTGAAGTCTCTGAAATACGGCACGCTCTGGGAGGCCGTCGCCGAGCGCTTTCACTGCGACCAGAAGTTTCTTGTCGAATTGAATCCCCACATCACCGAGCCTGCTGTCGGCAGTGTCCTGCGTGTTCCCGATGTGAAGGAATTTCGGCTCTCGGATGTCAAAGCCCTCGAAAAAGAGCGCGCTTCCAAAGGCAAGTCGCCGGTTGTCGCAGCGACCCTGCCGCCGCCACCCCCGCCGCTTCCGTTGCCCGCGTCGTATGATCTATCCAAGCCCATCCAGCCTTCGCCCATCGAGCAAATACCCGCGCCAACGCCAACACCAACGCCGCAGCCCACTCCGGCTCCAACCCCCGAGCCCAAGCGTTCCCTTGTGCTCCTCCGTAGCGAGCGATTGATCGAAGTCTATGAGGAGGGCCGCATCGTGGCATGTTTCCCCTGCACACCCGGTTCCGCAAAAATCCCCGTGCCGCTCGGCACTTGGAAAATCACGAGCAATATCCTGCTGCCGCATTTCCGTTGGGACAAATCCGTGCTCGAAAGCGGAGTCCGCAGCGAGAATGCCTTCCTGCTCCCTCCCGGTCCGAACAGCCCTGTGGGAATCGTCTGGATGGGAATCAACCGCCCGAGCATCGGCATGCACGGCACGAACACCCCGGACCGCATCGGACGAAATGAAAGCAGTGGCTGCATCCGGCTTGCGAACTGGGACGCCTTCACCCTCTGCCAGCTTGTGAAAGCGGGCACCAAGGTCGAAGTGCGCTGAGCCGACTCGTTTTTTGGTGGTTGGCAGCGGCGGCTTGCTTGGTGAATCCTCCTGCCGTGCCTTATTTGATAAAAGTCGTCTTGAGCGCCCTCATGATTGTCGCCATCACAGAAGCGACGAAACGCATGGGTTTCTGGGGAGCGCTTCTTGCTGCCCTGCCTTTGCTCTCCCTCATTTCAATGCTGTGGATTTATTGGGAGACCAAGGACACCCAGAAAATTGCCGCCTTCTCGCTGCAGGTTTTTTGGTTCGTCATCCCATCACTCGGCCTCTTTGCCACACTCCCTTGGCTGCTGGGGCGGGTTTCTTTTTTTGCCAGTCTGGGCCTCGCGAGCATGGTCACGGTTTTGCTCTATGTGGCCATGCTCGGGATCTTCAAACTGCTCGGCTACGATCCCTTTTCCTGAAGGCAGGCGGAATCAAATCCTCTCAAACTGCGAGATCCGGCGGAAGAGGTCGTATCGGGAGTCAATCTGCGTGGTGTCCACGGTTTTCAGACGCTCGAGGCTGAAGGCTTCGACATTGTAGCTCGCGAGAACACTGCCATAGACGACCGCTTTTTTCAGGTGGTCGAAGCTGACTTGGCCGTCTTTCACATTCGCCGCGAGGTAGCCTGCAAGGCCTCCGGCAAAGGAATCCCCGGCACCGGTTGGATCATGGATATCTTCCAGTGGATAGGCGGGACAGCTGAAGAATTCGGCTTCAGGTCCGAAGAGGAGGCATCCGTGCTCACCTTTCTTGATGGCCACATATTGCGGGCCCATGGCGCGGATTTTTTTACCCGCCTTGATCAGGCTGGTCTCGGAAGTGAACTGGCGAGCCTCGCTGTCATTGAGGATGAGCATATCGACGCGGGCGATGAGTTTTTCGAGGGATTCCTTGGCGATGTTGATCCAGAGATCCATCGTGTCCGCGATCACAAAACGGGGCTGGCTGACCTGGTTGAGCACATGGTGCTGAAGGTCGGGCGCGATATTTGCCAGAAGGACAATCGGCGTCGAGTGGTAGCCCTCGGGCAGGGTGGGGGTGAAATGCTCAAACACATTCAGCGCGACGGAGCGCGTCTCGCGGGTGTTCATGTCCCACATGTATTCGCCGGACCACCGGAAGGTCTCGCCCGGCACGATCTGGAGACCGGCCAAGTCTATGCCACGCTTGCGGAAGAGTTCGATGTGTTCCTTTGGAAAATCCTCACCCACGATCCCAACGAGGTTCACCGGGCTGAAATTCGATGCGGAAACCGCCCCATACGAAGCCGAGCCACCAAGCAGGTCTTTATGCTCGGCGAGTTGTGTTTTGATGTCATCCAGCGCGATAGATCCAACAATAAGAACGGACATAGGCGCGGGAGAATGAGGATTCCAGCCCTGCTGTGCGAGAAAAAATATGGCTCTGCGGGGCGGATTGCCGATCAATGCGCGAAGTGGTCATCCTTGATCGATGGCCAACAACCGCGCAGCGAGGGAGCGTGGACTTTCAGCGAGGGGTTGGACCGAATCCAACCGGGAGCGCCTTTTTCATTCACAAAACTTACGCCGATCGGCATATCAGGTTGCTCGTCGGCAAGCAGCGTCATTTCATGCAGAGCCTTGTCGTGAAATCCCGTCCACTCCTCTTTCATCTGAACAGGATCAAGGTTCCTGGCCTTGATTTCATGGAGTGTGAACGGGTCAATACGGGCGAAACGCCCAACCATTTTGTGAAGTAAAATGGGACTGAACCCTGGGTCCTTTCCGCAAGCAGCCCAAAGGATGGCCTCCAAGGGATAGATGCGGCAGAGTTCAAGGATGTCGATGTAGTCCCTCGTTTCAGTGCGGCTTGCGAGGGCGAGAGCCTTGTTGACCGCCATATCAAAGAGATGGAGACGCCAGCCCAACTTTTCGTCGTGAACAATCGGGAAAAAACGGAAAGCCGAGTCGAGTGCCCAATCAAGTTCCACTGTGTCGGAGCCACTGCGCACACGGGCTTTTCGGAAGGAGCTGGTTTTCGTCCACTTTTCTTCATTATCGCAAAGCTCCACTGCAAAGCCTGCTGATCGCAAACTGGAGACATCTTTCAGGCTGGCGACCAGCAAGTCTGCAGTGGCATCGTGAAAAATGTCAAAATCGTGAGAGAAGCGCACCGAGTCGTCCGGAGAGTGCAGCACGATGCCTCCGGCAAAATGGCTCGCCTCACCACGGTTTGCGAGGATGACTTCGAGGACTTCTTTTTGGAAAGTGGTTAAAGGCATTTTCGAAGCGATTGCGCGGCCCGCCACGCGCGTTGGTCGCCGTATTCCCGTAGATGCTGGATGACAAGTGGAATGTCATTGCGGTCACGAATCCGGGCTTCGGGGTGTCGGAACCAAAAACAGCCGGGAAACTCGCTTATCAGGGACTCGGCACGGGCCACGAGTTCATTCTCGGATAGCCCGATGCTTTCAGGAGAAGATGCGGCGACGCCTTCCATGCGGAGCATTATAAACGAATCGGGCCCTATTGGCAAAACGATCTCTCGGTGGCGCTCTTTCTTCCGAAGACTCAGATGCGTCGCATCACAGTATCCCGCAGAAAACGGGCGTCGTCTCGATTCGGGTAGTCGAGCGTGTAGTGAAGGCCACGGCTTTCCTTGCGGCTGAGCGCGCAGTCCACGACGAGGGAGGCGACGGTCACCAGATTGCGGAGTTCGAGCAGATCGGTGGTGACTTTGAAATTCCAGTAAAATTCCTGCACTTCGGCGTGAAGGTTTCGCAGGCGCGTCGCGGCGCGCTGGAGGCGCTTATCCGTGCGGACGATGCCGACGTAATCCCACATGAGGCGGCGGATTTCCTCCCAGTTGTGCGAGATGACCACGAGTTCATCCACATCCTGGACGCTGCCGGAGCGCCACTCGGGCAAGTCGATGGTCACAGGATCGCGCTGGCGACGCGTGGATTTTTCAAAGGCGCTATGGGCCATGACGACTCCTTCGAGGAGCGAGTTGCTGGCGAGGCGATTGGCTCCGTGCAGGCCCGTGCAAGCGGCTTCGCCGATGGCATAGAGGCCGCGCAGTGAGGCTTCGCCCTGCAGGTCGGTCTTTACCCCGCCGCATTGGTAGTGGGCGGCTGGCACGACAGGGATCGGCTCCCGTGTGATGTCCAGACCTGCGCGGAGGCAGGTCTCGTAAATCGATGGGAAGCGAGACTTGATGAAATCAGCTGGCTTGTGGGTGATGTCCAAATAAACGCACTTCGCGCCGCTGCGTTTCATTTCCGCATCGATGGCGCGGGCCACGATATCGCGCGGAGCGAGTTCCTTTTGCGGATTGTGCCGCTCCATGAAGCGGCGACCGCGTTCATTGATCAGGATGGCGCCTTCGCCACGCACGGCTTCGGAGATGAGGAAGGACTTGATGGCGGGGTGGTAGAGGCATGTTGGATGGAACTGGATGAACTCCATGTTCGCGATCACCGCACCGGCGCGCCAGGCCATAGCGACGCCATCCCCCGTGGCAATGTCGGGATTTGTTGTGTAGAGATAGACCTTCCCGCAACCGCCTGTGGCCAGCACAGTGACATCGCTGCGAAGGGTCTCGACCTCGCCTGTGGCCTCGTTGAGCACATAGACTCCCACGCAACTGTTCTCCATCGCGTAGCCGAGTTTGCCGGTGGTTATGAAATCCACCGCCATGTGGTTTTCCATGACTTCGATGCTCGGATGAGAGGCGATCTGGGCTACGAGTGCGCTCTCGATTTCGTGCCCCGTGGTGTCCCGAAAATGGAGGATACGGCGCTTCGAATGGCCACCCTCGCGTCCGAGGTCTAACTCGTGATGGCCGTTGCCATTTTCCCGCTGGTCAAAGTGGACGCCGAGTTTCATGAGTTCAGCAATGCGCTCAGGGCCTTCGGTAATGATTTTGCGCACGGCGTCCTCGTGGCAGAGACCCGCTCCTGCATCGAGCGTGTCACGGATGTGGAGTTCAAAAGAATCCTCGTCACTCATAACGCAAGCCACGCCCCCTTGGGCCCAAGCGGTGTTCGAATCTGCGATCGCCCGCTTGGTTATGAGGGCCACACGGCCCTTGTCCGCTGCTTTGAGCGCGAAAGACAGGCCAGCGATGCCGCTGCCAAGGACGATGAAATCAAATTCTCTCATGAGATTGAGGGGAGGGGGATGTTGTCGATGAGGCGGGCTTTGCCGAGAAAGACAGCAACGGCAAGCCGTCCGGCGGTCTTCCTGTTTGATAGCGAACGCAGTGTTGAGGCATCCACCGCCTCGATGTAGTCGATGCGAGCGCCGGGAATTTTGCCGATTGCGGCGGTGCAGGATTTCACAATCGCTCCCGGGCTTTTGAGTTTCGAAGCCTCGTCCATGGCCTCATGGATACGGGGGGCGAGTATGCGCTCGGCAGAGGTGAGATAGGCGTTGCGGGAACTGGCGGCGAGACCATCCGCCTCGCGAACTGTGGGGAAGGGTTCGATGGCGATGGGGAAATTTAAATCCCGCACCATGCGGCGGATGATGGCGAGTTGTTGCCAATCCTTTTCGCCAAAAACGGCGTGCGTTGGCTGGGTGGCGAGGAAAAGTTTGGCCACAACCGTGCAGACGCCTCCGAAATGCCCCGGTCGGCTCCGTCCGCAGAGCGTATCCGAAAGGCTCGACTCGCCGATTGTCACGCTGGCATCGGCTGCATACATGTCATCTACTCTGGGAAGAAAAACGGCATCCGCCCTGGCGCGCTTGCAAACCGCGAGATCCTTCGCAAGCGGACGGGGGTAGGCGTTGAAATCCTCTTTGGGGCCGAATTGTGTCGGGTTCACGAAAATCGAAACCAAGACTTCGCCGTCCGTTCCCGC
This sequence comes from Terrimicrobiaceae bacterium, assembly GCA_044375335.1. Taxonomy (GTDB): domain Bacteria; phylum Verrucomicrobiota; class Verrucomicrobiia; order Chthoniobacterales; family Terrimicrobiaceae; genus UBA967. Next base: position 1,055 of record JBILMW010000111.1, on the reverse strand, counting down.
CAATTTGCGGGCATGGCGGATGAGTGCCTCGTGTCCGTGATGAAGGGCCCCCATTGTGGGAACCAGAAAAACTTTTTTCTCCGACCCCTTTCGCCAACGCCTCGCGGCTGCAATCGTTTTCAGGGATTTCATAACGGCAATTATTCCTCCTAGGCGACCAGAGTGCTTGGAGACAACTCTTTGTCTGGCGGGGCCGTTTTTTGGTTAATTTTGCGCCGGCGCGGCAGCTTCGGGAGCGGGTTCCAGAACGGCATTTTCCACCTCAGGGGTGGACTGCGGCGCAACTTCTACGGCACTGGCGGCGGGTGTGGCCTCGGCCAAAGGAGTCGCTTCGACGGCGGGAGTCGCCTCAGGAGTGCTCACAGGAGCTGGTGCCGGGGTGGACACCGCAGCCGGCACGGGCTCGCTTAGGAGTTTTTTCTGAATGGCGGATTTGCCGGAATTCGCCTTCGCGGTGAGGATGGAAAGAAGAAGAGTGATCGCGAAAAAGGCGATACCCATCCAAGTGGTGAATTTGGCCAAAACATTGGTCGTTTGTGAGCCGAAGACATTGTCCGTGATTCCACCCCCGAATGCCGACCCCAATCCCTCGCTGCGTGGACGCTGCATGAGGACAACAAAAATCATAAACGCACAAACCAAAACATGGAGGGCGATGAGTAGTGACAAAATGATGGACATAGAAGAGTCGAGGAAATTAGCCGCAGTCGCGCTTTAGTAAAGACAAGAAATCACTGGTTTCCGGGTGGAACCAAACCCGGTTCGCCCCTTGTTCCGGCGGCTTGCGCGATCATTTGGGGGAAAAGAACCGATGCCGATTCGACGACGGCTTTCGGGCCGGTCATCTTCACAAAGACATCACCCGATTTTTCATCGGCAAGGATTGCTCCCAGGAGGGCGTAGTTTTCCAGCGGCGTGGTGGGGCCTCCGGGCATGCCGCTTTGAAATGTGCCTGCGGCCTGCACATAATAAATGCGGGTGCGGCCTTCCGTGACCTCGTTTTTTGAGGTGGGGCCGCCTTGAAATTGACCAAACCAGCGGTCGATATTCGCTTG
>JBILMW010000263.1:0-8704 GCA_044375335.1 Terrimicrobiaceae bacterium | reverse complement strand
GCGTCCCACCATGCCGCCAATTCTTCCGGCGGCAGCGACTTCGAGAAAAACGGCGAGACGAGCATCGGCAGGCCGGACTCGGCACGCAGAGTCTCATAAATCCCATTGAGGCAAACCTGCAGCGCTTCGCAGCGGTCCGGCGTGTCCACGTTGTCGCGGTCGGGTTCGTTGGAGACATACCACCCGGCCAGCGCGGAATGCCCGCGATATCGGACGCCGAGTTCCCGGTAGATCGCCTGATTCAACTTGAGATCGCGCCTCATCAGCCGCGCGAAATCCCAAGCGCGATCCCAGAAGGCCAGGTTCAGATGGCCGCCCAGCCACACCTGCATGCCCAACTCGCCCGCAGCGGTCATGATGCGGTCCACATGATCGGCGGCCTCCCATTCCTGGAACAGTTCCGAGTGGTAATGGGTCCGCCCGAGTTCCATGATGCGGGCGATGATGACCTCGGTGATCCCGGCGACCTGCATGTCTGCCAGTTCCTGCCGCCAGAAACCCGGCGCCAGCATGGCGTCAGGGTAGCGGGGAAACGGAACTCCGAACTCGACACCGAAATCAATGAAAGTGCCGGTGATGCGGGCCGCAGAATCGCGAGCGATAGGAGAGTGTGATAATATACTCATGGCGGTTAATTTGTTGTGTTGTTAATCATGCGATTCAGGAGAATCGGCCAGAATTTCGATTTCCAAAATGGAAGTTCGCTTTTCTTCTCTTCGCCCAGCACGGTGCCGGCGAAGACGGCGACGCTGCCCTTTCCACTTTTGGCGCTGGCTGCGACGGGAATGTCGCCCGCATATGCCAGCACTTCCGCGCCCTGTTTAAGCGGCACCTGGTGGCGCCAGAAGAGCGTGGGTTTGTCGTCATAGGGCGTTCCCGGTTTGGTGCCGAGCAACAGAGGAGGATCGCAGGGGATGATCTCTTTGGTTGTCTGAGCCTTGGAGATTTCGAACGGAAGGATTTTTTCGAGCATGGTGCCGGGGAAAGTGCCCTGGCCGAGTGACCACGGCCCGCCCAGCACCACCAACCGTCCGCCGTCGTTCCCGTCGGCCAGATGGGCGGTGTTCTTGGCGGCTTTGACCACGTCCGCCGCGCTCATTTCCCAGGCCTGCGGCTCCTCGGCAATCACGGCCGGGGCAAGTCCCATGCACAGGGCCACCAGTATCAATGCAAACCGCATAAAGATGGTTTTCTGCTGTGTTTTCAATCTGTGCATTTTTTTGTTATCTACTTGTCTCGATACATTTGATAAGCTCTCAAAACTTTCAGTCAAGACGGATTTATTCTAACTTCAAACTCTCTTCAACCTAGATTCCAACTCCGGCTCAGTCCCGGATGTGGCGGTTGGTCCGCTTCCTCTGCGAGCAAGTTGAGAAGAGCTGGAACAGCGCTCTGCACATCGAACTGGCCGGCCACATCGGCGGCAGCCAGTTGAAGTTGCCAGTCGCCCGATTTCAGGCACTCGTCCAGTCGCTTTTCGAGATCGTCTGGGAGTCGGTCGGCCATCCGGTAGATGTCTTCCGCCGTCTGCAAGGAGGTGTCAGCGGCTGCCGCCACCGACTCGATCCAATCCACCAGGCGGTCGCCCGGTCCGCCGCGACGCCCCATGGCCTTCGAGGCGCATGGTATCGCCGTGGGGCGGAAAATCCATATCGCCGCTCTGGGAACAAGCCATTCGCCCGTGCTGACTGACTATGCAAACAAACTGTTCCTGCTGCAAATCGATCCGGAGGAGCAAGCGAGGATGGGCTTTGAAATGCTCGAATTATTGATGGCGGGAAAGAAGCCCAAACCCAGCGTTCAACTGATTCGTCCCCGAATGCAGATGAAAGTTTAGAGCAACACGGGATCAAGCCTCGCCGCCTGCATCAGTAAAACCAGCGCCCAGTCCTGGTCATTGGCCAGGGGATCGGCAAAGCGGCCGTGCTCACCGTTGACGACATCGGGATAAAGGTAGGCGCAGGTCGCGCTGCCATCGGGACGGAATGAACTGAGATTGTTCATGAGAATCTCGCGACCGCGGCGGAGATAATTTTCATCACCCGTGGCCTGCCAATATCGGTAGAAGGCCCATCCAGTGGTCGCACTCCAGTAGTGCGGGAAGGTGTCTCCCCAGGCCTCGCGCTTGCCGAACCAGTAGCCGTCCCAGTGGCGGATGGCGATGTCGTTCAGGCGGTGATCCGGTTGGCGTCCACCAAAGGCCTCCAGCGCCGGCAGGACTTGCTTCGCACAGGCGAGATAGCGCTCCTCGCCGGTCAGTTGGTGACACTCCAGCAAGATCAGCACGGCCGGACTCACAATCGTCTGTTCGTAATTCACCTCGTGCGGTGGAATATTCAACCCGTTTTTGGCAACCTGGTCGCCATGCCGGAGGAAATGAGCGAGCAATTGCGCGGCTTGCGATTCCTTCCCTGCCGCGCGGAAGGCCGCGACGGCATCCACCATCAGCAGGCCGATGGGATAGAAGCGGTCACCACCCTGCCGGTAGTAGGCTTCGAATGTCTGGAAACAATCCTCCAAGTAACGCTCCTCGCCAAAAGCATGGAACATCTCGAGGTGGAACTGGGCGACCCACGGGAAGTTGTAGAGCCGGTGGCTGTCACCGCCCACCTCGCCCAGCACCGTCCCGTCGGGTTGTTGGAGTTTGGCGCGGACAAAAGCATGATAGCGCTTCAGCGCCTCTTCGACCTTGGCATCGCGCCAGTGAGCGAGCGACTGCGCCAAGAGCACACCCATCCCGAGCCGCTCACGGCCCTCGGAGCAGTCGGCACGATACCCGTGCGGCAACTGCACCTGCGTCTCGTTGTCGTAGCAGACGAAGGCCCCGTCATACGGACTGCGGCTGTCGTTGACCTGCTGACGCTTAAGAATGAAGGCCACGCGGCGGCGCACCAGCTCGGCGACATCCTCAATGGCATTGAGGCGCAGCCAGGTTTCACGCCCTTCTCCATAGTGGATTTTCACCGTCTGCTCGCCCGCAGCATTTGAAAGCGGCTCGATCTTGGCGCTGGCATCACTCACCGTGATAGCCGGCGGCTTGCCGATAACATAGGTGTATCGTTCGGCCTTCACCTCGATGAAGCCGGGGAGGGCGCGGGCCTGGGCGAAGAAATCCTCCCACCCTTGGTGCCAGAAGCAGGCCCAGGCGATGCGGTGAGTCTGCCCCGGCTGAAGAGTGAGCCCATTCGCGATGAATACGATGCTGCCGCGCAGGTTCGAGCCGCCGAGTGTGGCCCCTCGGCCCTCGATGCTGTAGCCGCCGATAAAGCCCTCGCTCATCACTAGGCCGAGATGCGGTCCCGTGCCACCCATCCGCAGGCAGCAGGCGTAAGTCGTATTCCCTCCGCACCAGAGATGCGCGTTGCAACGCCGGGTCACGCAGGTCGCCGCATCGGGATAATTGTCGTTGAATGGGGCATAGAGGCCCAGTCCCCAGATGGACTGCTCGACCTCACCGATATTACGAAACTCGAAAGTCTCATCGAACCGGTCTCCGTGCAGGCGGCGACTCACGGTCACCTCAATGGCACCCACCAGATATCTCGCGCGTGAACCATTCTCTTCCAGCGTGACCTCCTCGGGACGCTGCCAGCGCTGAGGGCCGTTGCACCCGGGCATGGCCAGAAAACCCAAGCCCCATCCGTTGGAATCGGGCATAGTTGGATTCTCGGCGCTATCGGAAATCCAGTTCATGTCATGCGGATCCTCCGGATGAGTGATACGCGCAATCGCACCGGTGTGGGGATTGATTTCCAAGTGCCAATGCGGGTTTTCAAGGCTTGGCGAGTTGATTTTCGGGATTGTTTTCATCGGGTGTATTCCAAAACGGCTGCGCCCCAAGCGGGCAAAATGAGAGCGTTGACGATGCCTGCTCCAGCCAGCAGGTCGCGCGCGGGGGCTGGCAGCGTCAGGCTTCGTTCCTCGCGGCCCCAATTGAGAAGGAAGAGATACTCACCACGACGGTGTGCGGTGACCGGAGCGGGCAAATCAGGCAACACCGAAGTGATCCCGGCATCCGCAGCGAGCCTGGGAATGAGCGCATCAAGCAGCGCAGGTGTGCCGCGGGTGCCCAGGTAATAAGCCCAGCCCTTGCCATGGCGGCGGCGGGTCAGGACGGGTCGCCCCTCATACCAAGTGCCAGCGCAGGTGGCGAGCACCTCGCACTCTTCAGCGTGCAGGAGTTCGCAAATGCTGCCTCCTCGTTGCCGACCAAGACCAAGTGGTTCTCCCTCCACGGGGACCAGCTCGATACCGCCCTCGTCGGCAACATCCATTTCTTCCGCCCAGACGCCAAAGAGCGAACGCAGCGGGCCGGGCCTTCCATTGGTGAACGCCAGATCATGCTCATCAACCACGCCGGTCGGCGCCGTGCAGAGCAGGATTCCACCGCGCTCCACAAAGTCGGCCAGTTTTTCTGCCTGGCCGGGACGCAGCATATAAAGTGCAGGCGCGATGAGAAACCGGTAGCCATCGAGGGACGATTCACTGCCGATGACATCACAACCGATGGAACGCCGCCAGAGCGGGCGATAATGCTGAATGCAGGTGCCGGGGTAGTCCTTGTCGGTGTTGCGGGCGTGCTTGAAGAGATCCTGGTGCCAGCGCACTTCCCAATCGTAAACAATGGCAGCCTGCTCCGTGACGCGCGTGCCGGCTACGGGAGCCAGAGCAGCGAGATCGCGGGACAACCCGGCCACCTCGCGAAAGACGCGCGTGTCGCCGTGCCCGACATGGCCGACCAGACTGCCATGAAAGGCCTCACAACCGCCGAGACCGGAGCGCCACTGGAAATAGGCCACGGCGTCGGCACCATGGGCCACCGCTTGGAGCCCGGCCAGACGGTTCACTCCAGGCTCCTTAAGGCGCGAGAGGCCCCGCCAGTTGATGTTGCTCGGCGTGGATTCCATGAGCAAAAACGGCTGACCGCCCTTGAGGCCGCGGTGGAGGTCGTGAAGAAAGGCGAGTTCGCTGGCCACGAGAGCATCGCCTTCCATGCCGTCGAAAGGACGGAGTTGCTCGTTGCCGTTGCTGCATCGGGTATTGCCATGCCAGTCGGGATAGGCATCCCAGCCGATAACATCGCAGACCTTCGCGAGGCGGGCCGAATCAAGCTCCTCGTAGAATCCCATCAGGTTGGTGGTGGCGGGCAGGTCACTGTGCTCGCGCACCGCGGCCACCTCGGCGGCCATGAAGTCGGCGGTCTGATCGCTGACGAAGCGTTTCCAATCAAGCAACAGCCCACTCACGGAGCCGTCGATGTAGGTGATCTGGTCGAAACTGTCGTAGGTGTGGCTCCAGAAGCGACTCCACCAAGCGCGATTCATGGCGGCCACCGTGCCGTATTTGCGTTCCAACCAAGCGTGGAAGGCTGCGAAACACAGCGGGCAATGACAGGCTCCGCCGTATTCGTTGCTGATGTGCCAAAGTGTGACCGCCGGGTGGCGGCCGAACCGACTCGACAACCGACTGTTGATTGCCGCGACCTTAGCGCGGTAGATCGGCGAAGTTGGACAATGGTTATGGCGGCCCGCCTGATGCTCACGATGTCCCGAAGGTTGGCAGCGACGCACTTCCGGATGAGCAAGCGCGAGCCAGTTGGGTTTGGCGCCGCTGGGCGTGGCCAGCCAAAGCGAAACGCCTGCGGCGTGCAACCGGTCGAGGATATCCGCCATCCACTCCAGGTCATACTGACCTTCGGACGGTTCCAGACGGCTCCAGGAAAAAATGCCGAGTGCAACGGTATTGATGCCCGCCTGCCGCATCAGCCGGCAGTCGTCATCCCAGATCCCGGGAACATCTTCCCACTGCTCCGGATTGTAATCACAGCCATGGAGCAGCCCGCTCGTTTTGAGAATGTTATCCATATTTTTTCCTATCGGTTCACTTAATAATTTTTCTTGATTTCGCTTTGCGTTCGGTCGGGATAATTCACCACTTCATAAATGTCACGAACCAATTTCCATCTTATGCCCCCTTTTACCATCATGTGTTGCCGCTTCCCTCACGATCAGTCTCTCAACCTCTTCACTTGTCCGATTACTCATCTTCTTCGGCGCTCGACTCCTCTCCTCTAACCCCTTCATCCCTCCTCCTGCATACCTGAACAGCCACTTGTGCCCTGTTTTGCGCGTAATCCCGAACTCCTCGCTCAGCTCACTTACCGTAAACCGAACGCTTTGCGCCAAATTAATAAATCGTTGTTTCTGTTCCATTGGTAACTCATTTTTCCAGGGCATAACCCCCAGTCTATGTGTAACCCATGTCCTCGGTCAGTTTGTAACCGATCTCCTCGGTTCATACCCTCCATCACGCAGGCGTCGATGAGGTCTTCGAGGAAGTCGGCGGCTCCGGGGGCACCTGAAAAGCTCGGCGATTTATTTGCTGGATGCTTCATGGAAATTTTCAAAATAGAAATCCAACTCCTTGAATCGTTCCTCATGCCCCGGAAGCTGACGCAGGGACCAACTGAGGAGGGAGCGGAACGGGATGTCCACGGATTGCCACTCATGCCCCGTTTCCTTTCCCTGCTGCCACTCCCGGTGCAGGCGGGCGTAAACTTCCTCAGACAAGCGTTGCCATTCGTTGAATGGGTTTTCTTCGCGGTCTTCGGGCGTGGGATAGAAATCTTCCCATTCCTCCCTAATTCGGGCACGCCACTGCGAATAGGTTTCGTCCGGCGTAAAATAAGATTCGACAAACTCAAGGTCACTTGCGCCAAAGCCGTAGCTATCAGAGCACGCGAAAATTAAAGGGGTCAGGAATTAATTATTGACATGATCTCTTGATTGCGCTTCCCTCGCGACATGCCAAGACAAGTTCGAATCGAGTATGCGGGGGCGTTTTATCATGTGATGGCGCGGGGGAATCGCAAAGGGGATATTGTTTTCGATGACGAAGACAGGAAGACCTTTTTGAGAACGCTGGGGGAGGTTTGCAAGCGGGCAGGGTTTCGGATTCATGCGTATGCGTTGATGAGTAATCACTACCATCTGCTCTTGGAAACGCCGCAAGCGAATCTCACGGCGGGCATGGGGTGGTTTCAAAATGCTTACACGCGGCGGATCAATACGCGGCACCAGCTGTGGGGGCATCTTTTTGGAGGACGATACAAGGCGATCGTGGTGGAGCCTGGAAATGCCTATTGGGCGATTCTGGACTACATTCATCTGAATCCGGTGAGGGCGGGGCTGGTTGTGGGAAGGGATGGCATGGAATCTTATGCTTGGAGCAGCTTGCCATTGTATTTGAAGGAGCCTTGGGAGCGGCCGGAGTTTTTGGAGACGGCGATGGGTTTTCAGGTGTCGGGGTGTCGGGATGATGCGGAGGGGCGGAAGGAGTTTTTGGTGGGACTGGAGCGGAGTGTAGATTGGGGCAACCCAACGCAAGCGGGGTTGGTTTTTTCCTCGGAACAAAGGCGACCGGAATTATCGGTGCATGCGGCGCTGAGGCGGGGTTGGTTTTTTGGTTCGCAGGCCTTTCGGGAAAGTTTGATGGCAAAACTCAAGATCAAGCTGGAGGAGGGCGGGAGGCGGAGTGCGAATGGATACCACGGGCCGGAGATCAAGGATCACGGGCATGCGGTGGCGGAGAGATTGGCGACGGCGGGGTGCGAGTATTTTGGATGGGGGGATGAGGACTTGGGTGCTCTGCCGAAAGGCGATGAGAGAAAGGCTCTGATCGCTTCACTCATCCACCGGGAGACAACGGTGCCGCTGGATTGGATCAGCGCGAGATTGCGCATGGGAGTCCGTGCTGGCGTGTGCCGCAGCATCAAGCGCCATCGAGAGCTGTTGAAAACAGATGCCAAGCTTGCTGGCGTGGAACAGGAAATCATGTCAAGAATTTATGCCTGACCCCTCTGACGCTGCGCCTTAACGAAGCTGAATTCCCCGATGCAGAGGGCATAGCGACTGCCCGGTGGATTTTCATAGGGTCTTGGCACGCTTGGCGACGGATTGGGCATTTCCCAATTGGCAGTCCAGAAGACGATCGCCCGGTCACTATTGGGTTTCAGAAACTTCGAGGGCATGCAGACGAAGTAGCCGCGCGAACCGAACTCGGGCCACCAATCCACCAGACTCCATGGCCCCGTGAGCGCGGGGGCCTCGGCGATCCAAGTGTGATAATGATCCTCGCCCCCATCTGCGGGGCCTGTGGTTACCAGCATGAGATAACGCCCCAACCCGGGCACCCAGGTCGCATTGACGATCCCGCAGCGCCCGGGCCAGCGGACGATGGGGCTCATTTCGGAAAACTCACGCGTCCACTGCGGACAGCCATCAACCGATCCGGAATAAAATTCCCATGCGGCGGGATCGTTGATCGTCTCCGGTGAAGGATCGACACGCGCAACGACCAACTCATCCCCGGCCAACCAGTTTGAAATGCCATTCGGATCAGAGGATCCGTGACCGATCACATAGAGCTTTCCATCGGGTGAATGTTCGTTTTCGCGACCATGGTCAACCAAATGAGGTGCTCCCATGCGGATCGGGAATGAATCTCCCGCAGCTCGACCTCTTTCGGGAAAGAGCGGGCGCCGGTCATCACTCGGTGGGGCCTCCCACGTCGTCCCGTCATCCCGTGATATTCGAAATCCTGGCACGGGACCAAGTTCATAGGTGACCTTTGCGCCCGAGGGATTGAGCCATCGATGCACATAATAAGTCGCGTAATACCAGATGCCTTTGTGGTGGAACGAGCA
>JBILMW010000014.1:0-27373 GCA_044375335.1 Terrimicrobiaceae bacterium | reverse complement strand
GCGGGGCGACCGGCGAGGACATTAATCATGTTCTGAACGGCCATCGTGGCTTGGCGAACGACATTCTCATGGGTGCGGGAGCCGATGTGTGGGGTGATGACCGTTCGTGGTGCGGTGAGGAGCGGGTGGTCTGACGGCGGCGGTTCCTCATCCATGACATCCGCCGCATAACCCCCGAGCGAACCCGAGCGTAGAGCCTCAAGCAGCGCGTTGGTTTCCACCAGTTCGCCACGGGCGCAATTGACCAGAAGCAGGCCAGGCTTGGTCAAACCCAGTCGGCGTGCATCGAGCATGTGGCGGGTTTGGTCGGTGAGCTTCGTGTGGAGCGAGATGACATCCGACCGCGAGCAAATTTCATCCAGCGAGGCCACGCGCTCGACCCCGTGTTTGGCAGCAAATTCCGCATCCCAGTGGTTGCCGAAGCCAAGGACCTGCATGCCGAACGCCTTGGCCCGGATGGCCACCTCGCAACCGATCCGGCCGAGTCCGACAATACCCATGGTTTTTCCATAGAGTTCATGGCCCGTGATGCGCTTCCAGTTGCCGGAGCGAACGAAATTCGCCTCCTCGACGAGATTGCGGCAGAGAGCGAGAAGCAGTGCGAAGGAATGTTCGGCCACGGTCGTGTGATTCACGCCGGGGCAAAAAGTGACAGGAATCCGGAGATCGGTGGCAGCCGCGAGGTCGATTTTATCAAGGCCGATGCCGTATTTTGCGAGGACCTTGAGGCGAGGCAGGGACTTCTCGAGAACTTTGCGAGTGATGGCATCGTCGCCACAGAGGAAGGCGTCGAAATCCCCCGCCAACTCGAGCATGCGAGCCTCGGTAAGCGGCCCGCGCTCGCGGATGATTTCAAATCCGGTGCTTGCCAGCAATTCGTGGTGAGTGCCGGGGGTGTCTTGAAGAGAAGTGGTGGTGAGGAGGATTCGCATGAGTGTTAGAAAAGTTTAATGGGGCTGAAAATTCAAGCCTCTACGAAGCCCATTTTAAAAGAGATTCCCATGGCACTGAATACAGCCAAGGTATGAACTGCTACTTGGGCGAAAGACGGGCTACTCCGAGTCCTGACAACGAACACGCATCCGGGCGAGCTTTTCGGCAACGCATGGTGGAGCGAGTTGACTCACATCACCACCAAATCGGGCGACTTCCTTCATGATGCGGGAGCTGAGGTAGGTGTAGTCTTCCTTGGGCGTGAGATAGACCGTTTCCAAGCGGGGCTCCAGCTTGCGATTCATGAGGGCCATTTGGAATTCGAACTCGAAATCCGACACGGCGCGCAGTCCGCGAATGACGGTAAAAACTCCGTGCTCGCGGGCGAAATCCACAAGCAAGCCCTCGAGTGGCAAAATGGTGATGGCCGGATCATCGTCGAGAGCTTCGCGCAGCATCGCGATACGCTCATCGACAGTAAAGAGTGGTCCCTTCGACTTGCTGGCCGCCACGGCGATGATGAGATTTGAAAATAAATGCGTGGAGCGTCTGATCACATCGATGTGGCCGAAGTGAACGGGGTCGAAGCTTCCGGGATAAATCGCGCGGCTTTTATTCATGGGTTGCGGGGCAGTTTTTGAAAGCTATCTGAAGGCTGGAGTTTGGTCACATAGCCACTGGTCTTGGTGGAGCGGATTGTATCGCGGAAGTAGAGAGCGGATGGCTTCAGGATGCGGTCGTAGGTTTTGGGATCCATCGTCGCGAGGCCGAACTTCGCCTTGTAGCCGTAGTGCCACTCGTAGTTGTCAGCGAGGGACCAACTAAAATATCCGCGCACATCGTAGCCGTCGCGGATGGCCCTCCCGATGGCGGCGAGATGGTTTTTCATATACCAGATGCGCTTCGAGTCGTTCGGTGTGGCGATGCCATTTTCGGTAATCATCATGGGCTTGCCGTAGCGGTCACCAACGCGCCGGATTTCGTTGTAGAGGCCGTTCGGGTTGATACGCCATCCCATCATGGTGTAGTTATGCCCCCTCCTCCACGCTTCGGCGATAAAGGAGGTCGGGCTGGCGACTTGGGAGTAGTAGTAATTGATGCCGATGATATCGCAGACATCCCAGACGCGGTCGAGGTGATCGATATTTCCATGGATCATGGTGTTGTAGAAAAGCCCGCCCGGATCGAGGAATGAGCGTTTCCACCATGGTAGGGCCTCGACAGAGACGACCTTGGCGGCGGGTTTCACCTTTTTGATCCGTGCGGCGGCATCGCGGAACATGCCGGTGCTGGCATCAATCGCCTTCCAATAAGTGCCGAGGGCGAGCGTCATGGCTGGCGGCCACTGGCCAGCGATGTAGGCGGTCGTGATCTCGCCGTTTGGCTCATTTTGCGGGGCGAAGTAGTTCGTGTAAGGCGCGAGGCGAGGCAGCACCTTGTCCAGATACACCAGCCAGCGCTCGCGAGCCTTCGGGTGAAGCCAGTTCGAGGCCTTGGGATTTTTTTGATCGTAGAGCCAATCCGGGAATGTGAAGTGCCAGAGGCAGACGACGGGCTCGATGCCGGAGGCCTTCAGACGGCGGGCCATCTCGACATAGCGGTCCAGCGCCTCCTCGTTGAACTCACCCATGCGCGGCTCGATACGCGCCCACTCCAGGCTGAACCGGTAATGGGTGACGCCGGTTTTCTTGAGAGCAGCCAAGTCCTTTTCAAAATGGGTCCAAGAATAGAGGGCGTTGCCTTTCTTGGGAGCACCACCCTTTGAAACCATGATGTCCCAGTCCGTGGAAAAATAGTCCGCATCGCCGGGTTTTACCGCCGGATCTTCATATTGGTAGCTGGCCGTGGAAATGCCCCAGGCGAACTTCGTATCGGCATGAGGCAGCGGACGCGGGGGGCGAGGCATGGGGCCCTTAGAATCCGGACCGAGGGGATTAAAACTCGCGCAGGAAGTCAGAAAAACCAAGGCCAGGCATGGAAGGAAGCGCCCAAGCTGGCGTAAAAAGGAGAAAGTCATCGCATGAGCTAAAGCTTCCAGCGCTGCGGGCGAAAGCCTTTTTTATCCCGTGCAGCCCGTCTTGGGTTTGCGCCGCGCAGGCGGTTTGTGATTGAGTGGTGCGTCATGAGCCAAGTCGCCTATCTCGGACCTGAGGGAACCTTCTCGGGAATCCTCGCACGCCAACGATTCGGAAAAAAAGCCGAACTCATCGCCAGCGCGGCGATCGAGGGGGTTTTCGAGAGCGTCCTGAGCGGTGCCACGCCTCTCGGGCTTGTGCCGGTCGAGAATTCATCCGGAGGCACGGTTTACGACACGATCGACCTGCTCATTCGCCATGCGGGGTCGATTTATATTTTGGAGGAACTCGCTCTTGATATCCGAATAGCCCTCCTCGGCCGCAAGGAAACGCCAATCAAGACGGTGTATTCGCATTTCACCCAGATCAAACACCATGCCGAGTGGCTGAAAATCCACCATCCCAAAGCGACCTTGGTGCCGGTGGCCAGCACAGCGACGGCATCTGAGCGGGCCTCAGCGGATCCCAAAGCCGCCGCCCTCGCCTCGCCCGGCGCTGCGGAAATTTACAAACTCGACATCCTCGCCACGCCTTCAGACGGAAAAGAGGTCAATGTGACGAATTTTTTCACCATCGCACGCAAACCCGCTGCAGGCGTCGCCGCTGAGCGCACGGCACTCGTGGCCACCCTGCTGAACCAATGCGGCAGCCTTCATAAGTTCCTCGGTCCATTTGCCAGGCAAAATGTCAGCCTCACTCGTATCGTCTCCCGTCCAGTGCCTGGCCAACCGCAGACCTATATCTTCTACATCGAAGTCGAAGGCGCCGAGAGCGATCCCAGCGTGGCGCGCGCCTTGGAACTGGCCAAGCGCCAGGCCCGTTCGATCTCGATTCTGGGCAGTTTTCCGCTTGGCAAGCGCTTCCGATCCTGACTTGTCAAAACCCGCCGCCTTTGACAGAAAAACACCATCCTTATGAAACACATTCGCACCCTCTCGCTCATTCTCGCCCTCGCTCTCTGCGCCCCGTTCATTCAGGCCCAGGAAGAAGCCACCATCACCGTTAAGAAGAGCGACACCCTCAACATCTCCATCAAACCCTTCGCCGGTCCTGACGCGGCGATTGCGGGCAAAGTGGTATCCAACGACCTCGACCTCTCCGGGCTTTTTTCCATCGGAATCCCCGAACGAGCGAATTTCATTGTGAGCGCGACCGCATCCGGCGGTTCGCTTCAAGGAGTGGTAACCGACAACCGAGGCAGCGTCGTTCTCCAAAAAACCTACTCCGCCAATACACGCACGGCGGCCCACCAGTTTTCAGATGATATCGTCGAGACACTCACAGGTGGAAAAGGCATCGCCAACTCGAAGTTCGTCTTCGTGAGCAACCGCAGCGGTGCCAAGGAAATCTACTCCGCAGATTACGACGGCGCCAACCAACGCCAGATCACGCAGGACAAAGCCATCAGCGTTGCTCCCGCCATTTCGCCGGATGGAGCGAAACTCGCCTACACCGGCTACCAGAGCGGCTATGCGGATATCTACAATGTCGATATCGCGTCAGGAGCGCGCTCCAAAATCCTCAGCTTCCCCGGCACAAACTCCGGCGCCAGCTTTTCACCCGAAGGCGGTCGCATCGCCTGCACACTGAGCAAAGACGGTAACCCCGAGCTCTACATCGTCGCCTCAAATGGCAGCGGTGGACGCCGCCTCACACGCACCCGGGGCGTCGAGTCCTCTCCATCCTGGTCGCCCGATGGCAGCGAGATCATTTACTCCTCCGACGAACGCGGAGGGCCACAACTTTACCGCATCAGCGCCGCCGGCGGCGTGGGACGCCTTGTTCCCACAGGATACGGATATTGCACCGAACCAAGTTGGTCGCCCGACGGCAAAAAAATCGCCTTCACCGTCCGCCAAGGCGGCTTTGCAATTGCGGTGATGGACCTCGCCACCGGCGCAGCACGGATCGTCGCCGAGGGCCAAGATCCCTCCTGGGGCGCCGACTCCCGCCACATCATCTACAGCGACGGATCCTCCATCATCCTCCTCGACACAGTCAAAGGCCGCCGCACCCCGGTTATCTCAGGCCTTGGAAAAGTCTCCGAGCCCTCCTGGTCGCGCTGATCCCAAGCATCTTCGCTTGCTTCCGGCTTGAGGCACATACCTAAGAGAAAAGCCTGATACGGCAGGAGATCTCCGAGTGGCGGCAGAACAAATCAGCCTGGGAGCGCAAATTGGATGGTTCCGCGCATTTCCATTGGCTGGAAAACGATCCAGATGCCGAGGGCGTAAAGGACGCAGGCGAGCAGGGCCCAGGGGAGAAAGGCGAGGAGGCGGTGTGCTTTGGAGGTGGTGAGTGTTTTTTTCCAGAGGAGCCAGAGGGTGAAGAGGCAACCGGCATTGAGGAGAAGAACTTCCAGGGCGGGGAGTTCGGTGAAGCCCAGGGAGGCGATGTTCCAATTCGGGAGGGCTGAGGAAATGCCGGCGTCTTTGGCGAGGCGTTGGAGGACGGGCCAGGGTGTGAGGGCGGCGGTAACGAGGTGGAAGAGAAAATGCGCAGCCCACATGGAGATTCCCAGTGGGGCGAAGAGGACTGCCATGCCGCAGAGGTGCTCTCGCCAGCGAGTGGCGGTTGCGCCGAACTTGAGGCTCAACCACGCGCAGGCTGAGGCTAGCAAGAACGGGAGCAAGAGGACGAATGCCACGAAAACGAGGCCGCTCGCAGGACCGAGTTTTTTCTCAATCTCCAGGGCCGGCGCGGTCATGCCAGCGGCATTGGCAAAGGCGGCGAAGGTGAGCACGAGGACGAGCGCAGCGATATCGGGGCGGCGGGAATAGTCGCCGACGGCGGAGCGCTTGCCTTCATGCAAGAGATCGCGTCCGGGAGCGACGGCGAGGATGCCGACATTGTCAGACGGGCAGGCTTTCACGCAATCGAGGCAGAAGGTGCAGTCCATGTTTCCCGACTTGGCGGGTTGGAAGAGGTGGAGTTCGCAACCGCGCTGGGACTCGTTGCCACGCAGGCAATCATGGGTGCGACAAGTGGCGCATACGCTGGAATCCCGCACCCGGACTTCCAGCGGGGAGACGAGGGAGGAAACGAAGTGGAATTGGCCAATCGGGCAGACATGTTTGCAGAAGCTCGCACCTTTGAAGAAGCCGTCCACGAGCACAGCGGCGGCGAAGTAGAAAATGATGATCCATGCCGTCCACCACGGGGTTTCCCAGAGGTCGAAAAACTCGTAGGCCCAGAAAAAGACGACCAGTAGGCCGATGGCGAGCCACTTGGATCGCAGGAATCGCGGCCAGCGGTGTGTGGCGGGAAAGATCCTGCGCCCGAGATCCCTCGCAAAGGTGAACGGACACGCCATGCAAAAAAGATTACCTGCGACCAGCAGTGCGAGAATGGTGAAGCCCCTCCAGTGCGTCCATGGCAGCACCCCGGCGAGGTTCATTGCCCCGACTTGTGGACCGAAAAGGCCGTCAATCACCACAAGGATGGCCAAGCCAAAAAGCAACGCCTGCATGGATACCCGGAAATACTTCGACCCAATGAGTGCGCCGAGAACCGGCACGCGAAGGAGATCAAACGGCCTGCGCGGCTCGAGGGGCTGCGGCTTTATTTTTACCTTAGGACGCCTACTGACGAGGTTGGAGCCGGACAGATATTTGATGGCGATAATAGCTGCAGGCAGAAGAAAGGCCACCGAACCAGGCACCCACATGATCGTTCCGGCGAAGGTTTGGTCATCAATCGCCGACAGGCCTGTGATGCGAGGCGCAGCGGCATAGGTCGGATAGAGGACACGACCGTAGAATGTGAAAAAACCGGACAGCGCTGTGTTTTGAATGTCCACCACCAGCAGATAAGGAATCAGCACCCAACGCGGCACAGCAGCACGCGAGGGCCAAGGTTGAACGACGGGCCACCAGAAAAGCAGTGCCGTCGCGAGAAAACACAGATGCTCGACCTGATGCCAAGCCGGCGAGCTCAAGGCGAGTTCATAAAATGCGGGGATGTGCCAAAGCACATTCGAAAGCATGAAAAGCGGCCCTGCGAAGAAGGGGTGCACAAGCAGGGCGCCGATTTTTTTGAGCCGGGGTTCGTTGAGAAAAGGCCCCAAACCCGATCGCACGAAGCCTCGAGGCAATCCCGAAAGCATCGGCAAAAATGGCGCGCCTTGCAGAATCAAAGGCGGTGCCACCATTGTCAGAAGAAGGTGCTGCACCATGTGCACGCTGAGCAACCACGAAGCGAAGGCATCGAGAGGCGATGCCAGCGCGATGTAGATAACGATCAAGCCCCCCAGAAACGAGGCAAGACGCCATTCGGGAAAACGCTCGTGAGCGAGTCGGCGGACCTTGCGCCAACCGCGCCAATACAAAAATGCCGTGAGGATCAAGCCGAGCGCAGGCACGGGCTCGAAGCTCCAGGAGGCGAGCACCAATGAGGCTTGGGCGTTTCCCATGTCTCGTGGAAACCGCCTTACAGCGGGATGATGGCGCCTTCCTCCATCGCGCTGCGGGGAGGTTTTCCAAAAAGAAAAAGCCTGCTGGGAATGACCTGCTCGAGCCACCCAAGATACGGCGGCAGGATGCGCTGACCCGCCTTCCAACCGGATTCCACAAAGAGAAAATCGGGAGCCATTTCCTGCACCACCTCGCAAATCATGAAACCGGTGTTGGATCGGATGCGGCGCAGATCGACAGCCGGAGTGATACAGCTGAGTTCATCGCAAATATCATCGAGCGACCCCTCTTCCGACTCGGCACCGAGGAGCGAGCGACGCGCCAGCGCGAAGGGACTGTCCGCCGCGAGGATCGAGATTTTTGCAGGTTTGAGCGTCTTGAGGGTTTCCTTGGCAGCCCGCCAGCGAGGCGAATGAGCCTCCACCAGAAGACAGGCATTCAGCCCGGCGAGGGCCTCCTCCTTGGGGTCCGGAATCAGCAAAAGGTCGCACGGCGTGCGCGAAAAAAGCTCACGCACGATGGTGCCGGTGAAGTTTCGCGGGTCGTTGGGACGGGCAATCGTGCCGGCAATGAAGAGGTCGAATTTTTCATTCGCCGCAGCGGTGACCAATGCCTGCGCAGGTGCCCCGCCCTCGCACCAGTAGATTTCCACATTTTCCCTCCCGAAGTCAGCAAAGGCCTCTTGAAAGCTGGCTGCTTTTTCCTCCGTGCGTTCACCTGCATGCAGGACGCTCAAGCGTGCGCCAAACATCCTCGACGCGCGATCGGCCTCGGCCAGGACTGCCCGAAAGCGTGGTGAAAATGTCGAGGCGACGGCGAAGTGGAGTGATGACATGAGGTGATTTCAGCGAGGGCAAAAATGGCAGATCACTTTTTTGAAATCTGCACGATTTTTTCAAAGGCCGTTTTCGTGAGTGGCATCACGCTGAGTCGCGATTGACGCAAGAGGCCGATCTCTGCGAGCGCGGGCTCGGCTTTGATTTGCTCGAGGGAGACAGGATGCTTCAAAGCGCTGACTGGCTTCAAATCCACGCACGACCAGTCGCCCTCGGAAGCTGTGGAATCCGGATAGGCCGCCCGAACCACCTCGGCGATGCCGACGACACATTTTCCAGTCACGCTATGGTAGTAGAGCACATGGTCGCCCGGTGCCATGGCGCGGAGGTGGTTTCTGGCTTGGAAATTCCTCACCCCGGTCCAGGCCGTTTTGCCGTCCTTCACAAAATCCTCCCACGCGTAAGCTGTGGGTTCCTGCTTAACGAGCCAGTAGTTCATTCGAGCTTTGCTAAAAGGAATTTCACCGAATATCAAAGGACTTCCACTCAAAATGTCGAAAAAAGGTCTCTTCATCACATTCGAAGGCTCCGAGGCGTGCGGGAAATCCACCCAGATCACCCTCCTGGCCGACAAACTCCGCTCCTTGGGATTCGATCCCCTGCTCTTTCGCGAACCCGGAGGCACGGCCGCTGGCGAGGCGATTCGACATCTCTTGCAACATGCACCCGAAGGCGAGGCGCTCACTCCCGAGGCAGAGTTGCTCCTCTTTGCGGCAAGCCGCGCGCAGCTCGTTCGGGAAAAAATTCTACCAGCGCTCGAGGCCGGGCGAGTTGTCATTTGCGACCGCTTTATGGATTCCACAACGGTCTATCAAGGCGTGGCCCGCCGCATTCCGTCGGATGACACCGCGCGCATCAATGCTTTCGCAGTTGGGGGCTGCTTGCCTGATGTCACCATCCTGCTCGATCTAGACCACAAAACCTCGCTTTCCCGCATGCAGGCCGCCAATCGGAAACCCGACCGCATCGA
This sequence comes from Terrimicrobiaceae bacterium, assembly GCA_044375335.1. Lineage (GTDB taxonomy): Bacteria > Verrucomicrobiota > Verrucomicrobiia > Chthoniobacterales > Terrimicrobiaceae > UBA967. The sequence goes on along the minus strand of JBILMW010000014.1, from coordinate 18,147 downwards.
ACGCGAGTCGCCGGATTTTTTCGAAGCCGTGCGCAGAGGTTACTTAAACCTTGCGAAAGAAAATCCAAAGCGAGTGCACCTGATCGACGCCTCGCGGTCGATCGAAGAAATCGCCGTAGAGGTTTTGGCGAAAATTATGACGCATTTAAATAAATAAGAGATATTTAAATCTTCTTCAGGTTTTTTTTTGACTGCAGGCGTCATCATTCTTCTTTTTCCTGCCCTCCCAATTGCGAGGGATCCTTCCAGTCGATAATATTTGATTTTTTTCTTAACATTTCGGCGAATTTTTCACATGGTCAATGTGTTGGCACGGGAGTGCACCTCGCATACGACGGCCAAATCATAAAAAACACATAATGGAAAACACTACACCACAAGGAGACATCGGTCTCATCGGATTGGCCGTGATGGGCCAGAACCTCGTCCTCAACATGAACGACCACGGCTACACGGTCGTCGTTTACAACCGCACCACAGCAAAAGTGGACGAATTTTTGGCAAATGAGGCAAAAGGCACAAAAGTGCAGGGCGCCCACTCGATTCAGGAACTGGTCTCGAAGCTCAAACGCCCACGCCGCGTCATGATGCTCGTGAAGGCCGGCCAGCCTGTGGATGACTTTATTGCTCAAATCACCCCTTATCTCGAACCCGGCGACATCATCATCGACGGTGGAAATTCGCTTTACAATGACACGAACCGCCGCCAGCGCGAACTCGAAGCCAAGGGATTGCTTTTCATTGGCACTGGTGTCTCAGGTGGAGAAGAAGGTGCTCGCCGTGGACCAAGCATCATGCCCGGCGGGTCGCCTGCCGCATGGCCTCATGTGAAAGACATTTTCCAATCCATCTCTGCTAAGGTGGAAGATGGCTCGCCGTGCTGCGATTGGGTCGGTGAAGAGGGTGCAGGCCATTATGTAAAAATGGTGCATAACGGCATCGAATATGGTGACATGCAGCTTATTTGCGAGGCTTACAATATTCTGAAAAACGGCCTCGGCTTGAACGAGCAGGAACTGCACGATGTTTTTGCTGAATGGAACAAAGGCGAACTCGACAGCTACCTCATCGAGATCAGCCGCGACATTTTTGCTAAAAAAGACACCGACGGCACACCACTCTTGAACAAAATCCTCGACACGGCTGGCCAAAAAGGCACCGGCAAGTGGACGGTGATCAACTCCCTCGAAATGGGAGTTCCGATTACCCTCATGGCGGAAGCTGTTTACGCCCGCTGCGTGTCCGCTCTTAAGGAGGAACGTGTGAAAGCCGCCCGCAAACTCAAGGGCCCGAACCCGTCCATTCCAGCTGCGCGCAATGCCAAGAGACGCGCCAAGCTCATCGACGAAGTCCGTCAAGCCCTTTACGCTTCGAAAATCATCAGCTACGCCCAGGGCTACATGCTCATGCGCGCCGCAGCTGCCGAATACGGCTGGAAGCTCAACTGGGGCGGCATAGCCCTCATGTGGCGCGGTGGATGCATCATCCGCTCCCGCTTCCTCGGCAAGATCAAAGAAGCCTTCGACAAAAAGCCCAAACTCACGAACCTTCTCTTCGACGACTTTTTCAAAGGCGAGATGAAGAAAAACCAGAAAGCCTGGCGCAATGTGGTGGCGATCGCGGCCAAGCGTGGAATCCCGGTTCCCGCATTCAGCACAGCTCTCTCGTTCTTCGACAGTTACCGCTCAGCGGTTCTGCCTGCGAACCTGCTCCAAGCCCAGCGCGACTTCTTCGGCGCCCATACCTACGAGCGTGTGGACAAGCCGCGTGGCGAGTTCTTCCATACGAACTGGACTGGCCAAGGCGGCACCACAGCCTCCACGACCTACACAGTCTGACCGCGCTTGCGCGTTTTCATTCTCAAACCCGACGCCATAGGCGACTTCATCCTCGCAACAGGATGCATTCGCCTCATGGCTACGGAATTGAGTGAAAAAAATCTTATCATCGCTGTGAGGGAGGATGTCGCTCCGCTGGCAAAAGCTCAGTTTCCTCAAGCTGAAGTCATCCCGCTCCGTCTGAAGGAAAAACGCCGTTTCGTTAACTTGGCGACGGTGAATGTGATCAACTGCCTGCCGGCTTGGCTTCGTCTGCTGACCTTGCGTGTGGACGCCGCCATCTGCCTGCGCAGCATGCGCGCATATCTACATACAATCACATTCTATCTCCCTCGGGCAAAGAGCTATATCGCATGCGAGAATCTCCTCTTAGCAAACCCTCGCCTGCGTCGTCCCGCCGTCGAGAACTTCGTCCGTTCCGCCTTCAAACCAACCCTCATCCCCTACCCTCCGGCGGGACGACTTCCCACTGATGTCGAAGCAAACCGCCTCGTCGCGGAGGAAGTTCTCCAACGCAAGGTTTCTGACGAGGAAATCCTTCCCACACTGACGCCACCCCGCGAGGTTTCTGCTAAAAACCACTGGCTACTATGCCCATTCAGCTCGACGAAATCCAAGGATTACCCCGCCGCGGCCTGGGCCGAGGCCTTAAAACTCCTTGACCACGAGCGCGCTGAGGCCCCGCTCCACCTCGCCGCCGGGCCAAGTCAAGCAGACCGTCTCCAAGACTTCGCCCGCACACTTCAATCCGCTGGCATCACCAACATCCACCTCGCCCCGCCTGTCCCGCTCCCCGATTTCCTGCAATCCATCGCCGAAGCCCGCCTCGTCCTGACGGTCGATACCTCCGCAGCCCACATGGCCTGCGCACTCGACACTCCCGCCGTGATCGTCTCCGCTGGTCAGCACCCCGGCGTCTACGCCCCCTACTCAAAAAACGGCCACCAAAAATGGCTTCTCCCTCCCGGCGATCTTCCAAAAAACGATTGGCGACAGCATTTCACTCCAGAAATGGTGGCCGACTGCGTGCGATCAGTTTTTTCCTTCGAACGAAAAGTTTACCAATAGACCGACAAAAGGTCTGCTCGCTTTCGCGTTCGAAATTCCGATACTCTTCTGCTTTATGGCCCTGCATCCAGAATTTCCCGTATCAGCTTTTTTGTCGCTCCACCCTGATCACCGCTGGTTTCCAGCCGCAGAGGAAATGCGCGGCACGGCCTATGAAAAGCTGCTGCCACCAATGGTCGCGACAATCCGCAAAGAGGTTTTCGCGTGGCGAAATGCAGGCTATCCCGGCGCTTCCGCCACCTCGTCCGCCCTCTTGCGCCATTGGTTCGATACGCAGCACCTACTCGAGAACAGCGACGGCACGCTCTCTTCGTTCCAATACTATTTCGCCCAACGCGAGGCGGTCGAATCTGTCATCTGGCTCCACGAGGTCAGGCAGGCGCGCGACAAATACGATCTCATCCGCTTCGATGCGTCCGGCGCGGTATCCCCCGGTATGTTTGCTGAGGAGTGGCCTCGCTATGTGCTGAAGCTCGCCACGGGTGCGGGAAAAACCAAAGTCATTTCGCTCCTGATCGCTTGGAGCTTTTTCCACAAGCTCTACGAGCCTGACTCCTCACTCGCTCGCAACTTCCTCGTCATCGCTCCAAACATCATCGTCCTCGACCGACTCCGCTCCGACTTCGACGGTCTGAAAATTTTCTTCAACGACCCAATCCTCCCGCCAAATGGCCATGACGGGCGCAACTGGCGCGACGATTTCCAGATCACGCTCCACATCCAGGATGATGTGCGCGTCGTTCGCGAAACGGGAAACATCTTTCTCACAAACATCCACCGCGTTTTTCTTGGCGATGTCCGCGAGCCTTCGCTGGAGGACGACGACCTCCGCGATTATTTCCTCTCCGAGGCCTTCGGCGAAAAACCCGTCGGCAAGACCACCGACAGCCGCACCGACCTAGGCGAGATCATCCGCGAGGTGGAGGAACTCGCCGTCTTCAACGACGAAGCCCACCACATCCACGATCCCCGGATGGCGTGGTTCCAATCGATTCAGGACATCCACCACAAGATGCTTCAGAAGGACCGGCGGCTGGCTCTGCAAATCGATGTGACAGCCACCCCTCGCCACGACAACGGCTCGATTTTTGTCCAGACCGTATGCGATTATCCGCTCGTTGAAGCCATCCACCAGAATGTCGTGAAGCACCCCGTGCTACCCGACGCTCCCAGCCGGGCGAAGCTCTCCGAGAAGAAGAGCGCCCTCTTCACGGAAAAATATGCGGACTACCTCGCGCTTGGCGTCGAGGAGTGGCGTAAGAGCCAAGCCGAGCACCGCCAACTCGGCAAAAAAGCCGTCCTCTTCGTGATGGTGGACGACACCCGGAATTGCGACGATGTCGGCGAACACCTCCAAAAAATCTGCCCCGAGCTTCAAGGCGCGGTTCTCGTCATCCACACCAAAAACAACGGCGAAATTTCCGAAGCCGCCTCCGGCAAAAACAAGGACGAACTCGAGCTTCTCCGCAAGCAGTCGAACGAGATTGATTCCTGGAATTCCCCTTACAAAGCGATCGTCTCCGTGCTCATGCTCAAGGAGGGCTGGGATGTGCGCAATGTCACCGTGATCTGCGGCCTGCGCGCCTATGCCGCGAAATCCAACATCCTGCCGGAGCAAACCCTCGGCCGCGGTCTGCGCCGCATGTATCCTGGCAACGACACGGTGCGCGAGACCGTTTCCGTCATGGGCACACCCGCCTTCATGGAGTTCGTCGAGTCGATCCAGAGCGAGGGAGTCACCTTTGATCGTGTCCCAATGGGAGCGGGTGCGACCCGCCAAGAATCGCTCATTGTGGAAGTCGATACCGAGAACAAAGACAAAAACCTCGACGCCCTCGACATTCCACTCCCAAAGCTCAGCCGCCGCTTCCAGCGCGAGTTCAAGAATCTCGATGCCCTCGACCCTGCAAAGCTCGGCAACAGGGTTCTGCCTCTCAAGCCATTTTCCGAAGACGAAACACGCCAGATCGTCTTCAAGACCATGCTCGACGCGGCAATCCACCACACCATCACGCTGGATGGCTCCGGCGTGGCCGATTACCGCTCAGTCGTTGCGTTTTTCGCCCGCCAGCTGCTCAAAGACCTGCGGCTCGTCGGCGGCTACGATGTCCTTTATGGCAAGGTGAAGGCGTTCCTGCGCGAGAGTCTGTTTGCCACCTCGCCTGTGAATCTGGAGGACCCCGTGGTGCTCCGCAACCTCTCCGAACCCGATGCCGGGAAAACCCTCTACGATGCGTTCAAGGCCGCCATCAACGCCCTCACCGTCCAGGAATCCGGCACCACCCGCATCGAAGACCGCATCCGGCTCAAGGAAATGCGCCCCTTCCGCACCGACCACCGCCAGAACCTCGCCGCCACCAAAAGCATCTTCAACAAAGTCGTCGGCGAGCCAAATTCCGGCGGATTCGAACTTCGCTTTGCCGCATTTCTTGAGGAGGCGCCCGATGTCCAAGCTTTTGCCAAAAACTACCTCGCTGTGGGCTTCCGCATCGACTATGTGAAAACCGACGGCGACCTCGCCAACTACCACCCCGACTTCATCATCCGCACCGCCGACCACACCATCTGGATCGTGGAAACCAAAGGCCGGGCCGAACTCGACCTCCCCCGCAAAATGGCCCGCCTCCAGCAATGGTGTGCCGACGCCACCGCCGCCGAGGAAAACGGCCAGAGGTATGATTTCGTCTTCGTGGACCAAAACGGATTCGAGACACACCAGCCCCAAACCTTCGCCGCCCTCACTGCCAGCTTTATCGACTACAAAGCATGAACCCTTCCGCCGATTCACCCGAAAACCGCATTGCCCTGTTCCAACGCAAGCAAGTCCGCCGCACCATTCACAACAACGAATGGTGGTTTGTGATTGCCGATACCGTTGCAGCATTAACCGACTCGATTGACCCCCAAGGCTATATCAAAGACATGCGCCGTCGTGATCCAGAATTAGCCAAAGGGTGGGGGCAAATTGCCACCCCCCTTTTAGTCGATACCGCAGGGGGGCCTCAAAAACTGAACTGTGCAAACACAGAAGGCCTTTTCCGCCTCATCCAATCCATTCCCAGCCCGAAGGCCGAACCTTTCAAACGCTGGCTTGCCAAGGTCGGCTACGAACGCATTCAGGAAATCGAAGATCCCGAGCTGGCCAGCAAGCGCACCCGAGCTCTCTACAAAGCCAAGGGATATTCGGACGAATGGATCGAGAAGCGCATGCGCTCCATCGCCATCCGCGACGAGCTCACCGACGAATGGAAAAAACGCGGCGTCAAAGAGCAGCGCGATTACGCCATCCTGACAGCCGAGATTTCCCAAGCCGCCTTCGGTCTCACCCCCGCAGAATACGCACGCCACAAAAAGCTCGACCGCCAAAACCTCCGCGACCACATGACCGACCTCGAGCTCATCTTCTCCATGCTCGGGGAAGCCTCCACCACGGAAATTGCCCGCAGCCGCGACACGCAAGGATTTGAAGAAAACAAACACGCCGCACGGCAAGGCGGCTCTGTCGCAGGGCACGCACGCAAAGAACTCGAAAAAAAGACCGGCCGCAAAGTTATCACCAGCGAGAACCACCTCGCCCTCACACCCGACACACAAAAGCGAAAATCCCCCGCCCGAAAAAAACTCAAACTGGACTAAAAACCGATAACGCTCCCATGCCACGAGAAGCCCATTACGAACTCACCGATACCGAGAAGCGCGACCTCATCAAGCTCATCGAACAGGGCACTCCACTGCTGGAGAAATACCGGTTCCTCCTCGTGGACCAAAACGGCTTCGAAACACCCCGCCCGCAAACCTTCGCCGCGCTCGCAGCGAGCTTCATTGAATACAAAGCCTGACCATGCACCTCGTTTATTACGACGAAGCCGGTGATGACGGGTATCCTATCTGGGCATCGCCCCTTTTCGCGCTCAGTGCTGTGTATTGCCCAGCGCTCGATTGGAGGGAAAATTTTGACTTCATCGCCGGCTTCAAGAAACAACTGGCCAAGGACTTTAATTTCCCGCTGAAACTCGAGATTCATACCCGCGAGCTGCTTCTCAACAAGAAACCCTACTCGCCGTTGCGACTTGCGGGTAGCGAGCGGACTGAGATTGTGAGGCGGTTCTGCCAAGTTGCCGCCCAGCTCTCTCTTCGCGCCATCACCACCGCAGTCGTGAAACCTTGGATCCGCAGCCCGGAGTTTGATGTATTGGATCGGGCGCTTTCCTACTCGGTCAACCGCATCGAAATTGATCTCCGCCACGCCGATGCAAACCGTTTTCTCATCATCACCGATGATGGGCGCTTGGCCAAAATGCGATCCACCACACGCCGGATGCAAAAGATCAATTATGTGCCCTCCAAGTTTGAGAGTTCCCCTTACCAAAGAGACATCCGACACATGATTGAGGACCCTCTTCCGAAAGATTCCAAGGAGTCCTATTTCATCCAGCTGGCGGACATGCTGGCCTTTTTGTTCTACTCCCACACCGCGCATGAAACCAGCCTTGCCGATTTACCACACCGCTCACCGCCGGAATTGAACCATGATTTCGTTACGGGATGCTTGGATATCCTGAAACCCATCCTCAACCTGAAAGCCAGTGACACTCACCCGTATGGTCTCGTTCTCATTCCCAACGCCCCATAACGCCGAACGCCGTTCCCCTTGCAGGAAACGGCGCTCTGGATTTCACCACCTACCTCCCATGCGGGAGTTGAGTGGTTCGAAAAGAATTTGGCACAGACGCCAGGTAGCTTCAAGGGATTTCTCTTCAAAAACAATTCTTCAAAAACCTGCGAGCCTCTTTAACGCGGCAAATGAATGGTTTTCCGACATGATGATTGGAAACCGAACAAAAAAAGGAGCGGCCAGGGGCATGATGCCCCGGGAACGGAAAAGGTCCGAACCACACTGATCGCTAAACAAAACAAACCACACGCCACCCGATCCGCTAACACAAATTTCACCCATGCCACGCGAAGCCCATTACGAACTCACCGATACCGAGAAGCGCGACCTCATCAAGCTCATCGAGCAGGGCAAGCCCCTGCCGGAGAAATACCGATTCCTCCTCTTCGAGGACAAACGCGAGGTGGAGCTGGTCTGGAATGGCAAGACGCGCGAGGTCTGCACCGCCATCCTCCCTTTCCAGACCCTCGAGCACATCGACGAACCCCGGAAGGAAAAAACCGCCGAGTCCGAACTCGCCCTCGACACCGGCGGCAGGCAGGTGAAGGGCTGGACGAACAAACTCATCTGGGGCGACAACAAGCTCATCCTCTCCTCCCTCAAATCCGGCGCGCTCCGCCGCCAGATCGAGGACGCCGGCGGCCTCAAACTCATCTACATCGACCCGCCCTTCGATGTCGGCGCGGATTTCTCGATGGATATCGAAATCGGCGGTGAGACCTTCCACAAGGAGCCGAACCTTCTCGAACAAATCGCCTACCGCGACACTTGGGGCCGAGGCGCGGATTCGTTCATCAGCATGATTTATGAACGGCTGATTCTGATGCGGGATTTGATGCACGACAAGGGAAGCATCTACCTTCACATTGGACCGGCAGTGAGCCACTTCGTTCGAGCCGTATTAGACGAGGTGTTTGGCCGCATGTATTCCCGCAGAGAGATAATTTGGAAAAGAGTTTCATCGCGAAGCCACGGCGAATATTACCCAGCGACACACGACTCTATTCTCTTCTATTCGAAGTCGGACAATCTGATTTGGAATCAGATCTACGAGCCTCTCAACCCACAATATGTTGAGTCGAAGTATCGGTTCAGTGATCTTGATGGGCGCAAATATCGTAAGGACAATTGCCTCAACCAGAATACGAATCGGCCCAACTTGACCTACGAGTGGAACGGCCATGTTAGGACTTGGCGATGGACTCGTGAAAATATGCAGGTCCTTCATGATACTGGCCGGTTGATTTACACAAAATCAGGAGTTCCTGAATACAAGCGCTTCCTAGACGAGTCTGAAGGCGTCGCTCTGCAATCTGTCTGGACAGACATCAATCCGGTTAATTCACAAGCGAGAGAGGATACTGATTATCCTACTCAAAAGCCTGAGCCGCTCCTCGAACGCATCATTCGCGCCAGTTCAAACGAAGGCGACCTCGTCGCCGATTTCTTCTGCGGCAGCGGCACAACCGCCGCTGTGGCGGAAAAGCTCGGGCGCAAGTGGATCGCCACCGACCTCGGCAAGTTTGGCATCCACACCACGCGCAAGAGGCTCATCACGGTCCAGCGCGAGTTGAAGGCGGCTGGCAAAGCCTTCCGCGCCTTTGAAGTCCTGAACCTCGGCCGCTACGAGCGTCAGGCATATCTGAATGTCTCCGGGCGACTCAGCGGGAAGAAAAAGGAAGCCGCCTTGGCGAAGAAAGAGCAGGAATTCCGCGACCTCATCCTCAAAGCCTACCGCGCCGAGCCATTGCCGGACGCCGCATTTTTCCATGGCAAGAGCGGTGGGCGACTGGTCGTCGTTGGCCCGATCAACCTGCCCGTGGGGCGCTTGTTTATCGAGGAAGTCATCACCGAATGCCGCAAACGCGCGGCCTCGCGGGTGGATGTGCTGGCGTTTGAATTTGAGATGGGTCTTTTTCCCGCCGTGTTGGAAGAGGCGAAGCAAAAGGGCATCGAACTCGCACCCAAGACCATCCCGCCCGAGGTCTTCGACCGCCGTGCCGTGGAGAAGGGCCAGGTGCGCTTCCACGACATCGCCTACATCGAGATCACGCCGCGCTACGACGCGAAAAACCCGCTCGTGCTCGCCGTGGAACTCACCGATTTCTCGGTCTATTACTCGCAGGGCATGGCCGACTCGATCGCCGCCGAGTTGAAAGCCGGTAAGAGCGAAGTCGTGTGCGAAGCCGGCAATCTCATCAAGATCAGCAAAGACAAGCAGGGTATCGAAGCCCGCGAGGTGCTCACGAAGAAGTGGACCGATTGGGTGGACTACTGGGCGGTGGATTTCGACTACGAGAGCCGCCGGGAAATCATCAAGGTGCCGAGACGCATGGGCGTGGAAGGCGAGCTGCCCGGCGTGGTGAACGCGGGCGAGGAGTTGATCGACTTCGAGGAGCGCTGGACCGGGGCCTACATCTTCGAGAACGAGTGGCAGAGCTTCCGCACCCGCCGCGTCCGCGACCTCGAACTCCTCTCGGCGACACACACCTACACGAAGCCCGGCCGCTACACGATCGCCGTGAAAGTCATCGACATCTTCGGCAACGACACGATGACGCTCATGCCAGTGACGGTAGCCTGAGGCGGGAATCGCTTTTCCGCCTCTTCCCGCTTTGACTTTGGTATTCCGCGAACCCGATTTTAGGATACCTTAGTCGGCGTTGAAATTAGATTAAGAACCGTGCATCCACCACAAAGCTCAGATCCACTGGCTGCCTTTGAATCGGACGCCCCGGCGCAGGCTGTCGTTGCTTTGCTGGGCAAAGGCAAGTGGCGCCAAGCGAGGGATGAGGCCAAGGTGCTTTGCAAGAAAGACAGGAACAAATACCTGCCGCTCCTTGTGGCAGCAAATACCGGGCTTTTTCGCGATTTGCTGTCCCGGAATTTATCGACGGATGCAAAAACGGTGCTGGAGAATTTAAAAACACTCTGCCCGAAGGAGGTCGTCGAGCGCCTCGAGCGGGAGATGGTCTCCAGTCAAGTTGCGCATGCAGTTGGTGGCGCTGCCCTCCCTGCTGCGGGACTGAATTTACTTTGGGAGGGGGTGAAACACTTTGCGGCCGAGGGTGCGTCTGGAGCAGATGCCACCCACCCGGATTGGCTTCTGGTTGATTCGGTGGTGACAGCTTTCACTCCCGCGCCGGATGAAAGCGGGGACGCACTAGGTAGCCGATTGGCGGCCGAGTTGGCCATGGTCCATGCCGCCTGCAAAGCCGTTTCGGAGGGCCGCATGGAGGAGACGGTGGATGCCTTGCGCCCGCTGCCGGCGAATTCCGTTTTCCGGCACTGGAAGATTTTTCTTCGAGGTGTGCGGCATTTTTTCCGTGGAGCAAAAAAAGAAGCCGAAGAGTGTTTCTCGCGCTTGCCTCCGGGCGGTGCGTGCGCCACGGCAGCTGCCACAATTCTCAACAGGTCGCATCCCTCGCAAATCCCCGCAGTCAGCAAAACCGCATGGATTCTTGCCACGGTCGGAGAAGCCCCCGCGAAAGCGCGCGAAATCCTCACGGCCGACGAGTGCTGGAGAAAAGGAAACTGGAACGGCGCGAAAGACGCCCTCGCGAGGGTGCTGGGAAAAGGTTTTTCCATCAAACAGCGGGGTATCGAGAGAGCGTTCAGCGATGACCTATTCCGCTTCGATTCCGAGGCATCCCCGACAGAAACCAAGCGACTCGATCAAATCGCAGACTTTTTTTGTCAGCAGCGCGATATGCTCAGGACTTCGGAAATTCATTTTTCGGTGTGGCATAGAATGCTTCTGGCCGATTCCGATTGCATCCCGGATGCGAACTTGGAACGCGAATTTGGCCACTTGCTGATGATGTCATCGGATTTTTTGGGCCCAAACACTCTTCGAGACAGTATCATTTACGAGCATTTGGGGGATCTCTTCGCAGCCAATACCGCCACCCTCCAATCGACATTTCTCGGCAGGAATATCTACAAGGCCCGCGATGCCGAACGCGCGCTCAAGGCCTTCACCCGGGCCACTGAATCCGCTCCGGAAAACGAGTTCGCCTGGGTCAAACTTTTGATCCTGAATGAAAAGTTGGGCAACAAATCCCGCGTCAACCAACTTCTTGACGAGCTCGTTGTGCGGTTTCCCCTAAACAAAGATATTCTCGTCAAAGCCGGAACCCTTGCCATTGAGCGCAAGGCTTTCGGCAAAGGGATTGACTACCTGGAGGCCGCCCATCAACTCGATCCCCTGGATGCCGAGCGCAAGACGCAACTCATCGCAGGTCTCGCCAAATATGCCGTCCACCGCCACAAGAAAAACCAAAGCACTGTCTCGCTCTGGGAGCGCATGGAGCCTCTACTGGACGCCTCGCCGGATTGTTGGGATTTCAGGCAGGCGAAGTGGGCGATGGATACTTTGCGTCTCGCCTTGGAAGGCAGGGTGGACTCCGCAGCTAACTGCAGTTCCCTGTTTTTTGAATTTTTCATCAGCCGCGAGGTCAGCTTCATTCTGCGCGACACTTGGCGGAAGCAATGGCTCGAAACACCCATCAACGCAGCCGGGTGGATCAGCCTGCTTCGTATCTATGATCTCGCCGACATGAATCCGGATTTTCCGAAATGGCAGAAGACTGAGATGGAGGACGCACTTCTCGGAAAAATAAATGCCCCGGAAGTGAAAAGGAGCATGGAAGCGGATCCTCGGTCCCTTTTTGGCTTCGTGGGCTTGTTGCTGGAGTGGTATGGGGATCAGGAAAGAGGACAGGAACGGTTTATCGGAAAATGCCTCTCCAAGCTTTCCAGCACACTCCGCAAGTTGCTTAAAGAAAATTTGATTTCAAGCGAGCCGCGTGTCGATTTTTGCCTCTGTTGCGCGGATGCCATTCAGCGCCGCAAAAAGCCAGCCGGAATCCTGGAGGATCTGAGGAAAATCGACGACGAGGCGCTGGCGCTCGGGCTCGATGATGTGCGGCAGGCGGTGACAAACTTGAGAAAACATCTCAAGATCGAGCCGGAGGTTTTTATTCCGAAAAAAAGATCGCCCCGGCGCATCGTGATACCTCCAAGGCAACCGGACCCGTCCAAACAACCGGACCCGATTGATGAAGGCCAACAACTGGAATTCGACCTTTAAATGAACCCGTTCCTGATATTGGATGTGACACCAGACTCGACCGACGAGCAGGTGAGAGCCGCTTACACGCGCCTCCTGCGAAAGTATCCGCCCGAGCATTTTCCCGAGGAGTTTCAAATGATCCAGGAGTCTGCCAGCAAGCTGCGCACCGCACGCGACAGATGGAGGATGTGGTTTGAGCCCGACATGCAGGAGGCACAATCTCCGCTGGAGATACTGCGGAATTTTCAAAAACTCCCAGAGCGAGTGCGCCCGCCTGGCTTTGAAGCTTTCAAGAGCCTTCTGCGCGACTCCTGCGCAGCGACCCAAAAAGATAAAAAATGAACGACTTCTCCGAAGAACACAAAAACATACGGCAGGACGATGAATCCCTTCTCGAACCTGCGGAAGAATCGTTGAGCGAGTGCCTTTTCGAACCCACTGAGGAATCCCTGAGCGAGGGTTTGGCACCACTCTTTGAAAACCTTGCCGGTCAGATCGCCGCCTCGGACGCCGAAAACCGCCGGACCGCCCGGCGTATACTGGAGGGCCTCAAGGGCTTCGGCTCTGTTTTGGATGCCATGGCCACATCACTTGGCGACCTACACGCCGGGGTCAGAAATTTAAAGGTCCCTGCGGACGAGGCGACCCCGCGCGCTTCCAACCATGCCCCCGCTTTCATCGAACTCTCCGACCGATTGGATCGCATCGCGGCAGCACTGGCAAAGGAACCTGCTACGGAAAAAACATGGTGGCCCGCGCACCGCAAAACCCTTGAGGCTTGGCGCAACGACCGCCGCCTTCTGGCCGAGTCGTTTTCGCTTTTGGAGGGGCAAAAAAACTCCATCCTCCAATCCCTCGGCCTCTCCAGGATTCGTTGTGCAGGCCAACCTTTTGACCCGTCTTGCATGACGGCCGTTGAGGTCGTGGCTGACGCATCACACCCGGATCATACCGTGCTGGAGGAGATTCTGCCCGGCTGGCGCGATGCAGTCAGCGGAGAAATGATCCGTTTCGCGCAAGTCCGCGTCTCCCGCACCGCTTGAAATTCGATTTCCAAAACCATCCATCAAAACACCACCATGCAAACCATTTCAGAGCCCATCGTAGGCATAGACCTCGGAACCACCAACAGCGCTGTGGCCGTCGTCACAGACACAAAAATCGAAATCATCCCAGTGCAGGGCGACCCGACCATGCCGAGTGCCGTGGGGCTTGATCCGCAAGGCAGGATCATCGTCGGCAAAGCCGCAAAAAACCAAGCGGTCTCAGCCCCGGAGAATACCATTCTGTCCATCAAGCGCCTCATGGGAACCGATGAAACCACCGCCCTCGGCGACCGCGCCTACCGCCCCGAAGAGATCAGCGCCATCATCCTCCGCGAACTCAAGCTCGCCGCCGAAGCCCACCTCGGAGTGCCTGTGACGCGTGCCGTCATCACCGTTCCCGCATTTTTCAACGAGCGCCAACGCCAAGCCACGCAGGACGCCGGCCGCCTGGCCGGACTGGAAGTGATGCGCATCATCAATGAGCCCACAGCTGCCGCGCTCGCCTATGGCGCCGGCGAGCCGGGGCGTGCCCCCGAAAACATCCTCGTTTACGACCTCGGTGGCGGCACATTCGATGTCTCGCTGGTCTCTGTGGAGAACAATGTCGTCGAAGTCCGGGCCAGCCATGGCGACACGAAACTCGGGGGCGACGACTTCGACAACGCCCTCACCAACGCGGCTGTGGAACGATTCCTGAAGCAGGACAATACCAGCGCCGATTCGATTTCCGCCGCAACCCGGCGACGCCTCAAAGCCGTGATGGAGGACGCCAAAATCACACTCAGCGACCACGAGTTTTCCAAGGTGAGTGAGGATTACCTCACTCCCTCCGCACACCTTGTCACGGAATTCACCCGTGACCAATACGAGGCACTCATCGATCCCTGGCTGAAAAAAACACTCGTGTGCATGCAACGGGCACTCTCGGATGCCGGGCTCACCGCTTCGCAGGTTGACAAGGTCATGCTGGTGGGCGGAGCCACACGCACCCCGCTTGTGCAGCAACTGCTCGAGGAGAAACTCCACAAACGCGCACAACACGAGATCAACCCCGACCTCATCGTGGCCATGGGAGCTGCCATCCAAGGCGCTGCTCTCGCAGGCAAGCCCTCCCCCGCCATTCTGGTAGATATCTCCGCACACACCTACAGCACGAAAACGATTAATCGGTATAATATCCATAGCAGGAGCTTCTTCGAATGTGCGCCGATCATTCCCCGGGGCACCCCGCTGCCCACCAAAAAATCCAAAGTCTTCTTCACCATGGAGGACGAGCAGGAATCTGTCGTCGTTGAGGTTTATCAAGGTGAGCATCCACGGCCCGAAGACAATCTCAAACTGGGCGATTTCCGGATGGAGGGACTCGCCAAAGTCCCAAGGGAAAACGAGGTCGTTATCGAGTTCCAGATCGACCTTAACGGCATGCTCCGAGCCACAGCGACTGAAAAAATAACGGGCCTTTCAAAGTCCCTGACCATCGACACCAAGGGCCAACACCGCATCAACCTGGACGCAGCCCGCATCAACCTAGCTGCCATTTTTGAAGAGGACCCGGAGGACAACGACGCGGAAGATGAGCCCCACCCCGACTCCCCTGCCCTGCAGTTGCCCGGCCCCAAACCTGCCACGGCCTCGAGGGAAATCCTCGCCGTTGCAAAAAACCTCCGCCAACGCGCCACGAAAGCTCTCGAAGGCCAAATCTCGGAGACCGATGCCAACTCGATCCGCGAACTTCTGGAGTCGATTTCCACCGCCATTTCAAACTCCGAGTGGGAATCCCTGCGAACCCACCAGGACAAGCTCAGCGACATTTTATTCTATCTGGAGGATTGAACGAACGGCTTTCACGCCCAAGTTGAAAGCTTGGCGCGCCAGCAGGCAGCGTTTGATTTTCTGGCCCGTTCCGACTTTACTTCGCAACCCATGCCACTTCGTTTTTTCAATACGCTGACCCGTCAACTCGAGGACTTCACGCCGCGTGAGGAGGGAAAGGTGCGGCTCTACACTTGCGGGCCGACTGTTTACAATTTCGCCCACATCGGAAATTTCCGCGCTTACATTTTTGAGGATTTGCTACAGCGGCATATGGAGTATCGCGGGATGAAAGTCGACCGCGTGATGAATCTCACCGATGTGGATGACAAGACGATTCGCGGTTGCAGGGCTTGTGGCATGGCGCTGGCGGACTTCACTGCGCCATTCAAGAAGGCGTTCTTCGAGGATCTCGACACGCTGCGCATCAAACGGGCGGATCATTTTCCCGAGGCCACGGCACCCGAGCACATCACTCGGATGATCGAGATGATCTCGATACTCATCGAAAAAGCCCACGCCTACCGCGCCGAGGATGGCTCCGTGTATTTCCGCATCCGCTCGTTCGCCGACTACGGCAAACTCGCGCACTTCGATCTGGAGGAGCTCCGCGACGGGGTTCGAGTCCGCAACGACGAATACGAAAAGGAAAATGTCGGCGACTTCGCCCTTTGGAAAGCGTGGGACGAAGCGGATGGCGATGTGGGCTGGGAAAGCCCGTGGGGACGCGGGCGGCCAGGTTGGCACATCGAGTGCAGCGCCATGGCGACTGGCATTCTCGGGCCCGAACTCGACATCCACTGCGGCGGCGAGGACAACATTTTCCCTCACCACGAGGCCGAGATCGCACAGAGCGAGTGCGTGACGGGGGAAAAATTTGTGCGCCTCTGGATGCACTGCCGCCACCTGCAGGTCGAGGGTTCGAAAATGGCCAAGAGCGCGGGAAATTTCTTCACACTCCGCGACCTCATGGAGAAAGGCTGGAGCGGACGCGAGGTGCGCTACGCCCTCATTTCTGTCAAATACCGCGAACCGCTCAATTTTACTTTCGAGGGCCTCGCCGCTGCGCGCAGCGCTCTGCAACGCCTGGATGAATGGGTGACGCGCCTGCAAGAACTGGCGAAGGGCGCATCGGGCGAAAACCTCATGGAAACGGGTGATGCCTTCGGTGAGGCGTTAGATGACGACCTGAACATCTCGGCCGCCTTGGCCGTGATTTTTGACATGATCCGCACGACAAACCGCCGAATGGACGAAGGCACGCTCACAACGGGTGAGGCCATGAGCCTTCTGAAATGGCTCGAGGGTGTGAATTCGGTGCTGGGCTTTGAAGCTGAAGTCGGGGCCATTCCTGCCGCAGTCGGCGAACTCCTCGCCCGACGCGCCGACGCCCGTGCTGCGAAGGAATGGAAACTCAGCGACACAATCCGCGATGAAATTCTCGCCGCAGGATGGATCGTGAAGGACACCAAGGAAGGCCAAAAACTCACACCGGCACCGCGCTCCGCCGCCTGAAACCAACCACCAAACCAATCACACCATGTTTTCCATCGACGAATTTTTTGATCTCAGCCACTGCGAGCACCAGGCCCTCTTTGAGAACACCGAGCATATCTGGGATGTCCTGCCGAAGATCGCGACTTATCTCCAGTTCCGCATGAAACCCGGTCTCCATGGCCGCCTCATCGGTAAGCCGTTCGTAAGCGGCGCCGTTTTTGTCGGCAAGGGCACAGTGATTGAGCAAGGTGCCATGATCAAAGGTCCTGCTTGGATCGGCGAGAACTGTGAGATTCGGAATGGGTGTTACATCCGCGAAAATGTGATCCTCGGCGACGGAGTCGTGGCCGGAAATTCCTCGGAATTTAAAAATTGCCTCGTCTTCGACAAGGCCCAGATCCCGCACTTCAACTATGTCGGCGACTCGATTCTCGGCTACGAGGCCCACCTCGGCGCTGGCGTCATCCTCTCGAATGTGCGCCTCGACAAGGCGCCAGTGACCATCCACACAGCCGAGGGTCCCGTCTCCACCGGTCTTCGCAAATTCGGCGCCCTCATCGGCGACCACGCAGAAATCGGCTGCAACAGCGTTCTCAGCCCAGGGTCACTCGTCGGGCGGAACAGCGTGATCTATCCCGGTAGCCAATGGAAGGGACACCTCCCGGCGGGTCACATCGCCAAGCTCCGTCAGGATTTCTCGGTTGTTCCCAGAAAAAATTAAGACACAAAAAATGCCAGCGCTCGCACGCTGGCATTTTGCAGGAGTTTTCTCAGACCGAGAGGGTCATCGAGTAGTCAAAGAGCTCGCCGTCCTTGAAGAAACGCTTGAGTTCGACCGCCGCGCTCTCAGCGCTGTCCGAGGCATGGGCGATGTTTTTCATCATGGTCGTTCCAAAGTCGCCACGGATTGTGCCCTTGGCGGCTTTCGTGGAGTCGGTTGGCCCGAGAAGCTCACGCACACGATCCACGGCATTGTCCGCAGCCAGAGCGACAGCGATGAGAGGTGTGGCGCCCATGAAGGCTTCCACTTCGGGGAAGAATGGCTTCGTGGCGATGTGAGCATAGTGCTCGCGCAGGAGGCTCGCATCGGCACGGAACATTTTGCATCCGCGAATCTGGAAGCCGGCGTCCTCAAAG
>JBILMW010000110.1:0-8747 GCA_044375335.1 Terrimicrobiaceae bacterium | reverse complement strand
TGACTTACGGTTCCCATGGGCGATCGATCAAGTATGACTCTTTCAGAGTTGCCTCAAGTTCAGTTACTTTCCACAGAAAAAGGGGGCCAGCAACTTATTAAGTTCTGCTCGAAGCATTTATCAGGCAGCGAGGAGTTTTTTGAGCATGGGTTCGTCGGGGTTCGGGCCGACGACGGCGACGGTGAGGCGTGAGGGGTCGAGGATTTCGCGGGCCACTGAGAGAATGTCGTCGGAGGTGACGGCGCGCAGGCGTTCGTTGACGGTTTCGATATCGATGATTTTGCCTTGGGCGAGGAGGGCGCCTCCGAGTCGGGAATTCTGGCTGGAACTGCGTTCGAGCGCCATGCGGTTCGAGCCGATGGTGTATTCCTTGGCGCGGCGGAGTTCTGCGGAGCCGATGGGTTTTTTGCAGAGGAGGTCGAACTGGGCGAGGATGAGACGCAGGGATTTTTCGAGGTTGCGGCGGTCGAGTCCGGCGGAGATGCCGAGCGCGCCGCCATCGTTCAGGCTCAGCCAGTGACTGCTCACGGAGTAGCAGAGTCCACGCTTCTCACGCATTTCCTGAAAGAGACGGGAACTGGCATTTGCTCCGAGCACGACATTGAGCAGGTGGAGAGCGAACCGGCGTTCATCGCGATGGCTGAAGGCGGGCAGGGAAAGTGAGAGCTGCGTCTGCTGGATGTCGCGGGCTTCGGTGACAATGCGGGGGGATTTTTGTCGTGCGGGATAAGGCTTCGCGGCTGGAGATTTTCCCGTCGGGAGGCCTGACAAGAGTTCGGCGACTTTTTCCACGACCTCGTCGTGTTGGATTTTTCCAGCGGCTGTGACAACGGTGCTTGGCGCGTTGTAATGGCTCGCCCTGTAGGCGCGGAAAGCGGAGGCATCCATCCCTTCGATGGTTTGAAGGGTGCCTGTGATGGGCCTGCCGAGGGGATGCCCGGCCCACTGGGTTTTTTCGAGGAGTTCCTGAACGCGCGAGGAGGGTTCGTCCTCATACATGAGAATTTCCTCCGCGATGACGCCGCGCTCGCGGTCGATGTCGCGCGGCGAGAAGCGGGGGTTCATGTAGATGTCGCAGAGGACATCGCAGACTCTGGGAAAAAACTCGGCAGCGGCGGTGGCATAGTAGCAGGTGCGCTCCTCGGCGGTGAAGGCGTTCATGTCTCCTCCCACGCCCTCGACCTCCTCCATGATGCGGCGCGCGGAGCGGCGCTGGGTGCCTTTGAAAAGCATGTGCTCGATGAAATGCGAGATACCATTCAAGTCCGCCGGCTCATGGCGTCCCCCGACGGAGGCCCAGATGCCCATGGCGGCGGTTTCGGCATGGGGCATTTCGCAAGTGGCGATGCGAAGACCGTTGGGAAGTTTGGTGAGGCGCGACTTATTCGCCATGGGATGCGGTGTGTTTTTTCAAAAAAGCGGTGATGCGGTCCTCGGCAATCGTGGCTCCCCGGCCAAGGAAGACGAGGTGTCCATCGTCGGGAAAGAGAAGTAACTCGGAATTCGGGAGCTTCGACTTGGCGGCTTCGACAGGTGCAACGGGAATCGCCTTGTCCAAGCCTCCGTGAACGATCAGCACCGGGGTGGTGATGCTCTGGAATGGGATTTCTGGAAAGGCTCTTACTTGGAGGAGATCGTTTCGAAGTCCCGACTCGCGAGGAGAGATCGGGGAAAGCGAGAGCGCCAGGGAGCGGAAGAGGGCGAGTTGATCGGGATTGTCGAGAACAAGGCCGGTCCAAATCTCGCGGGCCCCGGAACCTCCGATTGATGCCGTGGAAAAAGCAGCCCGCAAGGCGGCAGCGGGGTCGTTTTCTGAAAGACGCACATAAAGCCAAGATCCGACATCCCCCGTCAGGCCCTCGCCCACAGCCTGCGGAAATGGCACGGCGGGCGCAGTGGGGGGATTCAAACGGCCCACGGCGGCGCCCACGAAAACCAGGGCGCTAGTTCGTTGCGGAAAGCGGCGAGCGAACTCCAGGGCGGCAGGACCTCCCCAGCCGAATCCGATCACAGCGGTTTGGCCGATCTCGAGGCTGTCGAGCAGTTGCGCGGCGGCATCGGCTTGATTTTCGGGAGTGATGCCAGTCTCAAGCGGTGTGCGGAGGTAGCCCGGACGGGAGGGGGCGATGACTTGGAATCCCTCGTCCGCAAGAAACCCGGACAACGCGGCGCCTTGGTCATAGCCTCCAGGCGCATCGTGAAAAACAAGCACGGCCGGACCGTCGCCGTGGCGGATATACTCGATGAGGCCGTTCTTGGTGGCAGCAATCTGGGATGCAGAATACAGGTCCACCATGCGTGCGGAGCGCCAAGACTGGAACCAGGCCAAGATGCCGCCCAACACGAAGAGGGTTAGGACAACGAGGAGAAAAATTGCGCGCGGAAGAATTCGGGATTTCATGACATCAGCGTTTCGCAAGGCGGCTGAAAAGCCAGAGCCCAAGACCAAAGAAAACGAAATTCGGCACCCAGATCAGGAAGTGGGGGAATGCGGCGGGACTGCCACGGAAGGTATCCGCCATGAGAATGAAAAAGAAGTAGCTGAAGGCCACGGTGAGGCTCAGGGCGAAGCCCACGGAGGTTTCCTTGCGGTGGGTCGTGATGCCCAGCGGGATTGCGATAAGGGCGAAAGCGATGCAGGAAAGCGAGGTTGAGAAACGCTTGTTGAGCTCCACGAGCATCTCCTGGCGTTTCTTGCCCTCGGCTTGTGTGTAGGCGGTGTAGAGCTCGGGAAGCGTGTAGGAACTAAGGCGGCGGTTGCTTTGGAATTCCTTGAAAAACTTGTCGAGAGCGAGCGGGAACACACCCTCTTTCATCACGATGCCTTGGTGGATTTTTGAAAAGTCCTCGCTGGCTTTGGCATCGCGCTGTTCGAAACGCGCATCGAACAATTTGAAAAGAAGTCGCGAGTTGGCCGTGTCGGGAGTGAGCGCGCCCTCCTTGGCGAAGATCATCTTGGAAACACGCGAGTCTTCGTTGAGCTCGAAGACCAGAATGTTTCTGAGTTTTTCACCGTCTTTTCCGCCCACATAGACGCGGCGGTCGGGGAAAGCATCCACCACCTCGTCGGCCCGGAAAAGCGCCGAGGGATTGCTCGTGGCCATATCCACCACAGCCCGGGTCATCGCCTGCTCGGCGCGGGGAGCGACCTCGATGTTGATCCAAAAACAGAGAAGGGTCAGAGCGACGGAGATCACAAAAACCGGGACGCTCACGCGGGGAATGCTCACGCCATTTGACTTAAGGGCGATCAATTCGCTGTCGGCGGACATGCGGCCGAACACGAGCAGGATCGCTGTGAGAAATCCCCACGGAATTGTGAATGTGAGGGAAAAGGGCAACACCAAGGCCATGAAGCCGAGGACTGTGAGAATCGGAACATCCGGGTTGTTCACGAGGATGTTCAGCAACTCGCGGAAGATATTTCCGAGAACCAAGACCAGACTGAGGATCAGGACGCCAAGCCCCGCCGTGACAAGGATGCCGGTGGCGACATGGCGATCGATGATTTTCATCAGGCGGCAGGCGGTCTCTTACTCCTGAAAGACGCCCATCTTGCGGAATTTGTCGTAGCGTGAGCGGAGGAGCTTATCGACCGGAGTTTTGATCAGGGTCTGAAGCTCCTTGGAGATGGCGGATTTGAGGTTTTCAGCCGCCTGCTCGGGATCGCAATGCGCGCCGCCGGCGGGCTCGGGAATGACTCCGTCCACGAGGCCCATTTGGAGCAGGTCGGGCGAGCTGAGCTTGAGAGCCTCGGCCGCTTCGGGAGCGTGTTTGCGATGCTTCCAGAGGATGGCAGCGCAGCCTTCGGGACTGATCACGGAGTAGTATGCGTTTTCCAGAATGAGCACGCGGTCGGCAACGCCGATGCCGAGCGCTCCACCAGACCCGCCCTCGCCGATCACAACGGAAACAACGGGTGTGCGGAGAGCCATCATGTCGCGGATGTTCACCGCGATCGCCTCGGCAATGTGACGCTCCTCGGCGCCCACGCCCGGATAAGCGCCGGGAGTGTCGATGAGAGCCACGACGGGGAGACCGAACTTCTCAGCCATCCTCATGAGGCGAAGAGCCTTTCGGTAACCTTCAGGGTGCGGGCTTCCAAAATTGCGAAGGAGGTTTTCCTTCATGTCGCGGCCTTTTTGCTGGCCGATCACTACGCAGCGAATGCCATCAATCGTCGCCAACCCGCCGGGCATGGAGGCATCGTCGCCAAAGAGACGGTCGCCCTTGAGTTCCACGAACTCTGTGAAGGCCATCCGCACATAATCCAAAAAGAAGGGTCGAGCGATATGGCGGGAAATTTGCACACGCTGCCAGGCACTGAGATTGCCGTAAATCTGGCCTCGCATGGATTCCAACTTCTCCTGCATGCCGCGAATCTCGCCGCCGAGGTCGATGTTTCTGTCTTCGGATTGCTTTTTGAGCTCATCGATTTTCTGCTCGAGTTCGACGAGGGGTTTTTCAAAATCCAAGGTCTGTTTGTTCATGGGCGCGTTATTTGATGCTGACGGGTGTGCCGGATTTCACGAGGGCGTAGATTTCGTCGAAATCCGAGGGACTGAGAACGATGCCGGACGGAGCCGGTGGCGTTGATCCATCCGCTGGCGTAGCGGGAGGGGTGCGGAGGACGACATTGCCGGGATTGATGAGAACTGTGCGCTCTGCTTCGGCGTAGTCTTTGGCTCCAAATGCAACCCGTGCCTCGCCTTTGCGGGCGATGCGGTCGGCGACCTTCGCCTCGACTTCGCCTTTGGCCGCCTGACCTGTGAGGGTCATGGAAACGGCGGGGTATTCCTTGAAAAACACACCGGCATTCATCACGGAGATGGTGGATGTGGCGCGGTCGATCACGAGGGCGGTGTCGACAACGGGAATTAACAATTGCTGCCCGATTTGAAGATTGATGGAGGTCATTCCATTCGCCCAATAGATCAACTCGGAGTTCGTTTTGAACTGGGACTTGATGCGGTCCAGTGAGTCGCCTTTCTTAACCGTGTAGAGGGTGTTTGTAGGCGTCGCGGAGGGATCGCGGAAGAGGGCGAGGTTGATGCGACCGAGAGCAGCACGGGCCTCGGCGGTCTTGGGAGAGTCGGGGTAGGTGCTCAGGTGGCCTGCGATGGCATCACGCGCCTCGACGGTGTTCTGCGCGAGGACCGGCTTGAGCGAATCGAAGGCGGCCAATGCCGGATGGGGAGTAGGCGCTGGAGTCGGTGTCGGGACAGCTGCTTGCTCGACGATATCGAGTTTTTTCTCTTTGTAATAAAGTTCGTAGATGAAGTAGCCGCTACCCCCCAGGATGCCGGCTACGAGAAACAAAATCGTGAGTGCTTTGATGAACATGATTTGTCTGGAGATGCTATCCGCTGCGCTCTGGAAATGAAAACCCCGAAATCAGGCGAGGCCGCGGCGTTTCCACTCTGCGACATTTTCGCCTGCTGAGCGCTGGATCATTTCCATCGAAAACTTGAGCAAGCAAACCTCCCAGACATCGTCCACACCTGCGATGAGGGCCCGGAAGGGATCGTCACCTTTTTTCATCTCCTCTTCCATGCGGGCGATCGCCTCGTCGAATGGCTCGCGAATGAGTTTCTCGGAGAGGTCGGTTTTGCGGAATTGAAATCCATAACGCAGAACGCGGGCGGCCGAGGGATTGGCCTCCAACCAGTCGGCAAAGTCTCTGGCTTCCTCGCCGAAGCCCTCAAGGAGAACTTTGCTGAAATTGGCGGGCGAGAGGATACGGGGGCGCTCGGCTTCGATCGTGCCGGAGCGGATGCGGACAGTCTCCACCTCGTCGAGCGGCTCGGTGACAAGGGAGAAATGGAATCGCGTCGTGCCGAAGGTTTCGATGGCGCTTTGTGGCGTCACGACCACTCGCGTGTTCTCCATCGCATATTGGAAATCATGGTCCTTGAACATCGGGTAAAATTACTTCGCCGGACGGGATGTTCAATCAATTAGCGGAAGGCACCGGACGAACGATGACCTCCACATCGACTTTCGCAGGCGGGAGCGTGTAGCGCGTGACGAGGAGAACGATGTAAAGCAGCGCCACAGCTGCGGCGAGCCAGGGGAGCGGCGAGGAGGCGCGGTCGGTGGAAATCATGGAAGCTTCAAAGCGCCGATGGCTTCCATGACGCGGTTGCTCAGCAGTTGATAGGTCTCGCGCGAGGTGTTCGAGATTTCCTGCTCCGTGAAATAGATCGGCTCACCGATGACCACCGTGATCTGGGAAAGCTGGAAGCGGCGGGCATTTTTCGGGAAAGCCTCATAGGCGCCGAAGATGCGCATCGGCAGCACCGGGGCGCCGGTTTTGGCAATCACGAGACCGATGCCTGCACGGGCTGGCTGGAGGTGTCCATCGACTGAGCGTGTGCCCTCGGGAAAGAGGAGCACGGCATTTCCATCCTTCACTTTTTTGATGACCTCGCGCAGGGCGGACATGTCGTTCCCGTCGCGTTCCACGGGGATGACATTCATCGCGGGAAAGAGCGGGCCGAAGAACGGCCATTTTAGAAGGGTTTTTCGAGCCAGATAATAAACGCCACGGCGGCTGCAAATGCCGGCGAGCGGTGGATCGAAGAAGCTGGAGTGGTTCACCGCGATGAGCAAGGGGCCGGACTCCACCATTCGCTCGGGGTGGATGACGCGCATGGAAAAAATCATGCGGGCGAGCAGCTTCGCCAAATTGTAAAATATATTATAGACGATCGTCATGCCGGGCTGATTCCGGATTTTGAAAGAATTTCCGCCACCTTGTCCACCACGCCTTCGAGGGTGAGGTGCGAGGTGTCGATGACATGGGCGCCGGCGGCGATTTTGAGCGGAGCATTGGCCCGACTGGAATCGAGTTTGTCGCGTTTCTCGATGCTGTCGTGGAGACCCTGCGCGGCCCTGCGCTGGCGGCGGACTTCGGGTGAGGCGTCGAGATAGAATTTATGGGGCGTATCCGGGAAGACGACTGAGCCGATATCGCGCCCTTCACTCACGATCGGGCGTTTCTCCGCGAGTGTTCGGAGTTGGGTATTAACAAGGGTCCTCACGGCGGGAACGGCTGCGACGGGCGAAACATTCTGGTTCACCTCGAGCGTCTGCAGCTCGAGATCGGGCATTTCGGAATTGATGCGGATGAAAGATTCGCCCGCTTCCGTGAATCCGGAGTCCACCGACATGCGTCTCACAGCTGCCTCAATGCTTTCAGGGTGGGATGCGTCGATCTGCTGGCGGAGAATTTCCCAAGTCACGGCGCGATACATGGCACCTGAATTCACATGGGCGAATCCGAGTCGCCGCGCAAGCCGG
This sequence comes from Terrimicrobiaceae bacterium, assembly GCA_044375335.1. Classification (GTDB taxonomy): domain Bacteria; phylum Verrucomicrobiota; class Verrucomicrobiia; order Chthoniobacterales; family Terrimicrobiaceae; genus UBA967. The sequence continues at coordinate 1,445 of JBILMW010000110.1, read as the reverse complement.
GTGGCCACGCTGCTTTTGCCGGATGCGGCGGGACCATCGATGGCAATGACGATCATGGAGTGGGAGTTCTCACGGCGGGTGTGCCGCTGCCTTTTAGGCCGGAGAGAACCTCGGTGCGGTTTTTAATGCGACCGCCTTTTTGAATATGCAAGAGAGCCTCCGCAAATCCGGGATAGGAAGTGTTCACGCACGCGGTGTCTTCGATAATCGTTTCGCCATCCGCAAAAAGCCCGGCGACTGCGAAAGCCATGGCAATGCGGTGGTCATGGTGGCAAGGCAGGCGGGCGCCCTTCAACGGACTGCCTCCGGTGATTGCCATGCCGTCGGGAAATTCCTCCACCTGCACACCCATCGCACGCAGGTTGGCTGCGACAGCGGCAATGCGGTCGGTCTCCTTCACACGCAATTCGGCGGCGTCGCGGATAATCGTCGTCCCCTTTGCCAGCGCGGCTGCCACGGCGAGGATGGGGATTTCATCAATCACATTCGGGATTTCCGCTCCTGCGATTGTTGTCGCGCGGAGAGTCGTGCCCTTGATGTCGATATTGCCCACTGGCTCGCCGCTGAGGGAAGTTTCGATGACCTCACGAATGCGCGCGCCCATGCGGACGAGGACATCAATGATACCCGTGCGGGTGGGATTCAGGCCGACATCCTTCACCAACAGGCGGGAGCCCGGTTGAGCGGCGGAGGCGACCAGCCAGAAGGCAGCGCTGGAGATGTCGCCGGGAACCGTGAAATCCATGGACTCCGGCACCTGTCCTCCCTCCACGGTCGTGCGTATTTCGACGAGGCGGCGATCCTTCGGGGAGTTTTTGTTTTCCCAAACCTCTTCGCGTTTCGATTTGATGAGAAAGTAATCGAACATCCTCTCGGTGTGATCGCGCGAGCGGACATTCTCGATCACCGTGGTGGAGCCTTTGGCAAAAAGTCCCGCGAGGAGAATCGCGCTTTTGACCTGCGCGCTGGCGACCGGCGTGCGGTAGGTGATGCCCTCCAGATTGCCATGACCCTCGACCACAAGCGGCGGGCAGGACTTTTCACCCTCCGCGTGGAGATTTGCACCCATGAGGCGCAGCGGATCGATGACGCGCTGCATCGGGCGCTTCGATAGTGAGGGATCGCCGGTGAGGCGGGAGGTGAAATTCTGCGCGGCGAGGATGCCGGACATGAGCCGCATCGTGGTGCCGGAGTTGCCGCAATCCAGATCGGCGAACGGCTTCGTGAAACGGCCGGACACGCCTTCCACGATGAGCGTGCCAGGTTCCGGGCACTCGATGAAAACCCCAAGCTGGCGCATCGCTGCGGCGGTGCTGCGACAATCTTCGCCCTCGAGAAAATTGCGGATCACGCAAGTGCCGTTGGAAAGGGCGGCGAGCATGACAGCGCGATGCGAGATGCTTTTGTCAGGTGGAACGGCGATTTCCGTGTCGATAAGAGCGGCG
>JBILMW010000109.1:0-8788 GCA_044375335.1 Terrimicrobiaceae bacterium | reverse complement strand
CGCTTGTCGTGGCCACAGCGGCCGCCTTCCCCTCAAACGAACCGATCGATGAGCAATGGGCATCCATGGTGGAAAGCCTCGGCATCCGCCTCTTCAGGCAAGATCGCACAGGTGCCGCCGTTATAAGTCTGGAGAAAGCAGGCTTCTTCGCGAAAGGCTTTCTCAACGGAGAGACTTTCAGCCGATAACCACTCTCGCGCCCTCTGGCACCAGATCGAAAAGCTCCGCCATGTCGGCATTCCGAAGCCGTATGCAGCCGTGGCTGGCTGGCGTTCCAATGAGGTCTTCGCGATTCGTCCCGTGAAAATAAATGTATCGATCACGCGTGTTCGCATTCTCTTCGTCGAGGCCGGAGAGCCAGAGGATGCGGGTCAGAATGCCATCATGCTCGCCGCCGGGCGCAGCCAAGACGCCCGTGGGCTGGCGGCTTTTGAATTCCGCCCACAACGGCGCGCCGGCACCGATTTTTTCCTGCACAGCGAAGCATCCAGTGGGCGTCTTGAAGCTTCCGGGCTCAAATCCCACGCCAAAACGCGATGTGGAGACGGGCCAAGATTTGATCAACTCTCCGCAACGCCGCAGGTCGAGCATCTGGCGGGAAATGTCCACTCGCATTTCCCATTGTTCCGAGGATTGCCGTGCGGGCGTGTCCGATGTCATAAATATCCATTATGTCAAAACCCCATAGAGTCGCAATCGTTGGCGCATCCGGTGCGGTCGGAGTCGAAATGCTCCGCGTCATGGAACGCCGCAACTTCCCCGTAGCCAGCCTCCGCCTTCTGGCATCCCCCCGCTCCGCTGGAAAAACCCTCACCTTCCGTGGCGAGGAGATCACAGTGGAGCCCCTGCATTTGAATTCTTTCGAAGGTATCGACATCGCGCTCTTCAGCGCTGGCGGCGCAATCTCGCGCGACTTTGCCCACGCGGCCGTGACCAGTGGCGCCGTGGTGGTGGACAATTCCTCCGCCTTCCGCATGTCCCACGATGTGCCGCTCGTTGTTCCAGAAATCAACGGAGCGGATGTCAAAAACCATCGCGGCATCATTGCCAATCCGAACTGCACGACAGCCATCACGCTAATGGCGCTGCATCCGCTGCATCGCGCATTTGGCGTAACCCGCCTTTTCGCATCGAGCTACCAGGCTGTTTCTGGAGCAGGCGCGCGCGCTATCGACGAACTCCGCCACCAGACTGAAGCCCTCGCCAAGGGGCGCCCCATCGTGAAGGAAATTTTTCCGCACCAGATCGCGTTCAATGTCATCCCGCAGGTCGATTCCTTTTTGGATACCGGCTACACGAAGGAGGAAATGAAAATGGAAAACGAGGGTCGCCGCATCATGCACCTGCCTGACTTCAAGGCCTCGGTGACCTGCGTGCGCGTTCCCGTTTACCGCGCCCACTCGGTGGCCGTGAGTGCCGAGTTTTCAAAACCCATCTCGCTCGAAGAGGCCCGCACAGCTCTTAAAAATGCGCCCGGCCTCCAATTTGTGGAGGATGGATATCCCATGCCTCTCGACTGCGCGGGGAAGGACGACTGCTTCGCCGGCCGTCTCCGCCGCGATTGCGCGATGGAAAATGGCATCGCCTTCTGGGTTTGCGGCGACCAGTTGCTCAAAGGCGCCGCGCTGAATGCCATTCAGATCGCCGAACTCCTCTAATATGAAAATCGAGCGGCTTATCTCCCTGCCACCCGCCATGTCGGCCCACTTCCCCGGCACGACCGAGGGGGCGGGATGGTTCGCCGCGTGCGATCCCGCCGGCAGCAAGCTTGGCTCCGGTGGTGGCGTGGCCCACCTGCTGGCTGAGGCCTGGCGCAGCAAAGGCGGGAACGCGCCGTTCGAGGAATGGTGCGACTCGCCGTCTCTCAAGCTCGCCCTCATGGCCGGCGGACAAAGCCGCCGCCTGCCAGCCTACGCCGCCACGGGTAAGATTCTCATGCCCTTCCCCGCCTTGCGCTGGGCGGACGGCCAGCGCCTCGACCAGACGCTGCTCGATGTGCAGATGCCCGGCTTTGGCCACATCGCCGCGCGCGCCCCTTTGCAGAGCCGGGTCATGGTTGCCAGCGGGGATGTTCTCCTGCGCTTTCCTCCGAGGCTTCCCGCCATGCCGGATGCCGACATCCTTGGCCTGGGAATGTGGGTGGATGCCCACACCGCCTCGCACTTCGGGGTTTTCTTCACCCCCAAGTCCAGTCCCGAGGAACTCGCTTTCTTCCTTCAAAAACCCAAGCCTGACGAAATCACCAAGCTCGCCGCCGACCACCTCTTCCTTGTCGATACAGGCCTCTGGCTGCTGAGCGCCAAGGCGGTGTCCGTGCTTTTCAAAAAGTGCGGATGGAATGCCAAAGCAGGCGCTTTTGCGAAAGGCGTGCCAGATTTCTACGAACTCTACGCCGGCATGGGTCCCTGCATGGGAAGCCGTCCCGCCGCGCATGATAAGGACATCGCCAGCCTGACCTGTGCCGTCGTGCCGCTGCCGGATGCCGAGTTTTACCACTTCGGCACAAGCCGCCAGATGATCGAATCCGTCTCGGCGCTTCAAAACCGCAGCCTCGACCAGCGCGGCCAGTCGCACCTGTCGCTGAAGCCGCATCCGGACATGTATGTCCTGAATTCCGACTTCGCCTTCAGCTCGCGATCCAGCGCCAACAAGCTCATCTGGGTCGAGAATTGCATCCTCCCGGCGGCGCTCCCGCTCACTTCTGAAAATGTTCTCACCAACCTGCCAGCGGAAATCGGAACGCTTTCCCTCGCGCCTGGAGTCTGCGTGGACACTCCGCCGGTGGGCGAATCCGCACACTGCCTGCGCGTGTATGGATTTGACGATTCCTTCAAAGGCGCGATTGGCGAAGCATCCACACAATGGCTTGGCGAACCCTGCGCAGTATGGTTCCAGCGGCGCGGCATCACTCCAGCAGACTGCGGATTGTCCTCCACAACGGATATTCAGGCAGCCCGCCTGTTTCCGATTCTGGAGTCCACCGATCTCACCGCACGCATGGTTTCTTGGATGTCCTCACAAGAGCCCGCAAAGGATGCCGAACTTCTGGCCATCTGGAAAAATAGCGAACGCCTCTCCGCGCAGGAGATCACCGAGCGTTTCAACCCCGCCCGCCTCATCGCCGAGAGACGCCTCCAGATTGCCGCAATCACGCCGCGCCTGTTTGCACAGCGCGGCAACAATCCCTTTTACCGCCTCGACCTCGACAGCACCGCACGGTTCTTTGCGGAAACAAAGGCACCCACTCCGGAACTCGGCGCGCCGGGTGGCTCACCGATGGATTTTCTCTCCGAGGCCATGTTCTGCTCGCAAGTGGCCCACACGCGCGGCGAGGAAGCCGTTTCAAACCTCTACGAAAAGCGCGCCTTCTCATTCCTGAGCGATCTGGTGGTCGATCGCATCGCAGCCAAAAAGTGCGCGCCAGTCCGGACCGCTGTAGATGACCAAATCGTGTGGGGCAGGTGTCCCATCCGCATCGACCTCGCCGGAGGCTGGACCGACACGCCTCCGTATTGCCTGAAACGCGGCGGCGCGGTGGTGAATGTGGCGCTCGATCTCAATGGCCAGCCGCCCGTGCAGGTCTTCGCCCGCGTGCCGCTGCATCGCGAAATCGTGATCCGCTCGATCGACCTCGGAGCGGAAACGCGCATCCGCACCTTCGAGGAATTGGAAGACTTCACCCATGTCGGCGCAGAGTTTTCGCTCGCGAAGGCCGCTCTGGCACTCGCCGGCTTCCATCCCCGCTTCACAGCCCACACCCGCGCGGCATCACTCGAAGCCCTACTCGGTGAATTCGGCGGCGGCCTCGAAATCTCCCTCCTCGCCGCCACGCCGAAAGGCTCCGGCCTCGGCACCAGCAGCATCCTCGCCGCCACACTTCTCGGCACACTCTCCGAAGTCTGCGGTCTGGGCTGGGATCACGAGGAAATCTGCTCCCGCACCCTCGCGCTCGAGCAACTCCTGACAACCGGCGGCGGATGGCAGGACCAGGCAGGCGGAATCCATCGCGGCCTGAAAATGATCGAATCCTCGCCCGGCTTCACCCAACGCGGTCTTGTGCGCTGGCTTCCCCAACACCTCTTCGGCCCGTCGAACACCAACGGCATGGCCCTGCTCTACTACACAGGCATCACCCGCGTCGCAAAAGGCATCCTCCGCGAGATCGTGCGTGGAATGTTTCTCAACCGCCCGGAAACAATGTCCCTCCTCGACGAAATCGCCGCCCACGCGCGTGATTCGTTTGATATCCTGCAACGCGAATCGTGGGACGGCCTCTGCAGCGTCGTCCGCCGCACATGGGAACTCAACTGCGCCCTCGATGCCGGCACCAACCCGCCCGCCGTTCAGGACATCCTCAACCGCGTCTCCGATTGGACCGCCGCCGCAAAACTCCCCGGAGCCGGCGGCGGCGGTTACATCCTCTTCCTCGCCAAAGACGCCGAAGCCGCCTCCCGCATCCGCCACGAACTCACCACCCGTCCACCAAACCCAAGAGCCCGCTTCGTGCGAATGGACATCTCAGACACCGGCCTCCAAGTCACGCGAAGCTGATCAATGCCAACATTGATGCGGATTTTTTAGAAATTGATAGCCCAACCTCCACAGCGATACTCAAAGAAGTGCGCCCCCCGGGACTCGAACCCGGAACCAATTGATTAAGAGTTAAACATTTTGGGGGGTTGCGCTATGTGCTAATGTGTTCCGAAATGAATACACAAAAAACCTCTAAAACGGCTCTGGCAAAGGATTCAGTAACTTTTGGCGATGGGCAAAAATCGGGTCATGCCGCATCGGGGTTAAACAAAAAAAGTGCAGTAAAAGTGCAGAAAAGTTTTCCCACGCTGGGCAAGGGGGATGCGAGGTTTTGGATGCAGAACGGGAAGCTGGTTCGGCGGAATGGGTCGCCGAATTATTCGTTCCAGATTCAGTTCAAAGGGCGGCGGCTGACTTTCACTTCTCGCACGGCGAACAGGGATGCGGCGGCGAGGTTTGCGGCGGGGTTTTATTTGGATCTGCTGGCGTTAGGGTTGGATGCGACTTTGCAGAAGCACAGGCCGGAGGAGCGGGGGCAGGATGAGGCGGTGCGGCCTGTGGCGACGGTGGGGGGGTGGATCGCGGCGGCGGAGAAGGTTTCTCAGACGAAGGGGGCGACTTTTCATTCGTATGCCACGGCGTTGCGGAAGATCGTGGGCGATTTGCTCGGGGTGAAGCGTTCGGACAAGCGGTTTGGTCCGAAATCGGGCGGGGCGGCGAAGTATCGGGAGAAGGTGGATGCGGGGGGCTTGGATTTACTTTCGCCGTCGGCGTTGCAGGCTTGGCGGTTGGCTTATGTGGGCAAGGCGAAAAATCCGAAGCAGAAGGCTTCGCGGATGACTTCCTGCAATTCGACGATCCGGATGGCGCGGTCGCTTTTCGCGCCGAAGGTGGTGAAGTTTATTTCGGATTTGCGACTGCCGGAGCCGTTGCCTTTTGCGGGGGTGGAGTTTTTTCCGAGGCAGTCGGCGAAGTATTTTTCGAAGATCGATCCGAAGGAGCTTTTGCAGGCGGCGCGGGAGGAGCTTTCGGAGAAGGAACCGGCGGCTTTTCTGGCTATGATTCTAGCACTGGCGGCGGGGCTGCGGCGGGGGGAGATTGATTCGTTGTGTTGGGGGCAGGTGGATTTCAACCGGCAGTTGATTCGGGTGGAGGAGACGGAGATGGGCGGGCTGAAGTCGAGGGATTCGCGGGCGGAGGTGCCGATTGACGAGAATGTGGTGGCGATCCTGAGGGGCTTCCACGCGAAACTGAAATCGCGGGACACGGCGGGAGTTTTTGTGGTGCCGGGAACGGGAAAAGCTGGAGGTCACAAGAAGTGGGGGCGGCAGTATCGAGCGGATGCGGTGTTCACGAAGCTGACGGATTGGTTGCGGGGCAAGGGGGTGGATGCGAGGAAGCCGCTTCATGAGTTGCGCAAGGAGCTTGGGGCGCTGGTGACGGCGGAGCATGGTATCTATGCGGCTTCGCGGGTTCTGCGGCATGCGGATGTATCGACGACGGCTCGGCACTATTCGGATCTAAAAACGAGGCCGGTGGTGAATGTGGGAGCTTGGCTTTTGCCTGGGAATGTGTCTCAAATTGAAGTTGGCAGTCCTAAGGCCCTTTCAAAATTAGTGAAACAATCATGAAAAAGTCTTCAGGCAATCAGCGTCCACCGAAGTTCGCCGAGATAGTGGATCGGATGGCTAGAGGCGAACAACTCTTTCCAGATCGGGAAGAGGATGCGCCAGATTGCGAGTCGGTTTGCTTCCGTTGGCAAGATGTAAAGTGGCGAAAAGATTTCTATAAAGGGGAACGGCGCGCTATACCTTGTATTGTTGTTGAGATTGCTCCCGATTTAGTTGTCACAATTTATGGAAGTCATTTAGCGGAAGCGGCTGACTACGAGTTGACGCACTTAATGCACAAAAGCCGTCCCGTAGATTTAGTTCTGGTTGATCTTCATCCGGAGTTAGAAGTTCCTTCATGGCTTGGCTTTCTCGATCTTACTTGGGGTTCTTGGACTTTGATTGAGGGGCGAGGGGTGCACCTTCAAGGCGCGGCATCAAAGGGGATTTTTCAGGGTGTGATGAAGGATCCTGATCTCATTCCATTGATTTCGATAGTGTATGCAATCAAGCGAGGTAACTGGGAGAAGCGTAAGTGGCGGCCAAGTATGTTTGAGCGGTTGCATAAGATTTTACTGCCTGCAATTCGAGACCATAATTTTAAGAAGATCGATCTTCTGAAAAAGGTTATGGATTTTTGTGTAATGCCGCGAGAGACACCTAAGTGCCTTGTTTACAATGAAGCGCTACTTGAAGCGGCTCGTCGTCATGAGCGCGTGCCCAAGCCTACAGAGATTCACGCTGTGCTAGCCGATTTGGACTGTTTTTTTGAAGAGCCTCTTTTTTATAGAGACTTAAGGGATATAGGTTTAGATTGGCTGGTTCGCAAATATAGCCGGTAACTATCAAAGGTAGGGCAACCTTTGACACTGTCATAGGTCATAAGACCTTTGTCATTCACAAAGGTCTCATAGCCAGTGCCCAAGACCTATTTTTATTTTTGTGTTTCTTTGCCTCGCTCCGAAAAAAAGCGGGGCTTTTTAATAATGCAAATACAAAATAAAACTCAATTGCTCAGCCGCCGGCTCCTTGCCGCTCGTTGGGCAGTATCGAAGGAAACGCTCAAACGACGCGAGAAGGCGGGCACTCTGCCCTTCCTCAAGCTCGGGAGAGATGTCAGATATCGGCTCGCCGATATAGAACTGATCGAAGCTCAAGCGGAGGTGCGCTTATGACCGCCGCCGCTTCAATAAAGGAAGGGAAGGATCTTCCGCGTTTCGTGCGTGACTTGCTCTCCGCGCCTCCACGGCGCGGGGGCGGGCTCCACAACTGGCTCTTTCGGACGGCGCGGGCTTTGCACCCGTTCCGTTCGCGAGAGGAGATCATCGACTTGCTCCGCGCCGCCACAAATGGCGAGCAGGTGAAGTCGGGGGAGATCGAGAGCGCGGTGGATAGCTCGGCAGGCTGTGCTTGGATTCCAGGAGCCAAGTCGATGCCGTTTAAGAAGACCTCGGCTTGGCCTACTCTGGATCAAACCAAGCGGGCGGCGATTATCGCGGATGGAGCGGGTCTTGATGACCTTTGGGAATTGAGTCCCCGCACATTCCACGACGAGTCGCACACGGAGGAGATCATTGATGTTCTTTTTCCTGGCGATCCGCTGCTGTGCTGCGGGCAGTCGAGTTCCAAATTCGCGACTCGCCCGCGCTCAGAATGGCGCGGGAAGTTGTCGACACTCCAGTTGATCGTTCCAAGTCCGATGACATCGGTTTATGGAACGACCAAGGAGGGGAAGAAAAGCCAGCACGCCCTCTCGAATACTGGGCCGCGAAGGTTTCTGGTGATCGAACAGGATGCGGGGACGCAAAATGAGCAGGCGGCGGTATTGGCTCACCTTGCGAGCCGTGCGCCGCTTGTTTTGGCGGTCTTCAGCGGGAGTAAGAGCATCCATGGTTGGTTCTACTGCGCGGGGCAAACCGAGGAGCGTTTGCGCTCGTTCATGAACTACGCGGTGAGTCTCGGCGCAGACAGCGCCACTTGGACGCGCTCGCAGTTTGTGAGGATGCCGGATGGCACTCGCGACAATGGCAATCGGCAGTCGGTTTATTTCTTCAACCCGGAGGTGCTGAAAAATGAAGCCTGACCTTGCAACAGAGTGGAAAGATGAGCCAATGACCGAGCAGGCCACAGTGCCACGAGAGCCGCGAATCCGCTTCTACAGGCCCTCGGAGCTTGTGTCCTTCCAGCCGGACGAGAAGGCCGTGCTGGTGGGGGATTGCCATATCATGCGCGGCGAGGTTTTCGTCATTGGCGGAGAGCCGGGGGTCGGTAAAAGCACCGCCACGACAGATCTTGCGATCTGCGGGGCTACTGGCGACGCCTGGCTGGGTTTGCCCGTGCGGGTTCGCTTCAAGACCCTCATCATCCAAAATGAAAATGGGAGGTATCGCTTGCGGCAGGAATACGAGGCTCGGGGGCTGAGTGCGGAAATTGACGACCACATCCTCGTCTCCGAGCCGCCACCGTATGGAATGACGCTGGCGAATCCCGAATTCCTCGAGGATGTCCGTGCTACGATCGATTCATTCCGACCAGACATCGTTATCCCAAGTTTCGCAAGAATCTCAAAAAAATAGCGCCAATTTGGCATTTTCGCGATCGGAGGTTTTGTAAACCGTTTATTATCAGCGATCGTGTTTTTCAAC
>JBILMW010000108.1:0-8797 GCA_044375335.1 Terrimicrobiaceae bacterium | reverse complement strand
GTAATTTTTAGGCACTACAAATGAAAGTTGAAAAACACGATCGCTGATAATAAACGGTTTACAAAACCTCCGATCGCGAAAATGCCAAATTGGCGCTATTTTTTTGAGATTCTTGCGAAACTTGGGTGAAGTTTGGGTCATGCGAGACGATGACCCTCCCCGGATGTAGAGCGCGCTGCCGCGCGGAGGGCGAATGGGTTGATCGACTTTGAAAGGCACCGGCGGAGCTTTGGCTCAAGCGAGGCGGTGGACCGGCAGGGGTTATGACTTTGGCTGGCGGGGGGGCTTGGGTGTTTTTGGTTTTTTCTCGATGCCGAGGATTTTTTGGAGGAAGGGGGCTGTGCAGCTGTTTTTGGCGAGGGCGACTTTTTCGGGGGTTCCTTCGGCGATGATTTTTCCGCCTTGGGAGCCGGCTTCGGGGCCGATGTCGAGGATGTGGTCGGCTTCGGCGATGACATCGAGGTGATGCTCGATGACGACGACGGTGCCACCTTCGTCGACGAGGCGGTGGAGGACATTGATAAGCTGGGCGACATCGTGGGCGTGGAGGCCGATGGTGGGCTCCTCGAGCACATAGAGGGTGGATTTGCCCTTGCGGGTCGTGCGGATTTCCTCGGCTCCGGGTGTCGCGCGGCGGGCGAGTTGGGTGACGAGTTTGATGCGCTGGGCTTCGCCGCCGCTGAGTGTCGGGCTGGGTTGTCCGAGCTTGAGGTAGCCGAGTCCGGTTTCCTGCAGAAGGGCGAGGGGGCGGTGGATTTTCTGGTGCGAGGCGAAGAATTCGACAGCCTGTTCGATCGTCATGTCCATGACATCGCCGATGGATTTTCCGTTGTAGAGAATCTCGAGCGTGGAGGGATTGTAGCGTCGTCCGTTGCAGTCCTGACAGGGCATGTAGGACGGCGGGAGGAAGTTCATTTCGAGTTTGATGACGCCTTGGCCGAGGCAGGATTCGCAACGGCCGCCCTCGTTGTTGAAGGAGAAACGGCTTGCCGTGTAGCCACGCATGCGGGCGGATGGGAGGGTGGAGAAAACTTTGCGGATTTCGTCGAAGACCTTCACATAGGTCGCGGGCGTGGAGCGTGAGGTCTTACCGATGGGGGATTGGTCCACTTCCAGCACGGCGCCGAGTGGTTCGAAGCCGGAGATGCCTTTGTGGAGGTCCGAGTGGAGCGGGGCGCGTTTGCGGGCGAGGACATCGCGGACGGACGGGACGACGATTCCCCGGATGAGCGTGCTTTTTCCCGAGCCTGAGACGCCTGTGAGGACGCTGAGGCGGTGGAGGGGAATTCTCACATTCTCGTTTTTGATGTTGTGGAGGCGGGCTCCTTTGATTTCGAGCCACTCGGTGGGCGCGGGACGGCGTTTGCCGCGGATCGGGTGCTGCATCGGCTCGCGGAGGGCGCGGCCGGTGTGAGAGGTCGGGTGGTCGAGGATTTCCTGGAGTGTGCCTGAGGCGATGACTTCGCCTCCACGGCTCCCTGCTCCAGGGCCGAGATCGAGGATCCGGTCGGCGCGGCGCATGGTCTCTTCATCATGCTCGACGACGACGAGGGAATTTCCTTTTTTGGCCAGCGCCTGGAGGGCGTCGAGGAGGCGTTCGTTGTCGCGGGGGTGGAGGCCGATGGTCGGCTCGTCGAGGACATACAGCACGCCGCGCAGATTGGAACCGAGTTGGGCGGCGAGGCGGATGCGCTGGGACTCGCCACCAGAGAGAGTTTTGGCGCTGCGGTCGAGGGAGAGGTAGTCGAGTCCGACCTTGGCGAGGAATTCGAGGCGCTGACGGATTTCGGTGATCACATCGCGAGCGACCTCCGCAGCGGGGCCTTGGAAATTCAGTGAGTCGCAAAGCGAGAGGGCATCGGATGCCGGCGAGCGGGTGAAGTCGGCGATGGATGTCTTTTGGATTCGGACATGCGTGGCCGTTTCATTGAGGCGTGTGCCTTTGCAGATCGGGCAGGGGCGGGGTTCATCGTCCTCGAGGCTCTCGTGGCGGCGTTCTTCGTCGAGTTCGGCTTCGATAGCGGTTTCAAATTCGCCTTCCTGGCCGAGACCTTTCCAGACCTCGCCGAATCCCCGGCAGTGGTTGCACCAGCCGTGTGGGGAGTTGAAGGAGAATAGGCGCGGGTCGAGTGGCTCGAAGGCGCGGCTGCACGACGGGCAGTTCATCTCGGTGCTGAGGATGGTCGATTTGCGCTTCGCGTCTTCCATGCGGGCGGTGCCTTTGCCCATGCGGAGGGCCTTGCGCACGAGTTCGTCGGATTTTTTTGCGTCAGGGGCCGAGAGTTCCCCGATGAGTGCGTCGATCGTGTGTTCCTTGAAGCGTTCGAGTTTTTCGAAACCCTCCACAGCAGTCGGTTTGCCGTCAACAATGAGGGTGACTATGCCCTGACGGGCGGCGGCGCGGGCGACATCCGTGTGGAAGCCTTTGCGGCCTTTGACAAGGTTGGCAAAAATTTTGACCGGGCCCTTGGCTGCGTGGGCATCCACCTCCGCGGCGATGGCGGTTGGCGTGCGGTTTTCCACGGCGACATTGCACGAAGGGCAGAATTGGGTGCCTAGTTTTGAAAAGAGGAGGCGCAGGAAGTGGTAAATCTCGGTGACTGTGGCCACGGTGGATTTTCCCCCGCCGCGAGTGATGCGTTGCTCGATGGCCACACTCGGCGGGAGGCCTTCGATCGAATCGACATCAGGCTTTTCCATTTGATCCACGAATTGACGGGCATAGGCCGACATGCTGTCGAGAAAGCGGCGCTGGCCCTCGGCGAAGAGGATGTCGAAGGCGAGGGTGGATTTGCCCGAGCCGCTGAGGCCCGTCACGACAACCATGCCGTCGCGCGGGATATCGACATCGATATTTTTTAAATTGTGCTCGCGGGCACCCCGCACCGTGATGAAGCGGGACGGCGGGGTCTTTGGACGGGGGCGGGCGGGTTGCTCGTTCAGGTGTGCCGCGCGTCCTGCGAGGACGGGCTCGAGAAATTGACCGGTGAGGGATTCGGGGACGGTTGCGATCTGCTCGGGAGTTCCAGCCGCAACGATCTGGCCACCTTCATCGCCGCCTTCGGGGCCGAGGTCGATGACCCAATCCGCACATTTGATGACTTCCAGGTTGTGCTCGATGACGATGACGCTGTTGCCTTCCTCAACGAGGCGGTGGAAGACTTTGATGAGAAGTGCGACATCGTCGAAGTGCAGGCCTGTCGTCGGCTCGTCAAAAATCAGGAGCGCCTTCTCGCGGGATTGGCGGATGAGGTGGTGAACGAGCTTGAGGCGCTGGGATTCGCCTCCGGAGAGGGCGTTGACCGGCTGGCCGAGGCGCAGGTAGTCGAGGCCCACCTCGCCGAGGAGTTCCAGCGGAGTGATTATTTTTTTCTTGGGATCGAGAGGTTTGAAAAATGTGATCGCCTCGGCGGCTGTCATTTCCAGGACCTCGTGGATGGATTTTCCTCCGACTTGGATTTTGAGAAGAGGGGCGCGGAAGCGGGTTCCATCGCACTCGGGACAGCGCAGGAAGAGGTCGCTGAGGAATTGCATTTCCACCTTTTCAAAGCCCAGTCCGCTGCACCGGTCGCAGCGGCCGTTGCCGGAATTGAAGGAGAAGCTGGATGCGGTGAAGCCGCCGGCTTCCGCTGCCGGGGTGTCGGCAAAGAGATCACGGATGTGCTCGTAAACGCCGAGATACACGGCAGGAGTCGAGCGGGGCGTCTTGGCCAGAGGCGATTGGTCCACCATCACGACCTCATCGACTTCTTCGTCGCCGCTGATGGATTTCACAAACCCTGCGGCTTCATCCTCGGCGGGATCCTCGCCGATGAGTTGGCGATGGAGGACATCGCGCACGAGCGAGGTTTTGCCTGAGCCGGAAACACCTGTTACGGCGCACAGCACGCCAAGTGGGAACTTCGCGGTGAGGTTCTTGATATTGTGGTGGGTGACGCCTTTGAGAACGATATGGCCTTCGGCTTTGCGGCGTTTTTTCGGAACGGGGATGGATTTTTTGCCTTGGAGGTAATCGGCTGTGAGGGAGTTGTTTGCCGATGCGAAATTCTCCGCCGGGCCGCAGTAGAGGAGTTCTCCGCCGGAAATGCCACGGCCGGGACCGATATCCACCAACTCGTCGGCGGCACGGATCACTGCTTCTTCGTGTTCAACCACGAGGAGTGTGTTTCCCTTGTCACGAAGGCCTTGCATGACCTCGATAAGGCGGGATGTGTCGCGCGGGTGGAGGCCGACGCTGGGCTCGTCGAGGACGAAAAGGGTATTGACGAGAGAGGCCCCGAGGCAGGTCGTGAGGTTGACGCGTTGGATTTCGCCGCCCGAGAGCGAGCGGGTGGGGCGGTCGAGTGTCAGGTAGCCGAGGCCGATCTTGCAGAGGTAGTTGATGCGGGAAACAACCTGCTGGTGGACGAGGCGCGCGCTGGTATCCGAGGCGGGAAGTTCAAACGACTCCAGGATCGGCGCGAGGCGTTTGAGTGGGACGGCGGCGACATCCGCAATCGTGAGGCCCGGTGGATCGATGCGGAAATTCAGGGTATCCGGTTGGAAGCGGCCTCCGTGGCATTTCGGGCAGGGTTGGTAACTGCGGTAACGCGAAAGCAACACCCTCACATGCATTTTGTAGGCTTTGCTTTCGAGCCATTGAAAATAGCCGTCAACCCCATACCACGCACCCGAGTCCCAGGCTTCTCGCGACGGGACATCCGGATCGCCGTGAATGACAAAATCTTGATCGGCCTTGGAAAGGCGCTCGAACGAACGCACGGTATCGATGCCGCGTTTGCGGCAGTGGCGGATGAGATCATCCTGACACTCAGCAGATTGACCGCTCTGGAAGGGGCGGATGACTCCCTCGGAGATGGAAAGGGATCGATCCGGGATGACGCGCTGCATGTCGATGCCGATGATGCGTCCAAAGCCTTTGCACTCGGGACAGGCACCCAGCGGGGAGTTGAAAGAAAAAAGACCCGGCGATGGCGGGCGGATGTCGGTATCACACGCCGAGCAATGCCATCCCGCTGTGTGGGAGTGCGATGCTCCGGAGTCGGTGTCGATGACGGTTAATCGGTCATTGCCGAGGCGCAGCGAGTTTTCGATAGCCTCTGAGAGGCGGGCGTGGGTGGCATTTTCCAGATCGATGCGGTCTTGGATGACCTGCACACTCTCGGGGAGTTTGCGAAGATCGGGCACCTCGTCGGTGCGGTGGATCTTACCTTTGATCCAGATGCGCAGGTAGCCCTGTTGGGCGAGAAAATCGAAAAAGTCCTTTGGAGCGGTGTTTTCGGGAACTTTGACGCTGAAGGTCAGAAAAACCGTCTTGCCATGGAAGTCGGCAAGAATCTGGCGGAGAATGGACTGGGGAGTGCCCTGAACCACTTCCCGCGCGCACTTTGGACAGAAGCCCTTGGCTACGCGCGGGAAAAGGAGTTTCAGGTAATCGTTGATTTCCGTGATCGTGCCAACGGTCGAACGCGTGGTGCGGACATTGTTGGCCTGCTCGATCGCGATGGCGGGCGGAATTCCTTCAATGTTATCGGCCAGCGGCTTATCCATCCGCTCGAGGAACTGGCGCGTGTAGGGACTGAATGTCTCCACATAGCGCCTTTGTCCCTCGGCATAGATGGTGTCGAAGGCGAGGCTTGACTTGCCGCTTCCGCTCGGGCCGGTGACGACGATGAGTCTGCCCAAAGGCAGTTCGAGGTCAACCCCTTGAAGGTTGTTTTGTTTGGCTCCGCGGAGCCGGATGAATTCCACCCGTGGAAATCTACTGGATTCTTAGGCGGTTTGGTTTCCGCGAAGTTCTTCGGTGCGGAGAAGCACGCGCTGGCGCATGATTTTTCCGGACTTGAACTTAACGGTGGCGCGCGCAGGGATCACCACATCATGCTCGGGCTTGTTTGGATTGCGGCCCACGCGGGATTTCGTGAGGCGAACTTCGAAAACGCCGAAGTTGCGGAGCTCGACATCGCGGCCTGTGGACAGGGCGTCAGTGATGCCGTCCAATGTGAGTTGGATGACGCTGAATACTTCTTGTTGGGTGAGTCCTGTTTTTTTGCTGATCTGCATTACCAGATCTCTTTTGGTGAGGTTGGCCATATTGGTAGTGTGTAGGTTGAGGCGCGGAGATTAGCGGGTTACGATGGCAATGCAACCATTTTATCAAAACATTTCCGGGTGATTTGTGTTTGCGTGGAAATGCTTAGGGTGGCGGCTGAGGAGCCACCGTTCCATCGATGCTCACGGTCGCACGCGAGCCGGTCGGGGCTGTGACGGGCTCATCGCTCTCGATTGTGGCAATGCCCTGCGGGTTGAGATTTTTAATCACTCCGCCGCGAGCTTTTGCAGAGTCTCCTTCGATGCGGATGACGACCCGTTGGCCTTCTTGAATCTTGGAATCCGGGTTGAACGAAGCGGTCAGGATCGAGGGCGTTCCACTTGAGATCAGCGAGGCTTCGCCGGCGAAGGCATGGTTTCGGGAGTAGTTCCAAACAGTTGCGAGAAAAGCCACGATGCACAGGGCGAGGAGGGCGAGTGCGACGAGGCGGCCGTTTGAGCGGTTTGCGTGGGCGGGCGCGTTCATGAGGATAGCGCCATCTCAAAATCGCGGAGGCAGGCGTGGATGCCGCGCTCGTCGCGGAGGAGGGATGTTCCCACAAGTGCGGCCTGGAAATTTGACGCAACGGAGGAAAGAGTTTGCGGGGAAATGCCACTCTCCGCTACTCGGATGGCGGATGCGGGCAGTTTGTCCACGAGGTCGAAAACTCCGAGGTCGAGGCTGAAGTCAGTGGTAGAGGATTGGCCTGCGGTAACGAATCCGGTGTGCGTTTTGAATTTGCGGCTGTTGATTCCCACGACGCGGGCTTTTGCGGGCAGTGTGGCGATTTCCTCCGGGGTGTGGATTTCAAAGAGGGCTTCCATCCCCAGTTCGAGCGCGAGTTGGTGCAGGCGGTGCATGGTTGCCGCGTCGAGCACATTTGCCATGAGCAGAATCGCATCCGCTCCAAATGCGCGGGCCTCGTAAACTTGATACTCATCCACAAAAAAATCCTTCCGCAGGACAGGGTGGGGGACCTGCTGGCGAATTTCGGAGAGGCGGTGGATGTCCATGCCAAAGTGTGTCTGGTTGGTAAGAACGGAAACCGCCCTGACGAGGGGGGATGCCGCATAGGCAGCGGCGGCATCGCGGACATTCTCGGCGCGCATCGGCCCCACGCTGGGAGAGCGTTCCTTGATCTCGGCGATGAGTCCGAAGCCGGAGGAAAGGGCGGCCACAAAATCCCGGGCGTGCGGGGCATCGGCCAGGCGGGCTTGGAGTTCGGCCAGAGGTGTCGAATTTTTGGCTTCGGCGACCTCGCGGCGGACATCCTCGAGGATGGTATCGAGAATCGTTTTCAAGGCTGGGGTTTGGGATAGCTGCCGAGAATTTTGACCGAGCGGCAATTTTTTGTGAGTTCGCCAAGGAGGCCGGATTTTTCCAAATCCTGAAGGTGGCCGTCTGTCTGGACGAAGAAAAAGGTGTCGTCGCTGTCTTTGAGCGAGGGGCGACTGGCGAAGTGGGCGAGGTTCACTTGCATTTGCCGGAAGGGCTCCAGCGCCGAGACCAGCGCGCCGGGTTTGTCTTCGATGCGAAGCATGATGAGCGTCTGGTCGTGGCCGGTGGGCGCGTTGATGTGGCGGCCGAGAATGATGTGGCGCATTCCAGTGGGCGCGCCGTGATTGTCCGTCTCGGGAAGAATCTCTGCACAGATCGAGAGGTCGGTCGCAGCGAGTTCGTCGAGTGTGGCATTGATAAATCCATGCACGGGATCTTCGAGCGGAACCACACCGCAGTCGGCCTCGTTGGCGCTGACTTGCTTGAGAACCTCTGCGATCGAAGCAGCGGCTGTGTAGCGGACGCTGGAACCGAATTTGGAGATCGAGATTTGATGCGTGGAACTGCCGGATGGGCCAAGACACGCGATGACGATGTCTTTTTCCAAAGCGAGTGAGGCCGACATGATCTCGCGGTAGATGGCCCGTATGGATTCGGGACGGAGCGGGCCGTTGCTGCGCTCGACAAGGCTGCGCAGGAGCTTCATCTCACGGTCTGGCGAATAAATGGGAAGCGAGGCGCGGTTTTTGATGACGCCGATTTCCTTGGCCAAAGTGGCCCGCTCATTGAGGAGGCGCAGCAAATCCGTATCGAGGGCGTCGATGCGCTGGCGAAGTTCTCCGAGGTCGCTCATGGCTTGGATTCCTCTTCGGCGGCGGGCTCTTCGGGAGCCGGCTCTGGCTCTGTCGGTTCTTCGGATGGCACTTCGCTTGCGGGTTCCTTTGGTTCTGGCTCCCCGGCTGGAGTTTCGCTTGCAGGTTCGTCGGGGCTTTTTTCTTCCACCGCAGGCTGGGCTGGTTCGGGAGTTTCCTCGGCTGGAGCCGCTTTGGGCAGCGCGACGCGGCGGAGTTCGGAGGCATTGGGAAGATCGTCGAGATTTTTCAATCCGAAGTGATCCATGAAAAATTGGGTCGTTTCGTAAAGGAGCGGGCGGCCGGCGATTTCGGAGCGACCGGCGATTCGCACAAGGTTTCGGTCAAGAAGGGTCTGCAGCACGCCATCCACCGCGACGCCGCGCACGGCTTCCATATCGGCGCGCGTAATCGGTTGCCGGTAGGCAATGATGGCGAGCGTTTCCATGGCCGGGGCGCTGAGACGGGCCTGACGGTTCTCCGGGAAAAGTTGGCGCAACCACGGGGCGAAGCTGGCGCGTGTCACGAGTTGCCAACCTGCCGCGCTTTCCCTCACTTCGAAGGAGCGGCCGGTCTC
>JBILMW010000107.1:0-8888 GCA_044375335.1 Terrimicrobiaceae bacterium | reverse complement strand
AGCTGGCGCAGGGCGGGAATTCCTGCCTGGCGAGCGCATGGAAGCTCGCACGAATTTATCAGGCTGCTCGCCGGTTTGGACATTGACACGGAGCGTGCGGCCCTTTCGCCAGACCTCGAGTTCCACTGACTGGCCGATTTTTTTACCAAGAATCTCACGCTGGAGGTCGGCCGAAACGCTTACGGACTTACCGTCCACTTTGGTGATGACATCCCCCGGGATGAGATCACTGCGCTGGGCTGGCGCTCCAGGCTCGATGCCTCGAAGGACGACGCCTTGATCGATACCGGGAAAGAGTTGGCGAAGCTGGCTATCCTCTTCCAGACTGGCTATGGAAATGCCCAGCCAGGGACGGCTCACATGGCCTTTGGTCATGAGCTGCTCGGCGATGTTTTTTGCGGTGTTGATGGGAATGGCAAAGCCGACGCCGCGATTGATGCCGCTGATGAGGGTGTTGATGCCCACGACGCGTCCGTCGATGTCGCAGAGCGGACCGCCGCTGTTGCCGGGATTGATCGAAGTATCAGTCTGAATAAACTCGTCGTAATACCCGCCGAGGGCGAGTGTGCGGCCTTTGGCGCTGATAATGCCCGAGGTGAAAGTATAGGGCAGCTCCATGGGCGTTCCGATGGCGAAGGCGAGTTCACCCACGCGCACAGCATCGCTGTCGCCGAGCGAGGCCACATTAAGATTCGGGGCGTTGATTTTAATCACGGCGATGTCGCTGCGTTCGTCGGCTCCAAGGATCTCAGCATCGAAGCGGCGTCCATCGCGGAGCTTCACCTTGATCTCGCTGGCGCCGGCGACGACATGGTTGTTCGTAATAATGTGGCCGTCCTGAGAGAACACAAAGCCCGAGCCGATATTCGGCGGGGTGTCGGGGTTGGCGTTCGTCTCGGGAACAACGCGGTAAGGTGCACCATTCGGGCCTCGGAAAAAGAACTCCAACCCGCCAGGAAGGCCGGACACGGGGTTTTCTCCGGCTTGCCGGGATTCGATGACGACGACGGAGGGCGCAGCTTTCTCAAAAACAGCCGCAAAGGAATCGCTCAACTGCCGCAGGGCGGATGGCGCGGATGCGACTTTCGGAACAACAGGCTCTGCGGCCCAGGCGGTGACCACCGGGAGACAGAGCAACGGAATAAGCCATGTCTTTTTCATGCGGGCAAAAAATACATCCGCTTCAATTGAATTCAAGTGGGGTGCGCCAATTTTTTTCGACAAAAAAAGCGAACCGGGGTCACCGGTTCGCTTTCATGTTCAAGGCGTGTGTAATTTTTTACTCGTCTTCGGCGACCACTTCCACCACTTCGTCAGCTTTGCGAGAGAGGCGGTTTGAAAGAATGAAGAAGCTCGGGACCCAAAGGCCGATGAAGATGCCGAAACGCTCGCCGTAGGCACGGTTCTCGCGGGCTGCTGTGAACCATGTGGCCACTGAGGCAATGATCGAGATAAAGCCAAGATAGAGGCAAACATCTGATAGAAGGCGGAGATTTTCGCGATTGTAGCTATCGCGAGCGGGTTTGAGGAATTTGTTGAGATTTGAGGTATCCATAGGCGGGAACTCTGTTTCCAGCGCCTTGCCGTGTCAAGGGATTTGGGCTTAGTTGATCGCCCCATGAAAAAAATCACCATCGGCCTTGTCATCGTGGCCCTCCTGATCCTTGGCGGCGTTGTGCTCTTCAAACGCTCCGGAGGCGAGTCTCAGGCTGCAGCCTTGGCCCCAGAGGACACCGTTGTTTTTATAAATATCCCGAACATCCCACAAACCGGTTTTCGATGGATTGGGACAGCTCTGGCACAAATCGCGGCCGATCCCGAGATGCAGGCCTTTCTCGAGCTGCCGCTGAAAAACCTGAAGGAATCGCCATCCACCGTCGAGGCCAGTGGAGTGCTGGTCGGACTCAAGCCCGGAAATATTTTCCTCGCTGCAACGCATTCTGAAGCTGGCGATGCCCAAGCTTTGCTCGGCTTCCAATTCTGGGGAAACCGCAAGGACTACGACAACGCGATAGCCCGTCTGCGAAAAGAACTGCCTGCCCCCGACCAGACGCCTGAGAAGCAATCCCACAACGGCCTTGAGATTCTTGCGACACGCCACGGTGATCTCACGATTTACACCGCTGCCGCTGGACGATGGGGATTCCTCTCCACGAATCTGGAGCAAATAAAAACCGCTCTCGACCGGGCAACCGGGAATTCGCCGCTGACTTCCCTGAAGACGAATCCACGCTTTTTGAAAGTCATCGCCCAACTCCCAGCAGATCCGGAGTTGCTGTTTTTCTTCGAGCCAGAAAAAGCGGTGGATTCTCTGCTCTCCGTTGGTCGATCCGTCGGCGCGAACCAAATTCCTTCACAGATCGAAGAACTCAAGTCAGCCGAAGCTGTCGGCGGCATCATCAAAATCGATGGACGCCTTCAGCGCGATGCCATTTTTGTGCTGCGTCCATCGCGCCCGGATTCGCTGCCCAAGCTGGCCCATCCCGCCATGGCGCTTACCTCCAAGGATACGACGGTGTTTTTTGATTTTGTTCTGAATTTCGCCGCATTGCCGAGTTTGGTGGAAGGACTCTCCGAGGCGTATCCAAGAATCGGCGTGCTTGCTGGGCCCTTGGCTGAAGCGGCGGCGGAGATTTACGGCTCCGAGTGCGCGCTCGTCGCAAACTGGCCGGATGGCAACATGACGCCGACACCTCTGCTGGCCGTGACGGTCAAGGATGAGGCGCGCTCGAGCGATTTTCTGGCGCAAACGCTCGGCAACCTCCCGGGGGCGATTCGTCAGGATTTGAAAGGAAATACCGTTTACTCATTCCCGACCGGCTACGCCTCATTGTCGGTGGCGCAGCGCAATGGGTTCCTCCTGCTTGGAATGAACCCGGACGCATTGGTCCAAGCCGGGGAGATCAAAACCAGCGGAAGCACGCTGCGGGACGCGCCGGATTTTAAAGACGCTGTTTCTGCATTCCAATCCGCTAATGAGGCCTTTTGCTACATCGACACACGCACGGTGTTCACTCGCGTCTACAACTCCTTCGTGCCGGTCATTCGTTTTGGAGCGGCCATGATGCCGGATTTGAAAAAACGCATCGATGTTTCTAAACTGCCGAAGGCTGAGACCATCGCCAAGCACCTCCCCCCGATCGTGCTTTCGCAAAAGCGCACCACCGAGGGAACCCTCATCGAGTCCAGCGGCCCCGTGAGCATGACGCAATTTCTCCTACTCAGCGGCGCAGGAGTCATGGCGGCAAACCAAAGCCTGCTGGGCAACTGATCTTACCGCCACTCGTCACCACTCGGGAGCGCTTTTCTATTTTGCGACTTGTAAGTCGTAAGTCATAAAGCATAATGTTTCATCATGAGGATTACCCTTTCTATACCCGATGCGATAGCTTATCGGTTTCAAGCGGCAGTCCCCGCTCGACAGCGCTCGCGCCTCGTGAGCCGTCTCTTAGAAGCCAGCTTGGCAAGTCACGAGGACGCTCTTGCCGCAGCTTGTCGGGCAGCCAATGAGGACAGGGAGCTTGAACGCCAGATTGATGACTGGCAGGCATTTGATGATGGAGAAGAAGTGCTATGACACGAGGAGATGTCTGGTGGGTGGCGCTTGATCCTACCCAAGGCTCGGAAATCAAGAAAACGCGACCTTGCGTTGTGCTCACGCACGACACATTGAACAGACTTCGCAAAACAGTTGTCGTAGTGCCTCTTTCCACCGCAGCCAAGCCCCATCCGCCAATCACTGTTGCCGTGACTTGTCAGGGGCAGGCAGCCGTTGCCGTGATCGACCAGATTCGCGCTGTTGCCAAGCACCGGCTTCAGTCCAAAATGGAAACCCTATCTGCAAAAGACTTGGCGGCAATTACAAGAGCTATATCTACTATTCTCGAAATCCGATAGATCGCCCTTTCCCCGGGGAGATTCGACAGAAAATATCCATTGACGAGTCGCACGCAATAACGCACGCTTTTGCCATGCAGACAATCACAGCCACCAAAGCGCGATCCATGATCTACAAGCTCATTGACGATGCTTCGGACTCTCATGAGCCCATTCAGATCACTGGCAAGCGCTCCAATGCTTTTCTCGTTGCCGAGGACGACTGGCGTGCCATTCAGGAAAGCCTGTATTTGGTTTCGATTCCCGGTATGCGGGAATCCATTCGTTCCGGACTTGCCACTCCAGTCTCAGCTTGCGCCAAGAAGCTTGATTGGTGAAATACCTTCTCGTCTTCACCAAGCAAGCGCAGAAGGACGCGAAGAAGCTCGCAAGTGCTGGTCTCAAACTAAAGGCACAAATTTTATTGGATATTCTAACTGAAGATCCTTTACGGAATCCCCCGCCCTACGAGAAGCTGATCGGAGACCTTGTCGGCGCATACTCCCGCAGAATCAATATTCAGCACAGGCTTGTTTATCAGGTGCTACAAACAGAGCGAGTGGTGAAGGTGTTGAGTTTGTGGACTCATTACGAATGAAATCAGGCGCCATCCCTCAGCGCCACTCGTGCTTCGGATACTGGCGCTGGAGCTGTTGTTTCAGTCCGGGGTAGGTTTCCGTCCAAAACGACTTAAGACTCCGCGTTACCTGCACCGGGCGATGGCTCGGCGCGAGGATGTGGAGCGTGAGCGCGTGGCGACCGAGAGCGATTTTGATGTCATCCGTCACACCGTAGAAATCTTGGATTCTTGCCGAGAGAAAGGGATCCGCCGTCTCGGCGTAAGTGACCTTCGCCCTCCGACCGCCGGGAAGCTCGATCCGCTCGGGGGCGTGCTTTTCGACGAATTGCTGCTGCTCCCAAGTGAGGAGTGATTTCGCATGAGGCAAAACGGCGGCGTCTTTGATGTCGCGGTAGCAAACAGCTCCATCGCAGACCAAGAGAATGATGTGATGCCGCTCCTCCTCGCCCATCGGCGGCAGGTTTTGCTCGGGACAGAGGCGCGACAGGAAGTTGACGCGGTGAATCCACTGCTCCACGGCATCGTCCCAGCCATTGAGACGCAGAGCGCCCGCGAGCACCTGATCGGCAAGGCAGGATGAAGCGGCGGGGCCCGGTTCGGCATCACGGTCGCGGTTTTCAAGGATCAGGTCGCGAAAGACCTTCGCCCGCCGCACCACGACACGATTCTGGCTTTTATCAAAAAAATGGTCCGCCTTTTCCGAGAAATCCTGAGGGAATATCTCACGCAACCAAGACTCTTGGATTTCCGTGGCGAGGCTCAGGAGAACGCGGGCATCACCATCGCGCCCCTCGATTTCGGCTATCTCGGCGGCGACGAGCAGCGAACTCTCACTGGCCACACTCTGGCGGGCAAGAAGACCCCGTCGGCCGTGAACGATGTCGCAGACGAGTGTGCCTGTGCCACGACGCACAGCCAGCTGATCCGCAAAGCCAGCCAGCACGCACTTGGCGATATCTGAGTCGTTCGGCGGGGTGTCTTCGAGAAGCAAAGCCTCGGCGTGCGCGATGTCGAGGAACTGCTCAAAGAGCTTCGCGACCTGCCGGGCGGAGTCGGAGTGGATGCCAAGAGTGCGGCATTCATTCATGCGAAAATCGCGGGCACGCGCCCACTCGAAGACACGCATGAGGACGAGAAAGTCCGATGTCCCGCCGCTGAAGATTTCTGCACGCTCGTCCTCTGTTTTTTTATCCACCCTCAGCAACATCGATCGCGTCTGAGTGAGAGCGGCGATGAGTGCTGCCGACCGCACACAGCCAAGCTCCTCCGCTGCGATGAACATGCGGGCATAGCGAGGGTGGACGGGGAAATTCAGCATCCGGCGACCAATGGGAGTGATCCCCCCCGCGCCATCCAAGGCACCGAGATCGCGAAGCAGGGTCTCTGCGCGGGCGAGGGCCTGCGGCTCAGGATGCTCGATCCAGCGGAATGTCTGCAGATCCCCCACCCCGGCGGCTTTGAGGCTCAGGAGGGTTTCGGCAAGGTCGAGGCGCTTGATTTCGGAGAGTTCGCGGAGCGGGCGGCGTATGTGATCGCGTTCGGTCCAGAGGCGCACGCAGAGACCTGGCGCGGTGCGCCCAGCACGACCGGCGCGCTGGGCTGCGGATGCGGCGCTGATTTTTTCGATGAGAAGCGTATTGATGCCACGGTTCGGGTCGTAGCGCGCCACACGAGCCAAGCCAGAATCCACGACGAGAGTGATGCCATCAATAGTCAAGGAGGTCTCAGCGACATTGGTGGAGACAATCACTTTTCGGCCATGGGAGCGGTTCACAGCGCGGTCCTGCTCGGCGGCGGGTAGTTCTCCATGCAGAGGCAACACGGCGCACCGTCCACCCAGGCGTCCCTGCAGCTCGCGGATGGTGCGTTGGATTTCATAAGCCCCGGGCATGAAGACCAGCACATCGCCCTCGGTGCTCTCAAAGTGCTCGGCGACGGCATCTGTCGCCGTTTCCCAAATGGGATCATCTTTCGGATCATGCGAGAGATGGCTGATCTCGACCGGAAACATGCGGCCCTCGGATGTCAGAATTTCCGCAGGCTTGAGGTATTGCTGGAGCTCCGCGCCGTCGAGCGTTGCCGACATGACGACGATTTTCAGGTCGGGCCGGACTGTGTCCTGCAGATCGAGAGCCCTCGCGAGCGTGATGTCCCCGTAGAGGTGACGCTCGTGAAATTCATCGAAGACCAAAGTAGAAATCCCGCGCAGTTGCGGGTCGGCCAGCATCTGACGAAGAAGAATGCCCTCGGTGACGAACAGGATTTTGGTTTCTTTCGAGGAGACATTGTCGAGGCGGATTTGGTAGCCCACCTCGCCGCCAAGGCGAACCGAACGCTCGGAGGCCACACGGGTCGCCAGCATGCGGGCGGCCAGCCGACGGGGTTGCAGGATCACACAGCGCCCGTCGCCCAGAATGCCGCCATCGAGAAGAATCTGAGGCACCTGCGTGGATTTCCCCGAACCAGTCGGCGCCTGCAAAATGAGCCGGTTGCCACGCGAGAGGGCGCTGATGATTTCCTCATCGAGGTCGTAAATGGGCAGCGCTTCAGACATCAGCGATTAAGGCTGCGTGGCCTTAAACAAATCCAAAGTGATGTCCCGTGCCGTCGCGTGATCCACAATCGGCGCGGGGTAGCCCTTCGCAAGACGCAGGCCCGGTGCGGGCGGGTCTTGGAATTTTACGGGATCAACATCGCGAAGTTCGGGAATCCATCGCTTGATGTAAACGCCATCGGCATCAAAGCGCTTCGTCTGGCTCCATGGATTTTGAATACGGAAATACGGCGCGGCATCCGCCCCTGTCCCCGCGCTCCACTGCCAACCACCATTGTTGCTCGCGATCTCGCCGTCGGTGAGCATTTGCATGAAATAGGATTCGCCGTGACGCCAGTCGAGGTGGAGGTCCTTCGTCAAAAACATGGCGGTGATCATTCGGGTGCGATTGTGCATGAATCCCGTCTCGCGAAGCTCGCGCATGGCGGCGTCCACAATCGGAAATCCCGTCTCACCATTTTTCCAGCGCTCCAGATTACTCATCTGGCCAGGCCAGACCATGCCACGATATTTCGGGTTGAACTCCAGCTCCAGGACCTCGGGGAAATTCCAGAGAATCTGCATGTAGAATTCGCGCCAGACGAGTTCGGCGATGTATTTCATCACGCTGCCACGCCCCTTGGCATCGAGCGTATCCGCTTTTTTCAGGCACTCCTGATGAAGTTCACGAATCGATAGCAGGCCATAGCGGAGGTCTTGCGAGAGGCGGGACGTGCCCGCACCAGCCGGTAGATCGCGTGTTTCGCCATAGCGGGAAATTCTCTGATCCAGAAAGTCCTTCATGCGTAAGCGCGCCGCCTTCTCGCCAGCCTCAAGAACACCACCGGCAGAAGGCGACAAATCCCAGAACGAGTTGTCAGGAAGCGGCAGGGACGCCACACCGACTGGTGATGCGAGGGTCTTGATGCGAGGCGCGACGGATGGCTTGGGTAATTTCTCCCAGGCTTTGGAATAAGGAGTGAAGACGCGAAATGTGTCACCGGAGCCAGTCAAAACCTCGCGCCGCTCGTGAATGGCGACATCCTTGAAAGGCTTGATCGCGATGCTCAAGCGCTGCCCCATTTTTTCCAATTTCTCCTCCACAGCACGCCCGAAGGGATCCGGATCGCGGTTGAAAAAAATCGCCTCAGCGCGAGTCTCGACGGCGAGTTTTTCAAGCTCCGCCAACGCATCGCCCTGACGAAGAATCAGGCACGAACCAACAGATTGAAGATTCGCATCCAGGGACCGAAGGGAACCGCAAAGGAAGTGCTGGCGGTTCGCCCCCGTCCAACGATGGTTTTTCTTCCAGTCGCTCAAGATATAAACAGGAAGAACCTGCGCGCCCGAGGAAGCAGCAGCATGGAGAGCGGTATTGTCCGTAAGGCGTAGATCGCGGCGGAACCAATGAATGACGGTTTTCAAAATGCGAGAATTTTAGACCGCATGGCATACCACACGAGCGGCCAAAGGGCCAAACACGGACTGCTGACGCTTTAGGAAAAAGAAGCCGGATGGCGGCACTTGCCGCCATCCGGCCCCAACCTACCCATGAAAAGAAATCACACTGGGGACTCGACCTTGGAGCGTTCTTTTTTATTCAAGGCCCTGCGGAGTTTGTTGAGGGCGATGTTTTGAACTTGGCGGATGCGCTCGCGGGTGACGCCGAATTTTTCCCCGACCTCCTCGAGTGTCTTGAGGCGCTGACCGTCGAGGCCAAAGCGGGAATTGATGATGCGGCGCTCGCGTTCGTCCAGGACATCGAGGAGATCGCCGACCTCGTCACGGAGGTCTTTGTCGCGAAGGGCCTCGTAGGGATTCATCGCGTCCTCGTCGCCGATGATGTCACCAAGGGCGGTCGATTCCTCGTCGTTGATCGGTTGATCGAGCGAGGTCGGG
>JBILMW010000106.1:0-8921 GCA_044375335.1 Terrimicrobiaceae bacterium | reverse complement strand
TCGGTGCGTTCCGATTGCGTGAGGGTGACTTTGTATCGATTGGCCATGCCGGAGAAAAATCCAGCAAGGCCAAATTTGCAATGCGAAAATATAAATGTTACGAGATACTAGGCGGCGATTTCAGTTCAATCGCCGGATTCGGGTTCAACAAAGTCTGCAGCGTGGGATTTCCCTTCCCGGTTTCGATGTCGCTCAAACCATGAAGACTCAAAGCCGAAAGCCTCGCCAAATCCGCCTGTGAAACGCCCAGTTCACGACGGCGCTCCCGGATTATTTTTGAAATATGCGAGCTTTCAATATTCACTTGAATGAATATTCAGCCACAAAACACGCGTTGCAATGTAAAACTTGCGACGAATATTCATTTCAATGAAAGTCTATGACACCCTTTTTGGGAAAACAAACGATCCTCCCTCCATGGACAAGGCCTTCCGGGATGCGAATCAGGTCTTTTTCTCGGTATTGAGGAAGCCGGAGATGAGGAAGAGGGCGGCGGCGGCGCAGATGGCGGAGTCGGCGACATTGAAGGCCGGCCAGTGGCCATACCATGGGAGGATGACATCGAGGAAATCGATGACATAGCCATGGAGGATGCGGTCGGTGAGGTTTCCGAGCACTCCGGAGACCAGGAGGGCGGCCCCGAAGCGGGACGGGGCGTCTGCAAAAGCGCCTCTCCGTGCGAAGATGGCTACGAGCACAAGGGCCACAGAGGCGAGGATCATGAAAAACAGGTTGTTGTTTTTCAGCATGCCGAAGGCGGCGCCGGTGTTGTGGACTTGGACGAGGTAGAAGACGCCCGGGATGACCGGAACGAACTCATCTGTCGAAATGAAGCGCAGAACGAGCCATTTCGTGACCTGATCAAGCAGGTAGAGCGGCAGGGTAATAAATAAGAGAAGCTTCATCCCAAGACGGCGAGGGCTTCCTCACAGCGGGCGCAGAGGGTTGGGTGGTTTGCGCTGGAACCGACTTCCGGACGGTGACGCCAGCAGCGCTCGCATCGGGCGTTTGGAGTTTTGGAAATCTCAACGGAAGCATTCTCGGCAGAGATGACTTCGAGATCGCTCAGGATGAAAACCTCTTCCAATTCGACCTTGAGTGGTTCGAGCACAGAGGCCTCCGAGGCGGTGACGGAGAGTTTGACCCGTGCTTCCAGTGCGCTGCCGATTTCTCCGGCCTTTTGTGGTTTTTCCACGGCTTGGGAAATACGGCTACGGATTTGCAGAAGCTGATCCATCGTTCCGACAGCCTCGGGATTGGTCCAACGGGCATCGGGTTTAGGAAAATCCTGCAGGTGGACGGATGTGCCGGGCTGGAAGTAACCCCTGGCTTCTTCAGCGGTGAAGGCAATGATCGGCGCAAGCAGGCGGGTGAGCGCATCCAGCACGCTGTGCATGGCAAACTGCGTCGCGCTGCGGCGCGAGGAACCAACCGCGTCGCAGTAAAGGCGGTCCTTGGTGATGTCGACATACAGGCTACTGAGCTCGACGGCGCAGAATTGATTGATCGTGTGATAGACACGGTGGAATTCCAATTTCTCGTAGGCATCGAGGCATGTGGCTACGACTTCCTGGAGGCGGGCGAGAATCCAGCGATCGACAAAAGTGAGGGATTCCGGCGCGGGGGGATTTTTCGCGTCGTAGTCGTGAAGATTCGCAAGAAGGATGCGCAGGGTGTTGCGAACGCGACGGTAGGAATCCGACAGACGCGTGAAGATTTCCTCAGAGAAAGGAACATCGTCCGTGAAGTTCACACTGCTGACCCACAGGCGCAGGAGGTCGGCACCGTATTTGTTGACATAATGGTCGGCGTCGGTGGGTTTCTGGTATCCACCGGCAGCGGACTTCGAGATTTTCTTACGCGTGTCGACATCCATCACGAATCCATGCGTGAGGACGGCGCGGTAAGGGGCGCAGTCATTCAGGGCGACGGATGTCATGAGCGAACTCTGGAACCAGCCGCGATGTTGATCGGTGGCTTCAAGGTAGAGATCAGCAGGGAAGCCGAGTTCGGGGCGCTGGCGCATGACTGTTTCGTGGCTGAGGCCGGAGTCCATCCACACATCGAGCGTGTCATTGCGGCGGGTCGTGCCTGCGGGCAAGCCGACGAGGGTGCACCATGCGGCGTCATCCATTTCAAACCAGGAGTTCGTGCCTTTTTCGGAAAAAATATCCGCGACCTTGCAGATGACAGCGGGATCAAGGATCGGCTCGCCTTTGGCATCGTAGAAAACGGGAAGTGGCACGCCCCAAGTGCGTTGGCGCGAGATGCACCAATCCGGGCGGGACTCGACCGTTCCGCGAATGCGGTTGCGGCCCCAGTGCGGGAGCCATGTGGTGGCATCGACCTCTTCAAGAGCCTTGGCGCGGATGTTTTCGATGCGAATGAAAAATTGCTCCACGGCGCGGAAGATAACCGGCGTCTTCGAGCGCCAGCAGTGCGGATAGGAATGCTCGTGAGCTCCCTGTCCGGCGAGAGCGCCTTTTTGTTTCAGGAGCTCGATGATACCGGCATTCGCCTCAAAGACATTTTTGCCGACGAATTCGGGCAAGCCACACTCCTCGATGTAGCGTCCGTAGTCATCGACTGGTGATAGCAGGTTCAGCCCTCGCTCCATGCCGAGGCGGTAGTCGTCCTCGCCATGGCCCGGTGCGATGTGGACACAGCCAGTGCCAGTATCCAGCGTCACAAATGCCGCAGTGTAGATCGTGGCATTTCGAGGCAGGAATGGATGACTCGCCTCCAACCCCTCCAATTCCGAGCCGGGAATTGTTTTTTCGATGGAAAGTTTTTCAGCTCCGGTGGCCGCGCAGAATGAGTCCAGAAGAGCCTCGGCGAGGACGATTGTTTTTTCAACGCCCTCGAGGCGCACGCGGACCACGGCGTATTGGTGGTTGGCATTTACCGCGATGGCGAGGTTCGCTGGCAGGGTCCATGGCGTAGTCGTCCAGATGACAACCGAAGCCTGACCGGCAAGTTCTCCACTCACGAGCGGGAAGAGAACATAGACGGCGGGTGAGGTTTTATCCTGATACTCGACTTCGGCTTCGGCGAGGGCGGTCTGGGCGCCGGTGCTCCAGAGAACGGGTTTTTTTTTGCGATAGACGAGGCCTTTTTCAACAAAGCGGGCGAACGAACGGATCATGCCGGCCTCGTAAGAGGGATCGAGTGTGAGGTAGGGGTGTTCCCAGTCGCCGAGGACGCCGAGACGGCGGAATTGGCGGCGTTGGATGTCGATGAATTTGCGGGCGTATTCCTCCGAGCGGCGACGCACCTCGGCGGGAGTCAGGCCGGCGGAGGATTTGACCACGCGGAACTCGATGGGAAGACCGTGGCAATCCCAACCGGGAACGAAGGGAGCGCGGAAGCCTGCCATCGTTTTGGATTTAACAACGAAGTCCTTGAGAATCTTGTTGAGGGCCGTCCCCATGTGGACATCACCATTCGCGAAGGGGGGGCCATCGTGCAGAAGATAGAGCGGGGCATCCTTGCGGCGTTCTTGGATTTTTTCGTAAAGTCCCTCCCCTTCCCACTTGGACAGCGTTTCAGGTTCACGCTGGGCCAGGCCGGCCTTCATGGGAAAATCGGTTTTCGGAAGATTGATCGTGTTTTTGTATCCGCTCATGAGAAGCGAAAACGAATATCAGTCGGAGATGAACGGGTCAACGCCGCCCAGCGCACAAAGCCGCGCGATCAGGATGCCAATTCCTTTTTTCCGAAGGCCAGTGTGGCGGGAAATCCCTCGGGAAGTCGGACGGGTTTTCCGGCGGGCATCTGAACGAGTGCCAAAGCTTGGCGGCATTTGACGAGGAGGGCGGCATCCGAGGGACGGATGACTTCGAACTCCACCCAAAAACGGACACCACTCCACTCGACGACGCGACCCTCGATGCGGAGGACATCGCCGAGTTTTGCTGGGCGTTTGTAGTCGATCTCGGTGCGACTCACGACGGCATGAATGCCGGTGCGCTCGATCTCCGCGAAGTCCATTCCCATTTGGATCGCGAGTAGGGTGCGGGCGGTTTCTATGAAGCGCAGATAGACAATGTTGTGCACGACACCACCTGCGTCGGTGTCGAAATACATGACGCGCACTTCGGTGGAGATGCGGCAATTTTCAGGAATGGGCTGTTCCATGGAGACGAGGGATGCCGGTTTATTTGATCTCCGAAATGCGTTTTTCGAGGTTCGCGTCCGGCATGATGGCAAGAGCCTCTTGGAATTTTGCAACAGCCAGTTTTTTGTCCGTTCCCGTAAGAAGGGTGTTCCCCTCGTCGACGAGGGCTGAAAACTTGGCGATCTGGGCATTTGCATAGGACTTGAGGCTCTCGAGAGCTTCGGTTGTTTTGGGGCCAATCTGGCGTGTTGGTGCGCCGAGTGCATTGATGCCCTCGATGGCGGCACGGTAGTCCCGCTCGGTAAGGCGGGCTTGGAGCGTAGGAAGCGCATTCTTGATCGAAACGCAGGCATCGAATGTGGAGGAAGGAAGCCAAATTCCCGCAGGAGGTGCTCCCGCATGAAACACGGAGATTTTTGAAGTCAAAGCGTCGATCTGGGTGCTGATCTCCGCAGGCACAGCTGGCATAGCGCCTTTAGATAATGATTCCTGATTCCAGAGATTCTCGAAGCTCTGTTTTAGGGTGTCGATATCCTTGGTGAGTGCTGCCGCGACATCAGCCTGACGCAGCACGCTGGATGTGCGCGGACTGGGATCAGAGAGAGCCTTGAGTTGATCAAGCAGGAGGGCTGCAGCACCAGGTGAAAGCGGCGACTGAAGTTTCGCCAAAATCGCATCCTGTTCTTCGCGCGAGACGAGCTTTGCGCACTCAACTTTCATTGCATCAAGGCGGGCCTTGAGAGCGGCATCTGCTGCGGCGAGATCCGTCAGTTTGGCGAAATCGGCATTCGTATCGAGGTCGAAGTCTTTTTTGATTTTCGCCTCGGTCATGGCAAGGCGGAGGCGTTGTTCGATTTTTGCGATTTCCAAACGGCGATAGTTTTCGCGGGTATCCCATTTGTTGAGACTAACCATGATCTCACCCGCATCATATCGGGCGGCGGCGACCTGCAGTGGTTTTAGGTAGTCGTTAAGAGCGACCGCAGCTGCAGGCACGGCCGCAATAGCTGCCGTGATTTCATCGATGCTTTTTTGGAGTTCCCTGCGCTGGGAATCATCAACGAGCTCGGTCGGCATTTTTGGATTGAGAATGAGCTTCACAACACGGGCAGAGGGAATCTGCGTGTCCTTTCCGCTGGGTAAGCGAAGCACAAAATATCCGGCACCGGCCGAACCTCTGGCGGTGCGGTCGGTGAAGGCGCTGAATTTCACCACCTCGGATTCCGCAGGTTTCGACCAGGGTTGAGGTTTTACCAAAGCGATTCCGGGAGTTTGAACAATGGTGTTTCCATCCCGCTCCTGCCCATGGAGGGGAACAATCAATATGGCGGCGCATAGGATGGCGATTCGTGAAAAAATTGGCATGGGGGCCAATTTGGCACTTTCAGTCAGAAAAGGGCAAGCCTTCGGGCGTTTTCGGAGAGACGCAGGTCTCAGCGCAGACCTTCAATAGCACGACGAATATCCGCCTCCGTGACGGCATCCGAGACGAACGCATCACCCAAGCGACGCAGGAGAACAAAACGAATTCCACCGGCAGCGAATTTTTTATCCTTCTTCAACGCTGAAAAAATCGCCTCGGTTTCAATCGAGGCGTCGAGTTTCGATGGAAGTCTGTAAGTATCCAGGGCTGCGCAAACCCTTGCCGCTTCTTGTTCGGGAAGTCCGGATTTCTCCACCGAAAGAGAGCAGGCAGCGCGAAGCCCCAGGCTGATCGCTTCACCGTGGAGGAATTTGCCATAACCCGCAGCGGCCTCGATGCCGTGACCGATGGTGTGTCCAAAGTTCAGCAGTGCGCGGAGACCCTTGGTCTCGAACTCATCTTCCGCAACGATGGCGGCTTTGATGGCGACATTTCGCGCGATGAGGGCAGGAAGATCGTTAAGAGCATCCAGCATGGAAGGATCTCGAATGGCGGCGTGTTTGATCACCTCGGCGAAGCCTTCGTTGAAATCGCGCTCTGGCAAACTGCGCAGCGTGTCGGTATCAGCGATCACGAGTCTTGGCTGATGAAAAGACCCGATCAGATTCTTGCCTCCGGCGGCATTGACTCCTGTTTTTCCGCCAACCGAGCTGTCCACCTGCGAAACGATGGTGGTGGGAATTTGAATGTAGGGAATGCCCCGGTAATAGACGGCCGCCGCAAACCCCGCCAAATCTCCGACCACTCCACCGCCAAGGGCCACGAGGAGCGAGGAGCGGTCGAGTCCGGCTTCGATCATGGCATCGCAGATGAATCCAACCTGTGCGAGCGACTTCGAAGACTCGCCGGCGGGAACCGTGACGCGCAGGGGTTGGAATCCGGCTTGTGAAAGTGAATCCTCTACCGCCCCGGCATAGAGCGGGGCGACATTTGAATCTGTCACCACAACGCAACGCCCGGGCTTTGAAACCAGGGAAATCAACTCACCGCAGGAAGAAATCGCCCCGGCGCCGATGAGGACTTTGTAGGGCGCCCGGGATAGACCGACGCCGACTTCAAGGAGGGCGCTCATGAGGCAACTCCCAAGCGGGCCAGCGCGCTTTCTTGATCGGAGGCTATGACGAACAATTGATCCAGCCGCACCAATTCGAAAAGGGTGGCCACTTTTTTCTCCAAGCCGAAGAGCGCAAACTTGCCGCCGAATTTCGATGTTTCCTTGAGATACCCGATGAGAATAGCCAACCCACTGGAGTCGATATACCCGACGCGTTTGAAATCAAGGAGAAGCACGGGAGTGCAGACATCCACACAAGACTTCAACTCCAACTTGAGCGGGCTGGAGGAGTGCAGGTCGATCTCGCCCGTCAGTTCCAGAACCGTGAATGCGGGCGACGAGATTTTCTCAATCGTCATGGCGCATTTCTAAACGCGCAGGAATTTTGTGAAAAGAACCGATTCGGCCTGATAAGGAAAAATCTGAATAATGTTGTCAGCGTCCAAGATTGTGGCAGGTTGGCAGCGGCAACATGCCTGGAAAGGAGGGGGAAAAATTAACATGAAATTCGCAACTATCGCTGCCGTGGCAGCTCTCGCGATCGCAGCTCTTGGATTGGGCGCTTGCGCCAGCAAGCCAAAGCCGGCACCTGCTCCGAGCAAAATCGGAACATCCAAATAAGAACGATCATTAAGGCCGGGTGGAACGCCGTTCCGCCCGGCCTTTTATTTTTTATGGACAAAACCGGCCCATGCCGGATTGCCAAGTAGAAAAACCCAACGCAATCTCTGCGTTTTGAATCCAATGAAATCCAAAAAGTCTAAAAAATCCCCACCCGTCGTCGGTGTCGTCATGGGCAGCCGTTCGGACTGGAGCACCATGGAGGAAACCTCGTTGCTCCTCGACAAGCTCGGCATCGAGCACGAGTGCCGCATCGTCTCCGCGCACCGCACACCCGACCTGCTTGCGATTTATGCCAAGTCCGCAAGCGAGCGCGGACTTCGCTGTATCATCGCAGGAGCTGGAGGAGCCGCCCACCTGCCGGGCATGCTCGCCGCGCACACGCATTTGCCTGTGCTGGGAGTTCCGGTGGAAAGCCAAGCCCTGCGCGGCCAGGACTCGCTCCTCTCAATCGTTCAAATGCCTGCAGGCATTCCAGTGGCCACATTTGCCATCGGTGTCCCAGGGGCCAAAAACGCGGCTCTTTTTGCTGCGGCGATGCTCGCTTCGGAAATGCCCCATGTTGCCGAAAACCTCCTTGCCTTCCGCAAGCGCCAGACCCACGAGGTTCTCGAAGCATCCCTCGATTGAAAACCCGCATACTCAAGCCAGGCGAAGGAATTCCTGAAGCCGTAGCCCTGCTGCGGGCGGGACTTCCCGTCGGTCTCCCGACCGAGACCGTGTATGGGTTGGCGGCGGACGCACTCTCGCCAGAGGCCTGCGCTCGCATTTTCGAAGCCAAGGAACGCCCGCTCAGCGACCCGCTGATCGTCCACCTGCCCTCAATCGACTGGCTGTCGCGTGTTGCCGCTCCTTCCCCTCTGGCATTGGCGCTCGCCCAGACCTTCTGGCCAGGACCACTCACGCTCGTGCTTCCACGCCAATCAGTCATTCCGGATATTGTGACAGCCGGCCAGGACACCGTGGCGCTCCGCATGAGCGCGCACCCTGTTTTTCAGGAGGTCGTTCAAACATTCGACCGTCCCCTCGCCGCTCCCAGTGCGAACCGGTTTGGACGCATCAGCCCGACATGTGCGGCCCATGTTGTGAGCGAACTGGATGAACGCATTGGACTGATTGTCGATGGCGGCCCATGCACGCACGGTATTGAATCCACCATCGTCCATGTCATGGAGGATCGGCTTCAAATCCTGCGTCCCGGGCCGGTCACGGAGGACGAGCTTCGCAAATTTGCGCCGGTTTTTCATGGACCGGCGGGAGTTGCCGCGCCTGGCGGACTCAAGAGCCACTACGCTCCTCGCACGAAGCTCGTCATCGAACAAAAACCAAGGCCAAGAGGCGCACGCAACGGTCTCCTCTCATGGTCACAGAGCGGTGAAGGATTTTTTCAAACAGAGTTTCTCAGCCGCACCAACGACCCTCGCGAAGCGGCTGCGAATCTCTATGGCGCCATGCGCCGCCTCGACGAAGCGGGTCTGGATCTCATCATCGCCGAGGCTCTACCCGAGTCGGGAATCGGTGCCGCTATTATGGAACGCCTGCGCAAGGCCGCCGCCTGATGAACGACGGAAAAAAACTTAATACCCGTGCCAGTGGCGTGATCGCCGCTGCAGTTATGCTAAGCCGCGTTCTTGGACTCGTGCGCGAAGTGCTTTTCAACGCCTTGTTCGGAACGGCCGCGATGGGACTTTTTCTTATCGCCTTCC
>JBILMW010000105.1:0-8925 GCA_044375335.1 Terrimicrobiaceae bacterium | reverse complement strand
CAACTGGCACTTCGAATCGCTGAAACGCAGCGACGCTGGCGTCGACTTGCATCTCTCGCTCGACACCAAAGTGCGCGCCGGGCATGTGGATAAATTCCTCAGTTTGAAAAATGGCGAGACGGCGATTTACTCCCGGCATGTGCTCAGCGGCATGAAGGGGAATATGACTTTGGGCCACCATGCGACGCTGAAATTTCCCGATGAGGAAGGCAGCGGCCACATCAGCACCAGTCGCATGGCGGGAGGATGGACCTTTCCCGGGACATTCGAGGAGCCTGCGCGCGGGGGTTACAATTCCCTGAAACCCTCCGCCACCTTCAAGCGCTTGGATCGCGTTCCACTCGCGCAGGGCGGATACACCGACCTTAGCAGATATCCCGCCCGCAGGGGATTCGAGGACATCGTGCAAATAGTCCATCAGGACCGGCCCGATTTTGCTTGGACGGCGGCGGCCTTTCCGAAGGAGGGCTATGTGTGGTTTTCGCTCAAGGATCCCCGCGTGCTGCAGAGCACGGTTTTCTGGATATCCAATGGCGGCCGTCATTACGCGCCTTGGAACGGCCGCCATGTGAATGTCATGGGCCTCGAGGATGTGACATCCTACTTTTTCCTCGGCATCTCACCCGCCGAAAAGCCAAATCCCATCAACAGCGAGGGGTTCAAAACCTTTACAAAGTTCGATCCCAAAAAACCGACCATCATCAACTACATCATGGCCGTCGCTGCGATCCCGCGTGATTTTGAGCGGGTCAAAAAGATCATTCCAGACACTCATGGAGTCACCCTTGTTTCCCCCGCAGGACATCGCATTCCTGTAAAACTCGACTTAACCTTCCTCTACAAAAACTCACTATGAAACGCAGTGAAATCAACGCTCTCATCCGCTCCGCTCAATCCTGTTTTGTAGCCCACGAATGGGCCCTCCCGCCCCGCCCGCGCTGGGATGTGACTGATTTCGGCCTGGCTGATTGGCGGAATTTCGGACTCGTTCTGGTGAACCTCGCGGAGGAGCCGGAATACTGCGAAAAGCTCATGTATGCGCAGAAAGGCATGACGACACCGGCTCACTGCCACCGTAAGAAAAAGGAAGACATCATCTGCCGCTGGGGTCGCCTCGCGGTTCAGGTCTGGGAAGGCGTTCCCGATGAGAGCGGGGATCGGGAATTCTCCATGCCGATCGACCACGAGCCCGTGACGGTCAAATCTGGCCAGATCATCGAGCTTTCTGCGGGTTCACGCGTGACGCTTGTGCCGGGTGTTTACCATGCCTTTTATCCCCTCAGCGACGAGTGCATCATTGGTGAGGTCTCGACGGCGAATGACGACCTAAACGACAACTTTTTTGTGAATCCCGACATCGGCCGTTACCCAAACCTCGAAGAGGACGAACCTGCCATTCTTCGCCTTCTGAGCGACAAAACCGCATGAGTGGCCGCAAAGGAATCCTCTCCGGAGGCAACTGGATTGTCGACAAACTGAAATTCATCGACACCTATCCGCAACAGGATGCGCTCGCCAACATACTGACCGAGACGACCGGCAACGGCGGCAGCCCCTTCAATGTGCTTCTCGACCTCGCCCGCCTGGGAGCCCCCTTTCCGCTCGCAGGCATCGGCCTAATCGGCGCGGATGCCTATGGGGACTGGATTCACGGACAATGCGATGCGCACGGCGTCGATCGCACACGCATTCTCCGACACGCGACGGCACCCACCTCCTACACCGATGTGATGACCGTTCAATCCACCGGGCGCCGCACTTTTTTCCATCAGCGTGGAGCCAACGCCTTCCTCGCGCCGGAACATTTTTCTTTCACCGAATCGGATGCCAAAATCTTCCACCTTGGCTACCTCCTGCTCCTCGATTTGCTCGATCAGCCCGATACGGAATTCGGCACCGCCGCCGCCTGGGTCCTGCACGCGGCGCGGGACGCCGGATTCAAAACCAGCATCGATGTCGTGAGCGAGGACAGCCAGCGCTTCGGGGAGGTCGTTCTTCCGGCGCTGCGGCACACGGACTATTGCATCATGAACGAGTTCGAAATCGAGCGGACCACCGGCATCCCCACCAAGCCTGGCGGCCTCGTTTCCCTGTCAGCGATAGAGTCCGCCTCCCGCCAACTCCTCTCCTCCGGCGTCAGCGAATGGGTCATCGTCCACTTCCCCGAAGGTGCCTGCGCGCTCGGACATGATGGAATTTTTCACATCCAAGGAAGCCTGCATGTGCCGCAGGAGCGCATCGTTAGCACCGTCGGCGCTGGGGATGCCTTCGCCGCCGGCGTGCTGTTCGGTTTGCACGAAGACCTTCCGATCGAAACGGCCCTCCGCTATGGTGTCGCCACCGCCGCCTCCTGCCTCTTCGGCGCCGGAACCTCGGACGGCGTTCTTCCCATCAAAGACTGTCTCGCCCTTGCCGATGAACTCGGAACGCGCGACTTGAGGATTATTTAAGCCCGAATTTTCGGAGAATTGACGCCACTGCGAATGCCGCGAGTCTTTTACGAAAATCAAGCGAACCTAAGAAAAAAGCTTCTAGCAAGGACAGAAACCGACAGGGTAAAGCGGGCAGAGTTCCGAAAGAGCAGTGTTATTTTTAGACAAAAATCCAGTTAGAGCTCCATCCATAACATAAACCCGCACAACCTGTCGCTGGTCGAGAAGGCTAATTAGAATCAGCCAACATCTTTGTAGCAATAGGAACCTCATTCCGATTGGCAAGCGCTATCATCTCTCTGCGATATACCTTAAATTCAGCGCTACGGAAAACATCCTGTTCATCAACAAAAGGCATTGCATACGCTGGAATGTTAGGAAAATGCCCAAGAACTGCGTTGAGCAAGAGTGAGCCTATGACATCTCTGTCGAATTCTGGATGTGTAAGGAGGGAGTCAATATATACTCCTGAAAGTCCGTTGAAAATCGCAGCAGTAAATCCCACAAGCTGATTATCTGAGTTCCGGACGTGTGCAACAAAATCAACGGCAGCGAAGTGCGCCTCAACAACATCTGGAGTAAAGGTTTGAGGCTCTCCCCAATGGGCAAGGGATGCAATTTGCCCAAACTCACGGGGTGAAATCTCACGATTAGTGTGCAATGTATAACTGGTGTTCATAGTTTCCGGATATGATAGCGATTTTTTTAAAAAAGAAATACAATTTTTTGCATAGGCTTGGCCCACTAGAATTGGAGGCGTGTGCCAATCCAAAAAAACAAGAGTCTTTTAGCAAAAATAAACCGGCAAAATAGCTTACACTTTCATCCCATTGCCTTCTCCGCCCTGTAAGCCCTGGCAAGCAGGGAGATCGGATGGGTGACTTCAAGAGTGCGACCGGCACGTCGGGCGCCATCCACGAGTTGGAGGTGACAACCGGGGTTGGCTGTCGCGACCGTATCGACGCCGGTGGAGAGAATATTTTTCAGTTTTCGTTCCTGCAAGTCGGCAGCCATTTCGGGTTGCGTGATGTTGTAGATTCCCGCACTCCCGCAGCACCAGGTGGATTCCGGGAGTTCCGCGAGTTCGAGTCCGGGAATGGATTTTAAAACCTCGCGTGGTTGCTTGGTAATTTTCTGCCCATGGCACAGGTGGCATGCCTCGTGGTAGGTGACGCGGTGAGGCGTGCCCGTTGTCTGGGGTTGGCAAATTCCGATTTCTGATAGGAATTCGTGAATATCCTTGAGCTTCGCTGACCATTGCGCGGCCTTTTTGGAATAGGCGGCATCGCCTTCGAGGAGGCGTCCATAGGTTTTGAGATGGGAACCGCAACCGGCGGCATTCGTGATGATGGCGTCGAGATTTTCCAGATCGAAAGAATCGATCAATCGGCGCGCAAGGTCACTGGCCGTTTCCAGTTCGCCATTGTGGGCATGGAGAGAACCGCAACAAACCTGCACCTTCGGAGTTTGGACCTCGCAGCCATTAGCCAGAAGGACATCCACGGTATCACGATTCACATCTGAGAGGACGATGTCCTGCACGCAACCGGTGAGCATTCCGACGCGGTGACGAGGCGCTGCAGGCGTTTCAACCGAACGGATAATGTCACACGAAAAGCTGGCTCGTGCTGTCGGAGTCTGGGTTTCCAGATTCCGAAATTTTTGTGGCAGGAGCACATTGAGCTTGAGCGTGCGAAAAATCCACTGAGCCCCGCTGGCCTGATAGAGCCAAAGTCCTCTGCCAATAAATCGCAAGAGGCGTGGGCGAGTGAAAAGCCCCTTCAAAAGAACACTGCGAATCGCATTGCGGCGCGGATTGTTGAGCGCACCGGATTTCTCGACCTCCGAGCGAGCGACTTCAAAGAGATGTCCATACTCCACTCCGGCTGGACAAGCTGTTTCACAGGCCAAACAGCCGAGACAGAAATACATCTCCTCGCCGAAAGTCCGAGTCGCATCCATTTTGCCATCGGCGATCGCGCGCATGAGCGAAATGCGTCCTCTCGGGCTGTTGCGTTCCATTTTTGTGGCATCGTAGGTCGGACAGGTCGGCAGACACATGCCGCAATGCATGCACTGCTGGAGAATGGAGTAATCAAGGTCTTTGAGGCCTCCGTGGGTTGAGTGGGAGGCAGTCCCTGAACATCCAACATTCAACACAGAACTTCCAACATCCAATGAAGTGGGGCGGGGATTTTGA
Source organism: Terrimicrobiaceae bacterium (assembly GCA_044375335.1). Taxonomy (GTDB): domain Bacteria; phylum Verrucomicrobiota; class Verrucomicrobiia; order Chthoniobacterales; family Terrimicrobiaceae; genus UBA967. The sequence goes on along the minus strand of JBILMW010000105.1, from coordinate 4,293 downwards.
GTGGTATGGACCTCTGATTCTTTTGCAGGACTCATCGAGTGTTAATGTTGGGCGTTGGATGTTCGCTGAGCGTTTTTGCGGGCGGTAAGGATGCTTTGACGGAAGATACGAATCAGTTGATCGGCTTCATCGATCAAAGGTTCCAGTCGTTCTGGCTTGGCAACAAGGGGAACTCGTTGAATCAAGCGCAACCATTTCCAAGTCTCGCGCCTTTCCTTCACGCAGATCTTCATTTTATGAATAAAATCAGTCACAGACTCGGCATCCTCAGCCTCGCCATGGTTCGCATAAGGAGATGTTCCGGCGCGTAATAGTTGATGCCCAACAGGGCGCTCCGCCTCACCAGTTTTCATTTTCGCGGAGAGCCGAACAATCCGCGCAGAAAACTCCAAAAGTCTCTCCTCCAGATCAAATTTCCTATCACTTTGAGACGCCCATTGATTTGCCGTATTCATCAAGCAAGTGAGTTGATCATTTCGATTTGGGAGTTCGATATTGGATGTTGAATTTCCAACGCCTCAGGCGTTGAAGATTTTCCCCGGATTCAGTATACCTGCCGGATCGAAAGCGGTTTTCGTGCGGCGCATGATTTCGAGGTTCAGGTCGCTTGTGGCGGCTTTGAGGAATTCTTTTTTGGCGAGACCGACACCGTGTTCTCCCGTGATGGTGCCTCCGAGGGAGACGGCGAAATCGAAGATTTCCTTCATCGCGAGTTCGACGCGGTGCATTTCCTCTTGGTTTCGCTCGTTGGTCAGAAAGGTGGGATGGAGATTGCCGTCACCCATGTGACCGAAGGTTCCGATTTTGAGATTGTGGCGCTGACCGGTCTCCTGAATGAAGCGGATCATTTTCGCCAATTCGCTGCGGGGAACCGTGGCATCCTCAAGAATGGTCGTTGGGGCAACGCGGGCGAGCGAGGAAAATGCCGCGCGGCGTGCTGTGGCCAATGCTGCAGCCTGTTCAGCGGTTTCGGCGACTTGCACAGAAGTCGCCCCATGCTGCCGGGCGAGTTCGGCCATGCGATCAGCCTCCTCGGCGACTGCAGCAGGGTGGCCATCCGTTTCAATCAACAAAATCGCTGCCGCATCGCGGGGAAGGCCGACCTTGGCAAAATCCTCCACGCAATTGATCGTTACCGCATCGAGGAACTCCAGAGTGCAGGGAATGATCTTTGCGGCAATGATGGCCGACACCGTCTCAGCGGCGCTCTCCATCGTGCCGAAGACAGCCATTAGCGTGCGCCTCGCGGCGGGTTTCGGAATAAGTTTGAGCAGGACCTTGGTGACAATGCCGAGAGTGCCCTCGGAGCCGATGAAGAGGTCCCGGAGCGAATATCCAGCAACATCCTTCACGCATTTGTTACCAGTGAAAATGACCTCTCCCGAGGCCAGCACGACTTCCAAGCCCATCACATAATCTTTCGTCACGCCATACTTCAGCCCGCGTAATCCGCCGGAGTTTTCCGCAACATTACCACCGATCGTTGAAATCTTCATCGAACCCGGGTCCGGGGGATAGAACAGCCCGGCCTTTTCGGCAGCCGTAGCCACATCAAGCGTAATGGCGCCCGCCTCAGCGAGCAGAGTGAGGTTTTTTTCATCCACCTCCAGAATGCGGTTCATTTTCGAGAGGCACAGAACCACGCTGCCCTCCACTGGAATACTCCCACCGCTCAATCCCGTGCCTGAACCGCGCGTGACCACTGGCACTCTGCAATCCCCCGCCATCTTCACCAGTCCAGCAACCTCCTCCGTTCTGGTCGGAAATAGCACGAGATCCGGCATGGTCTGAAATGTCGCCGTGCCATCAAAAGAATAGGGAATAAGGTCTTCCTTCTCCTCAAGACGAGCTATATGAGGGAACTGTGCTGCTACCAGAGACTTGAATTTTGCAGTCATGAAATTGAAAAAGAGACTAACTCTACGATCAAAGTAATAACAAACGATAATGTTCGCTCAAGAAAGACATAACTCGATTCGAAAAATCGTGAGGGAGAAGCAACGCCTAAGCTTTGCGGAACTCCAAAATCTGTTTCGGGTCTCCCCAGCCACGCTGCGCCGAGATTTGAGCGAACTCGAGCGGGCGGGCGATCTGATCCGCGTGCATGGCGGCGTGCTTGATCCCCTGTATGCCCGCGCAGAAATTTCATTCGATGAGCGCCAGCAACGCCACAATACCGAAAAGAAATCCATCGCAAGAAAAGCCAACGAGCTCATCCCGGGCGGATCCAGCGTTTTTGTGGATGCCGGCTCTACCTGTTTGGAGGCGGGAAAGTTGCTCATGCGCCGCGCGGACATCCGCTTGATCACACACTCCGTCGCCTTGGTCGCCGCGTGCTCCCATGCTGAAGCCAGTATTATCTGCATCGGCGGGGAATTGCGCAAAGTCAGCGGAGCCCTCGTCGGAGGACCTGCCCTCAACGCATTCGCAAATCTCCAATTCGACTTCGCCCTCATCGGCGCCACCGGCCTGAATTCTGAAGGCTGTTGGACTACGGAGTTCACCGAAACCGAGATCAAAAAAAACATCATCACCCGCGCCAAGCGCCGCATCGTTCTTGCCGACCAAAGCAAATGGCAGGCGCCCAGCACCGTGTTGTTTTCAACATGGGATCACATCAACGACTGCATAGTCGACCTTCTGCCGACAGAAGCCACACTGGCTATTCAAAAAAGCGTGGCGATACACCAAAGCCGAAGTTAGGCAGCACGAGCGCCTGCGATTGATCCTGAAAAATCGTGACTCCTATTGAGGCGGTTATTTTGCCACCCGCTCCAGTTTGGTGACACGCCCCCCAGTGATCCATTCGACGACATAGATATTCCCCTTCGCGTCAGCAGTTGCAGAGTGAGGGCTGTTGAATTTGCCCTCTTGAACCCACTCGCGGTTGTTGGGCCACCCTTGCAGGCTATCGGCTCCAGACTGAAAGCCGAGCCGACCGATAAGACGGTCGCCAGCATCAAGAACCGTAATTCCAGCAACCAATTCCGGCACGATCAATTTGTCTCCCATGCGGGCGCTGACGTCCGGGCTGTGCAGGAAATCCGATCCGAAAGTTCGGTGATAAGTTCCATCCACACCATAAACTTGAAAACGACTGTTCCCACGGTCGGCGATATAGAACTCGGCCTCGGAGCGACGGGTATCGAGCTCTAATCCATGCGGGCAACTGAATCGACCGGCCCCTTCCGAACCATCGAGCGTTCCCATATAGGTGCCACTTCGGTTGAAGCGGTGAACAAGGTGCGAACCGTAGCCGTCGGCAACCCAGATATCGCCATTTCCGCCAAATCGCTCCTCTGCAACAGCCGCCCATGTGGGAATGTAATTTCCGCTGGCGTATTCGGGATGTGGCGGTTGGGGCAGACTCATCAAAACTTCTCCATCGAGGGTTGTTTTGACGACGGATTTGGTGTGCTCATCGACAAGCCAGAGAAGCTCGCGACCGCCTTCCTCCACCAGAGTCAATCCATGGGCACCTGGAAAATTGCCCCATTTTTTCAGAAGGACTCCATCAGGCGAATAGAAGAGCACAGCAGGATCGGCCTGATGGAAAATGACGACCTCCCCATTTTTTAGGACAGTAACGCCATGGGTGCGGCCGTTTGTTTTTCCAAGTGGCGATTCAGGGATCGTAATCCAGTTTTCGATCCAGCGGTATTCGTTTGATTCGATATTGAGACTCATAGGTATGGTTCGATGGCGGAAGTGCGGTTTAGCACTTCCGCCATGAAATCAGAGAATCAATGCATCCGCTTGCGGTTGATCTCGCGATACCTTGCCTTCTCCGGGTAGATCTTCGTTGGATCGGCATAGTTGTTACCGGCCTTGTCTTTGCCTCTGGCGAGGTAGATGTGGTGGTAATTCTCGACCTCGGGATTCAACTTCACATTGGTTCCCATGAATCGCATCGTGTAGCCGCATCGGCGGATATCGCTCGTGTTGGGATCGCTGCCGTGCATCAGGCGGGCGTCGTGCAGACTGCACTGACCCGCCTCGAGGATGCAAGGCACTGCGAGTTCCTCGCGTCGTTGCATGGGATCAATCTCCAGGTGAAAAACATTCTTAGCCGTGTCGACATCCACATAGTCGGAAAACCCTTTTTGCCCCTCGGCATGGGTCCGGGGAATGACCTTCATGCATCCATTCACCAGGGTGGAGGGATCGACAGCCAGCCACACGGTGACGATATCGGTTGGAGCCTTTTCGTCATCGCTCCAAGCAACCATTGATTTCCAGTAGGCAGAATCCTCGTGCCAAGGCACGCGCTTGCCGTCGCCCTTCGGCTTGCAG